>CAYMLL010000063.1:0-19726 GCA_964390645.1 uncultured Planctomycetia bacterium | reverse complement strand
CCGGTGATGAGCACGATTCCAGGCGACAAGGTCTGGGCGCTGCTCGAGTCGAGGCCGAGCCTCTACGGGGGCGGCGTCGTCGAGGTCCGGGGCTACGTGGTGCGCGCGGACACGGGGGAGGACCCTCTGAAGCTGCGGGCGCTCCCCGGTGTGCCGAACGTCGGCACGGACAGGGTCTATCGCAGCTACATGATCGACGAGGACAAGGTCCACGGGATCTTCCACCACTACCTCGTCTACACCGTCGAGGACCAGAGGGACGAGCTGCAGCACCTCGATGGCGTGGTCTTGCGCGGCTACTTCTGTCGGCTCTATCGGGGCGAGGTGAACCACAAGGGGCAGATCCTCCAGAGGGACATCCCCGTGCTCGTCGCCGGGCGCTACGAGAAGCTGCCGGAGCTCGAGTCCACGGGCGTCGGCGTGCTCGGCCTCATCCCCTGGGTGCTGGGAATCGTCGGCTTCGGGGCGGTCCTCATCTGGCTGATCCTGCGACGCTCGGACTCGGCGTACCGGGGGCGGCTGAAGGCGGCCCGGGCGGAGGCCCGCGCGCGAGTCCAAAGGGGCGAGGACAGGTCCGCGAGCTGAGTCGCCCCGAGAACCATGGCTTCGAACTCCTCGACTCGAACGGTCCGTGTGCGGACGCCCGGCGGCTCCTATCCGGTGATCATCGGAAGCGGCGCTCTCGGTGAGCTGCCTTCGCTTCTCGCCGGCAAGCGGCGGCCTTCCGGTCTGCACCTGGTTTCCGACCGCAAGGTGCACGGCTGTCACGGTGAGCGCGTCGAGAGGCTCCTGCGGCGCAGCGGGGTCCCGGTGTCGAGAGGCCTGCTGCCCGCGGGCGAGTCCTCCAAGAGCTTCGAGCAGCTCGAGCGCATCGTGCGCGGCGCGATCCGCGGCGGCTGCGACCGTCGCGCGTGCCTCGTTGCGCTCGGTGGCGGTGTCGTCGGCGATATCACCGGCTACGCCGCGGCGAGCCTGCTGCGTGGCGTGTCGTTCGTGCAGGTGCCGACGTCGCTGCTCGCCATGGTCGACGCGTCGGTCGGCGGCAAGACGGGCATCAACGTCCCGGAGGGCAAGAACCTCGTCGGCGCCTTCCATCAGCCGCTTGCGGTCGTCGTGGACCTCGACGTTCTCGGCACGCTGTCCCGTCGTCAGGTGCGCTCGGGCTGGGCGGAGATCATCAAGACCGCCGCGATCCGGGATGAGCGACTCCTGCGTCTTCTGGAGCGGCAGCGAGAGGCGCTCGTCGCTGGCGACCCGTCGCTGATGGCGCGGGTTGTCGAGCGTTGCGTGCGCATCAAGGCGGCGGTGGTCCAGGAGGACGAGAAGGAGTCCGGCCTGCGCATGATTCTCAACTTCGGGCACACCCTCGCTCACGGCCTCGAGGCCGCCCAGGGTTACGGCAAGCTTCTTCACGGCGAGGCGGTCGCCGTCGGCATGGTCTTCGCAGTCCGTCTCGGTGAGGCGCTGGGTCGCACGCCACGCGGAGTTGCCGAGCGTCTCGAGACGCTGATCCGGGCCTACGATTTGCCGACAAGTGTCGCCGGGCTGAAGCTCGAGACGATCTGTTCAGCGATGGCCAGGGACAAGAAACGAGGGCCGCGGGGGCTTCGTTGGGTCTTGCTCGGGAGATTGGGAGAGGCGATGATCTCGGACGACGTGAAGATGTCGACGGTGAGGCGAGAGCTTCGTCGGTTCTTGAGGTGAGAGAGTCATCAAGGAAATGCCATCGATGATATCCAGGAGACACATCACTCTGGTCGCCGTCCCGACACTGTCGGTCGTCGTGCTCGTCGGTTGCTCCGACGGCACAGCGGAGTACCACCAACCGACCGATGCCGAGAAGCGAGGCTCACCGCATCCGGCTCTCCAGGAGGCGGTCACCGCCGCGCCGGCTCGAGATCCGCACGCCGGGTCGAACCCGCACGGGGCGGGCTTGCCTGCCGGACACCCGCCGACCGTCGCCGGGGCCTCGGCCGGTGGCTCGAGCTTCGCCGGCCGGGGTAAGCCGGTCCCGGCGGACTGGAATCCCGGAGACGAGTTCGTGGTCGACGGCGTCGTCGTCAGCGCACCGAAGGACTGGACGCGAGAGCGTACGAAGAACAACATGCGTGAGGCGCAGTTCCGGATCGCGCACGCCGACAACGACGAGCACGACGGCGAGTTCTGGATCTCGCGGGCCGTCGGGCAGGACATGGCTCGCAACATGGCTCGCTGGCGAGGGCAATTCGAGGAGAACCCCGAGGCCGAGGTGGAGCAGCGTGATGTCAACGGGCTCGAGGTCGTCCTGGTCGAGCTTGCAGGCACGTATCGTTACAAGGAGAGCATGATGTCGCGGACCGTGGAGCCGCGTCCGGAGTACCGGGCTCTCATCGCGATGGTCGACAAACATCTCTTCCTCCGCGTCATCGCGCCCGAGGCGACGATCCAGAAGTGTCGCGCCGGGTTCTTCCGGATGATCGAGACCCTACGACCCTCGAGGTGAGCGCGTGTCCTTCGACGTCGTAGACCTGATCCGTCAGCGTCAGGGGGAGAACCTCGAGCTCCACTCGAATCATGTCAACCCGCAGTTCGCCAGGGTCCTCAAGACGATCGGGTTCGACAGGGTCTACGTGCGCGCGGAGGGCCCGTACCTCTTCGACAGCGCCGGCGAGCGCTACCTGGACATGCTCGCCGGCTACGGCGTCTTCAACATCGGACGCAATCATCCGGTGGTGCGTCAGGCTCTCTGCGAGTTCATGGAGACCCAGCCTTCGTCCCTCGTCCAGATGGATCCTCCTCTGCTCTCCGGACTGCTCGCGGAGAAGCTGAAGGAGAAGGTCCCGTCGAGCCTCGACACGGTCTACTTCACGAGCTCCGGAACCGAAGGCGTCGAGACCGCGATCAAGTACGCGCACCGCGCCACGCGGCGTCCAAGGATCCTCCACTGTGATCACGCTTTTCACGGTCTGACAAACGGCTCGCTGTCTCTGAACGGCGATCATCATTTCCGCGACGGCTTCGATCCGCTCGTCCCCGGCTGCGACTCGATCCCCTGTGGTGATCTCGCGGCCCTCGATCGCGAGCTCGAGAAGGGTGACGTCGCCGCCTTCGTGCTCGAGCCGATCCAGGGCAAGGGGGTCTTCGTCGCTGACGACGATTACCTGCTTGCGGCGAAGAGGGCGTGCACCCGTCACGGCGCGCTCTTCGTTCTCGACGAGGTGCAGACCGGACTGGGTCGCACCGGCAAGCTCTTCGCGTTCGAGCACTCGGGCGTGGAGCCGGACATCCTGGTAATCTCGAAGGCGCTCTCCGGCGGCTTCGTCCCCGTCGGCGCGGTGCTGACGCGTCGCGACATCTACGACAGGGTCTTCGACAGCATGGAGAACTGTGTCGTCCACTCCTCCACCTTTGGCCAGGGTGGGTTTGCCATGGTTGCGGGGCTCGCGACGCTGCACGTCCTCGAGGACGAGAACCTCGTCGAGAACGCGCGGCGCATGGGCGACGTGCTGAAGAAGGGGCTCGAGGACCTCAAGGAGAGGTACGAGCTGATCAGCGACGTGCGTGGCCGGGGGCTGATGATCGGCATCGAGTTCGGCCGTCCGTCCTCCTTCAAGCTCAGGCTCGGATGGGATCTTGCGCACAAGGTCAACAGCGGGCTCTTCGGCCAGGCCATCGTCATGCCGTTGCTGGCGGATCACCGCGTGCTGACGCAGGTGGCCGGTCACGGCCTCGAGGTCATCAAGCTGATTCCCCCGCTGGTCTTGACGGACTCCGACGTCAACTGGTTCCTGGAGGCGTTCGACCGGGTCGCGGCCCGCAGTCATCGGTTCCCGGGGCCGATCTGGGAGGTCACTTCGCGGCTGGCGAAGCACGCGATGCGCAGCTGACACGAGAACCGTGCGAGGGGCGGGAGAGTAACGGAGATCGAGCGAGGGCTTCATGGCGGGCGCGTTCCAGAGTACGATCAACCTCGCACCCGCGAGTCGCGGGCTGCACGAGATCACTCGTGAAGTCGCGCGCGTCGTCGCCGAGAGCGGCGTCGACAGGGGCGTGTGCAACATCTTCCTGCAGCACACCTCCGCCAGCCTCTGCATCAACGAGAACGCCGATCCCACCGCGCGGGCGGATCTCGAGGCCTTCCTCGACCGTCTGGTGCCGGAGGGCCTGCCGTACTTCCGTCACACGCACGAGGGGCCGGACGACATGCCGTCTCACGTCAAGAACGTGCTGACGCAGACCAGCCTCTCGATTCCGGTCTCGGGCGGCCGTCCGGCGCTCGGCACCTGGCAGGGTGTCTACCTCTGGGAGCACCGCGATCGCGCGTCGGGACGGCGCGTCGTGGTCACGGTCTGGTGATGGCGGGCACATCGTCGAGGGGCTGGAGCTGACCGCCGCGTGCTTGCCGCACGCAGCTCTCGCCGTGGGGGCGAGCGTATCGACGTCCTCGTCGACCTCGACTTCCACGTACCCTCCGGTGCGACGTCGAGCTCGTGGCTTGCGGGTCAACGTCGGGCGTCCGAGTCGAGTGTCCCGGTCCACCGGCACCTCGAAGAGCCGGGGCTGCAGAGACGGACTGAAGAGCGTGCCGTGCAGCGGACAGTGGCCCTTCGGGGAGCCCCCATGGCATGCGTGCGACTCTCGCGGCGGCGGGAAAGGACGCCGCGCCGGTTCGCCCCGGTCCGGGTCCTTCTCACGGCCTGCAGCGGTCAGTCGTTCCGCAGCCGTGAGAGCAGTGGTGGGCGATACTGGATTCGAACCAGTGACTTCCACCGTGTGAGGATGGCGCTCTAACCAGCTGAGCTAATCGCCCACTTGTGTTCAGCCGGGAAACGTGCGTAGCTTACGGACCAGCGCGAAACAGGTCAAGTGCATGTGTGATGTTCGACTGATCGCCCTCGATCTCGACGGTACCCTTCTCGACGACGACAAGGGAATTCACCCCGACAACATCACCGCCCTGCGCGAGGCGACGTGCCGCGGTGTTCCGGTGGCGATTTCGTCAGGGCGGATGATCCCGCGGATCGAGCCGGTGCAGGATCGGCTGGGGTTCGACTGCGTGCTGCTGGCTTACAACGGCGCCAAGGTCGTCGGCACGCGCGCCGAGGGCCGTCCCCTGATCCGGCACCGGCCCGTGCCCGCCGACGTCGCTGATTTCTTCCTCTCCTACTCGCGGCGGCACGACATCCTGCTCAACTTCTTTCACGACGATCGGCTCTACGCCGAGGCGAGCCCCGCTCGCGAGCGATTTGCCGAGCTCTACAGCCGCCGTACCGGCGCCGAGTACCGCTTCGGATGTCTCGACGAGATGGCCGGGACGAAGCCCACCAAGCTCATCCTCCTGTGTGACCCGCCGCAGTGCGAGCGACTGCGGGATCGGTTCCGTGTCGAGCTCGCCGGGCGAGCGCACGTGGCGATCTCGGAGCCGGAGTACCTCGAGATCACGGACGCGGGCGTCAACAAGGGGGAGGCCCTCGCGTCGATCGCCGCCCACCACGGCTGCTCGGTCGAGCAGGTGATGGCGCTCGGAGACGCGGAGAACGACGCCCTGATGCTGGAGGTCGCCGGTCTCGCCGTCGCCGTCGCCAACGCACGGTCGTCGGTGAAGGAGATGGCCGACTTCGTCACCGAGAAAACCAACAACGAGGGCGGCGTCGCCGAGGCGGTGCGGCGCTTCGTGCTCGAGTGAGGTCCTCGCTGGAGCCGCTCGTGGATCGCCCCGTGGCCCGGATCGCCCCGTGGCCCGGATCGCCCCGTGGCCCGGATCGCCCCGTGGCCCGGATCGCCCCGTGGCTCAGCCCGCCCCGTCGGTCAGATTCGCCCCGTCCTCGACGTCGCTCGCGAGCCGGTCTCGTAGACGCGCCGCCTCCTCGTAGTTCTCGTCGCGGACCGCATCGTCGAGCTGACGCTTGAGCACGGATTCAGGGTCTGGAGGCAGCATCGCCTCGAGCTGCTCGTGAAGCTGGCGGAGTACCTTCAGCGAGGTCTGCCTCTCGTGCTCGAAGACGTTCTCACCTTCGATCTCCGGAAGATCGCGGATTTGCTCGAGGCCCGACTCTATCAGGTCGAGCGCCTCGTGGACGTCTTCACCGTTCTGCACCTTGTCGAGGGCTTGCGCCATGAGGTGCATCCGGAGGATGTAAGGCCGGTACTGCTCGAGACTCGTCGAGCGACCGCGGTCCGTGTGCTTCGAGACGAAGTCCAGCACTCGAAGGTTGCGGAGCGTGTCGCGCGCGCAGTCGCCGTATTCCTGAATCTGGAAGAAGAGGAGGTAGCGGTAGTAGTAGAGAAGGCACTCGTCCTTGATCTTCTCGTAGTCGTCGTCCGCCAGGGAGAAGTCCCACGGCTCTCGACTCGCTGCTTCGCTGAAGTGGTCGAACCAGGACTCGCAGTTCTCCGGACGGGAGCCGTCCGGGCGGCCGACGAGCTCGTACTGCTCGACTCCCAGCGGCAGGCGGACCTGGAGCACCTTCCGACCACTCTCGGTGGTTACTCGCCGGACGTTGTCCGCCTCGTCGTAGGTCCAGGCCTCGAGAACCCGGCTAAGGTCGACCCCTTTCGCCTTCATGAGGACATTCTATACCCGGGCTCCGCGAGCGGCTACCCTGACAGGACATTGAAGGGATGGCTCGCTCGAGCGCGGGAGACCGTGGTCCGAAAATCTCCCTTACCCACCCAAAAAGACCTGTCGGAAGTGCCGACGATGATCCGATATCGGAGATTACCGGTGGCTGTTCGGATGTTCTTACCGGTCCGTGACGGTGAGTCTTGTTTTCCCGCAAGGTATGCTGCAGCGAGTCTTCGGTCTGACCCGTGCTCCCGGAATCGCCCTGGCGATTCTGACACTCTTCAACCTCGTTCTCGCGATTGAGAACCCGGGGCTGTCGCTGACTTCCGTGTGGCTCGAGCTCGACATGCCGGAGCCGGAGCTGTCGATTCTCGCAGCTCTGCTCGGGATGGCGCTGCTGGTGCCGCACGAGAACGCCAGCTCGCCGTGGGCGAGGTGGCTCCTCGGTGGCGTGCTGTTCGGGTTCCTGATCCTCGTCGGATCGAGCGTCGTCCGCTACTACTACCGCCTTCACCTCGGAGAGTTCACGACCGACTTTCCGGTGCCGTTCAGCCTCTTCGTCAGCTGCATCCTGCTCCTGGAGTTCGCGCGCGTCTCGTGGAACGGCAAGCTCGATGCGCGGCTTCCGCTTCCGGCGTGGTGCTTCGTGAACGGGACTCTGATCGCTCTGTCGTTCTTCGCGCTCGTGGTCGCGTACGTCATCACCTTCGGACGTGTCGACTACCGTCGGTACGCCGATGCCGCCGTCGTGCTCGGCGCCAAGGTCCACGACGACGGACGGCTCAGCGGTGCCCTGAAGGCGCGCCTGGACACGGGGATCGAGCTCTACCGCGACGGCGTCGTGTCCTACCTGATCATGAGCGGGGGAGTCGGCAGTAACGGCGTCCATGAGGCCCGGGCGATGAAGGCCTACGCCCAGCGGCAGGGATCGGTGCCCGCCTCGCAGATCATCCTCGACGAGGACGGCGCGACGACGGCGGCGTCGGCGCGAAACTGCGGCCGGATCGCGCGGGAGAACGGTTTCCAGGGGCTGCTGATCGTCAGCCAGTACTTCCACTGCGCGCGCGTGAAGATGATCTTCGAGCGGGCCGGCACCTGCTGCTACACGGTGCCGGCTTGCGCTCGTCGCGACGCGCCGGAGCGGCCGGGGCTGGCGCGGGAGGGATTCTTCGTCTTCCGCGAGGCCTTCGCGTTTCCGTTCTACTTCCTCTACTACCGGTGATGGGACGCCGGGTGCGCGGAGATCTCGCTCGCTTTCGGCACCGAGGGAGCTGAGCCCCGAGCCCGGCGGCCGCGGCCCGTGACCGCCCGTGACAATCAGTGATCGTCAGTGGCGGTGGTGCCCACAGCCGCAACGGGACCCGCGTCGTACCTGGCGGTAGTGGCCGACGCGGACGCAGACGCGCCGGTAGACCGGGTTGCCGCAGACGTCGTAGCCGGCGAAGATCGTGCGGTAGACTGGCGGCGTCCACACGCGTTCGTAGCGCGGCACCCAGTGGTGGCGATGAACGTGTCTTGCGCGGGTCGGGCGGCAGGAGACGCGAGCAGCGCCGTGGTCATACCGGGAGCGTCGGAGCCCGAAGCCCCCCCGACGGAAGCTGCCGCTGACGCTTGCAAGGCCGCCGTGGATCCCGAAGTCGATCCGTAAGTCCGGGGTCGCATGGGATATCGAAGGAAGCAGCAGACAGGTGCCGGTGAGCGTGAGGGCGAAGAGCAGAGCCTTCTTCATGGGAGTCCTCCTTTGCCCGGAGACGCCGCTCACGGTCGTGAGAGGGCGTTTCCGATCTGGTTGTCGAGCCCGGGTAGCTCAGACGACGCAGAGGGGGACTTATTCACCGCCGCTACGTGGGGGCTGCGCGTCGGGTGCGGGCTCAGAGGCGGAACTTCCCCGCGAGAGTCTCGCCGGAGTCGTCGGCGCTCCATCGTACCGGGAGGTCGGCACCGCTGTAGAGGTCCTTCGTCGCGATCGCTCGTTCGCTCCGCACATGACGTGAGAGCGGCTTGCGCGGCTGGGGGTCCTTGCCGCAGATCGACTCGCAGTCCGCACCGTCGGGTTCGTGGGTCTCGATGCGTAGCGAGAGGGCCGACCCGGCTTCGAGCCGCAGCTCGTGGTCACTGTGCTGGAATCGGAGCTTCAGCGAGCGAACCTTACCGGTGCGTCGCGCGAAGCGCGGAGCGAGCTCGCGAAAGAGGTAGAGGAGGGCATCTTTCTGCTTCTTCGTCGCCTTCGCATCGACGAGGACGAGGGTGCGCAGCTGGCCCTCGATCGGCGTACCGAGCGCTCCCTGCGACTCGACGATGGCCACGAGCGACATCCCGTCGAGAATCTCACCGTTCCACGTGCCGTGCGCGATGTTCCATCCGAGAACGGCCCGGTGCTCGAAGGGGCGTCCGCGACCGGGGCGGATCACCGGCGCTGCCAGATCAGGCGTCTCGAGGTCGAGCTGGGAGCCCGTGGCGGCGGGGACGAACCTCGCATGGCGCACGTCGCTGCGTGCCTCCACGTAGTGGCCGAAGATGACGGGCTCGGTCGCCACGTCGTCGGCGAGAGCGGGCCGCGTCGCCAGCGCAGCGACGAGGAGAACGACCGAGTAACGGGACATTCCGGTAAACTCCCTGGGAGAAGGTCCGATGCGGTTCCTGGACGGGATCCTCGCGGCGTGGACCCCCACTATTCTGCGGGGCGTCCGGGCTCGGGTCAACCCGTGCGGACCTCGTGGAAGAGCCTCTCGAGGCGTCGGCCGTACTCGACGTAGGTCTTGAAGGCCAGCTCCGGATCGTCCGCCTCCTGGTGCAGGTGGATGACCGATGTGATGTGCGGCTCGATCGAGAACCCGCCGTCGTACCCGCGCTCGAGCAGATCGGAGCAGATCTCTCGCACGTATCCACAGCCCTCGCCGGGGTAGCAGGCGACCTCCTCGGCGCCGTCGCCGTCCCCGGGTACGTAGTCCTTGATGTGGACGTAGACGATCTCTTCCTGGACGCCCGTGTAGTATTCCCAGGCGTCCTGTGAGTACTGGCACGGGTTGCCCGTGTCGAAGACGAGCTTGAGACGCTCCGAGCCGACGTCCGACAGCAGGTCCATCGTCTGCTGCGCACCCTGGCCGCCCCAGCCGTTGCAGTTCTCGTGGACGAGGGTGACGCCTCCGTCCCGCGCGATACGGCAGAGCTCCTTCATGCGCTCGACGACGGTCTTGCGCCAGTCGGCATCCGAGAGCGGCGGGGAGGAGTTCGGATAGCTCATGGTGCGGATGAACTCGGTGCCCATCTTCTGCATCCGTGGAATCGCTCGTTCGAGTTCCTGGCGGTCGACGTCGAAGGAGCCGTCGATCGGGCGTGCCCAGTTGGCGAGCTGCGACGCGAAGCACGAGACCTGGAGTCCGGCGTCGCTCACCGCGGCGTGGATCTCCTCGAAGCGCGCGTCGTCGACATCCGTCAGGTTGACGCCATCGACATTGCGGATTTCGATATGGGACCAGCCGAGCTCGAGATGCGCCTTGACCTGACGGTCGAGGTCGCTGCCCGCTTCGTCCGCGATTCCGGAAAAAAACATGGCGTGTCATCACGGTGCGCTTCTTTACGGTGCGCTGCCGTGTCCGTCATGAGAGGTCGGATGCCGTGATTCCGGAGCGACGTTCTCGCGTCGCCTCCAGTTCACCGCAGCCGGAGATGCTGCCTGATGATTATCGTGAACGATAGCAGAAAATGAGTGTTGCAAGAATATAGTTTTCGACTATAGTGATACGGGAACA
Organism: uncultured Planctomycetia bacterium; assembly: GCA_964390645.1. Classification (GTDB taxonomy): domain Bacteria; phylum Planctomycetota; class UBA8108; order UBA8108; family UBA8108; genus CAYMLL01. The sequence goes on along the minus strand of CAYMLL010000063.1, from coordinate 9,430 downwards.
GGCGGCTGTTCCCACGGACTCTTTTCAATACCCCGAACAGATTCACGTTGATTGCCTGGGGGCCTGGCGTGTGGAGTCTCGGCCGCGCGTCACGCTGGTATGCAGAGAATCGCGTCTCGGCCGCGCGTCACGCTGGTATGCAGAGAATCGCGTTGAAGGAATGCGGCTGGGGAGGTGCGGCTGGCTGCCGCAGAGAGTGGTCGAGCGGCGTTGTCGGGGGGAAACCGGAAGGAGAAAGCAAATGGACGTCAAGGTTCAGAATATCACGATCAGTCCCGACAAGATTCGCGCCGTGATCAACTCTCTCGAGCGAGCCATCGAGCGCAACTCGAAGCTGAAGCAGCTTTGCGAGGAGATCCTGAAGATCCAGGGGGGCGGCCCGGACCCGGCCGGTCAGGGCGGTCTGGATCGCAACCGCAAGAGCCGCAGAGCGATGCCCACGGGTCCCAGAAAGACCCTGCGGACGTCGATCATCGAAGTTCTCGACCGGAGCAAGTCGCCGCTGGGCGCGGGCGCGTTGCGCGACGCGGTGATCGCCGACGGCTACTCGACGAAGGCCAAGCCGAGCAGCTTCTACACCGCGGTCTATAACGCCGCCAACCAGGCTGACGATATCGTCCGAACGAAGGACGGATTTCGGCTCAAGAAGGGTGCTACCGCAACGACGTCCGGCAAGTCGAGCCCGAAACCGGGCAAGAAGCGCACCGCAAAGAAGCGCACCGCAAAGAAGCGCACCGCAAAGAAGCGCGCGGGGGCGAAGCGCGCGGGGGCGAAGCGCGCGGGGGCGAAGCGCTCCGGAAAGAAGCGCGTTTCGAAGAAGAAGACCGCCTAGCAGCCCGTTGCAAGTGCCGGTTGGGCGCGGAAGCGGCCCTTTCGCCCGGGCCTGGCCCGGCCGGAGCTCTGACGCTGCACCCGAGCGCGCGCGTTTCGGCGTGCCGATCTCGTGCGAGGTGACTCGCGCTTGCACAGCCGACGCGCTTCTTGAACCGAGCGCGCCGTACGGAGTCGTTCAACAGGCGGCTCGACAGTGTCGCCTGACGCGTCCGTTGCGCGACCTGCCGTTCGGATCAAGCCCCGTCTCTGGTCTTCTTCGTGATGCCGACCCAGTCGGTGTGCACCGGTTCGCCGTCGGGCTCGTCGATCCGTCGGTAGGTGTGGGAGCCGAAATAATCTCGCTGCGCCTGCAGCAGGTTCGCCGGCAGCACCTCGCGTCGATAGCTGTCGTAGTAGGCGAGCGCTGAGCTGAACGCGGGCGTGGGGACGCCGAGCCGGATTGCCTGGCTGACGACTGTGCGCCAGGCCTCCTGGTTCTGATGGATGGCGTTCTTGAAGAAGGGGTCGAGGAGCAGGTTCTCGAGCTCGGGGCACCGCGCGAAGGCGTCGCGGATGCGCTCGAGGAAGACCGCACGGATGATGCAGCCGCCGCGCCACAGAAGCGCGATGTTGCCGAAGTCGAGCTTCCACCCGTACTCCTTCGCCGCTGCGCGGATCAGCGCGTAGCCCTGCGCGTAGGAGCAGATCTTCGAGCAGTACAGAGCCTTCTCGATCGCGTCGATGAACGCCTCCTTTGAGCCTTCGAAGGACGCCGACGGTCCCTCGAGCTCGGTGGACGCAGCGACCCTCTGCGCTTTCTGTGCGGAGATCGCGCGCGCGAGCACCGCCTCGACGATGGTCGGGGCCGAGATTCCGAGCTGGATCGCCGACTCGGACGTCCACCGTCCCGTGCCTTTTTGACCGGCGGTGTCGAGGATCATCTCGACGAGCGGAGCGTCCGACGCCTCGTCCCTGACCGCGAGAATGTCCCGAGTGATCTCGATCAGGTAGCTCTCGAGGTCTCCCTCGTTCCAGCGCGCGAAGACCTCATGCATCTCGTCGCTCGACATGCCGAGCGACTCCTTCATCAGGAAGTACGCCTCGCAGATCAACTGCATGTCGCCGTACTCGATGCCGTTGTGGACCATCTTGACGTAGTGTCCGGCACCATCGTCGCCGACCCACTCGCAGCACGGGGCGTCATCAGGACCGACCTTTGCCGCGATCGCCTGGAATATGTCCTTCACCTCCGGCCAGGCACTCGGAGATCCGCCGGGCATGATGCTCGGCCCGAACCGCGCCCCCTCCTCGCCCCCGGACACGCCCGTACCGATGAAGCGCAATCCGCGCTCGTGGAGGTCCGCGGTGCGGCGGATCGTGTCGGGAAAGTGCGAGTTGCCGGCGTCGATGATGATGTCGTCCGGGTCGAGGTGTGGAACGATCAATTCGATGAAGTCGTCCACCGGCGGACCGGCCTTGACGAGCAGGATGATCTTGCGCGGGCTCCGGAGCTTCGCGCAGAGCTCCTCGATGCTGTGGGTGCCGTGAAGCTTGCGGTCGGGGTGCTCGGCGATGAACTCGTCGACGCGGGCGGTCGTCCGGTTGAAGACCGCGACGCTGTAGCCGTGGTCCTCCATGTTGAGGACCAGGTTCTTGCCCATCACCGCAAGGCCGACCAGGCCGATGTCGCAGGGTGTCGTGCTCATTTCGCTCGTTCTGTCTCTCGCATCGGGTTTCTTCGCAGCGTCGGGTCTCGGACTCCGCGCGTTTCTTCCGAGGGGCGGGCCGGCTCTCCTTCCGGGGCTCCCGGCTATGTATCCCAGGGCGGATCGGAGGGCAGCCTCGCGAGGAACCCTGCCGTCAGCTTCTCCTCGTAGGTGCCGGCGTAGGTCCCGGCAAGGAAGCGGTCGATGCCTTCCTCGAGGAGCCGGGTCCAGGACGCTTCCTCGTCGCCGGGGACGACGGGGAAGAAGAGCGCGCCGTGCGCCTTCGCCGCGTTGCGGTCCCCGGGCGCGTCGCCGATCATCAGGATGCGGTCCTTCTCGTAGTGGGGCAGCGCCGTGGCGAGCACCTGCTTCTTGGAGCCCATCTCCTGCCCGCAGATCAGGGCGACGAACTTCTCGATGTCGTGCTCCTTCCACTCGTTCCTGAGGGCCTCGACGGGGGTCGACGAGACGACCATCATATCGGTGCTCGTCGACAGCTTCTCGAGGCAGGGGCGCAGGTCGGGAAAGGGCGCGACACCGTGGACGAAGCGCTTGACATCCCGGTTGACGTGCTCGCTCCACTGCAGCAGGTGCCGGAGCTGGTCGTCCGCGTTGTCGGCGATGGCGGCCTCGAGCGCCGGATTGGACAGCGGATTGCCCGACGCGTTGAAGGCCTCGAGACTGTCGAGTCTGGGCACCTCGACGCCGCGGCGTTGCACCTCGGGGCGCTCGCGCAGGCGGTCGAGGGCACGAATGAGCGCCAGGAAGCGGTTGCAGCCGCGAGTGTCCGAGTACAGGTTGACGAAGTCCCAGCACTCGCGCGCGTACTTCGACACCGCCTGGAGGCCGAAGTAGTTGATGTAGTTGGGGCAGAAGCACTCCTTGTGCTTCAGCTCCATGCTGTCGAACGCGCAACCGTCGGAGTCGATGCCCACGAAGAACCCGTGGGCGGGCTTGAACTCCTCGAGCGCCGCCTTGTAGTCGGTCATTGCGGCCTCCGGATCGTGTCGGGATCGGCACCCGGGACGCGTTGCCGCCCGAGGGCAAGCCGATCACCATAGCAGCTCGTCATCACGGGATCAAGAGGGCCGGTAGACGCGTCCCGACGGCACTTGTCGCGAGCGTTGTGCGGTGTCGGTGGTGGTGGAAAGGGCCCGGGAAGCCGGGGCTTCCTGTGCGTGCAGGCGTGATGGTTACTTTGCGATGCGGTCGGATTTCTCGCGACCGGACACGCTAGAAATGCGATCTTCGTGTGCCGGGTTGGCGCATGCCGGCCCGGGCGGGCCTTGCGTGGTCAAGAATCCGGGCGTCCGGGGCCGATATCCCGGGAAAGGCACGGAAAGTGCTGGTACTCCGTGTAAGGTGCAGGAGACGACGCATGCCGGGTTCCTTTCGCAGTCTCTCTCCCCGGGCGTTCGTTCTCGGGCTTGCGACGCTCGTGTCGTGCACGGACACGGAACGTGCGCCGACGACGACCCCGCAGCCCGCGTCGGTGGAGCTGTCGAGCGGCCTCGAGCCGGCGGCGATCGCTTCGCGGATCGAGGAGATGGAGCTTGTCGAGAGTTCCAGCGAGGAGGTCGCGAACCGCCTGATCGAGCTCTCCGACCTGGTTCGCAAGCGCGACTACGACGGCGCCGGCGCCTATCTCACCGGGGACTTCCTCGGCGTTGCCTTCGATGGCTGGGCCGGGCGGGAGAGCGTCGGCGAGCACGGAGTGCGCACCCGCGATGCGTCACGGGATCCGAGCCGGGCTCCCGTCGATCGGGTCGCCTTCCTCGCGTCGCTCGAGAGCACGCTCTCTGCGCTGGAGTCCGTCGAATACGTGTTCTTCAAGACGCGCGGCGCCGAGTTCTCGACCGACCGCGGCCGTGGAGTGTTGCGAATGACGGTGCAGATCATAGGACGCGAGCCGGGCGCTCGTCCGTGGAGCCTCCACGGTCGGGCGCGAGCGGAGGTCGTCTCCCGCGGCGGCAAGTGGATGCTGCGGCGCTTCGTTCTCGAGCGCCTGCGGGTCTCACGTCGTGATCAGCCGATCTTCACCGACGTCGCGGCGTCTGCCGGACTCGCATGGGTCGGCCCGCGTCTCGGTACGCCCGGCAACGACAGGTTCTACTGGCGCGGCGCCGCCGCGACCGACTTCGACAACGACGGCCTGCACGATATCTTCACGACGACCGGGGCCCGTCGTCACCTCTGGCGCAATCTCGGTGATGGTCGCTTCGAGGATGTCACCGAGCGCGCCGGGCTGGCCGGACCCGGCGGCGTCACCGGGCCGCTCTTCCTCGACTACGACCGCGACGGCGACCAGGACCTCTTCTGCGCGCACGTCGGCTGGTCGGTCGACGGCGTGCCACACGGCGACTCACCGCGGCTCTACCGGAACGACGGTGCGGGGCGCTTCGTCGAGGTGACGGAGGACGTCGGGCTCCACCTTCACCACACGAGCGCCTTCACGGTCTGCGCCGCCGACGTCGACAACGACGGCTGGCTCGATATCTACGTCTCGAACTACAACCGCCTGGACGCTGTCTACCCCGACTCGTGGTACCGGGCGAGGAACGGGGAGCCGAACCTGCTGCTGATGAACCGGCGGGGCGAGTCCTTCGAGGACGCCGCGGGGGATGCGGGCGTCGCCGGCACTGACTGGAGCTACGCCGCCGCCTTCGCGGACTACGATGAGGACGGGGATCAGGACCTCTACGTCGCCAACGACTACGGTGACAACGCGCTCTACCGCAATCGCGGTGACGGCAGCTTCGAGAACGTCGCGGCGCAGCTCGGCGTGCTCGACACCGGCAACGGCATGGGCGTCGCGTGGGGTGACCTCGACGCGGACGGGCGTCTCGATCTCTACGTCTCCAACATGTCCTCGTCGGCGGGCAAGCGTATCCTCGGCCGTCTGGCGGGCGCGGGTTCCGGCGAGTCCGGCGACGGGGTCTCGTCGGTCGAGAAGACGCTGGCGAAGCTCGCCGCCGGCAACTCGATCTTCCTGCAGACGGCCTCGGGCGGCTTCGAGCCGCTGGCGGCCGAGAGGGGAGGGATCGGCGCATCGTGGGCATGGAGCCCCGCTCTTCTCGACATCGATCTCGACGGCCGGCAGGATGTCTACGTGTCGAACGGGTTCATCTCGGGCGACTCGCTGAAGGACACGTGAAGCGTCTACTGGCGCCACGTGGTGGCGTCTTGCATCGGTGACTCGAAGGACGAAGCGTCGGCGAAGGACGTGATCTCGACGGCCGCCATCACGCTCGAGAGACCCGGCAGCGATCGCTACCAGCAGGACCACATGGGGCTGATCTTCCAGCAGGGACTCTCCTTCAGCGGCTTCGAGCGCAACAAGGTCTTCCTGTCGAGTCGTTCGGGGGACGGCGTACGCTTCGATGATGTCTCGGACCTCTCCGGTGCGGACTGCGAGGGTGACTGTCGGGCGAGCGTTGTGGCGGACTTCGATGACGACGGAGATCCGGATCTCTTCGTCAACGCGATCCAGCGCGACTGTCACATGCTGTTCCGCAACAACACGCCGAGGGCAGAGGGCGCGCGGTTCCTCAAGATCCGTCTGCGGTCTGCCGAGGGAGGGCCGGATCCCATCGGCGCGATCGTCCGTGTCGAGGCCGACGGGTCGAGGCAGGCCCAGGTCCTCGGTTGCGGCTCCGGCTTCGAGTCGCAGCACGCACAGGAGCTGATCTTCGGTGTCGGCGAGGCGCGCAGCGTCGATGTCGTGGTGCGCTGGCCGGGACGGCAGGTGCAGAGCTTCGAGGGTCTGGAGACCAGCCGCAGGTATCTCCTCGTCGAGGGTGTCGAGGAGCCCGGGAGCTATGCCGCGAGGACGTTCTCCTTCGCCGATCCGCCGCCGCGCGGTGTTCGCGTCGGGATCGGTGGGCGGCTACCCGAGCTCTCGCTCCTGGATGCCGACGGTGGGGCGCGGACGCTCGGGAGTGGCGGCGATCTCAAGCTCCTCATCAACTTCTGGGCGACCACCTGCGTCTCGTGCGTCAAGGAGCTGCGGGTTCTCGAGAAGCTCCACGCCGACGGACGGTTCCGTGTCGTCGGTGTCAGCCTCGACCCCGCCTCGCGCCGTGAGCGCATCGCGCAGCTCTGGCAGCGGCGCTCACTGAGCTACGAGTCGCTCCGGGTCGAGGGTGGCGCTGCGGACGCGCTGCTCGATCTGGACCGACTGGCGATTCCGCTCTCGATGGTCGTTTCGACAGACGGCCGCATCGAGCGCATCGTTCAGGGCAAGCTCGAGGACGGGGATCTCTGATCTTCGCGTACCATGCGACAACTTCACGTGTCTCGCGTTGACGGACGGGCTGTCGTGCTGACGCTCGCGTCGGTGGCGTTCTCATGCTCGGAAGATGGTGGCTCCGGTGCCGGCTCTGCGTCGCGCGAGCCCGCGGTCACCGGTGCCGGCCTCGACGGAGAGCTGGCCGACCCGCACCGGCTGCGCAACCTTGCGAAGCTTCATGCCGACCGTGACTCGAACGAGGGCTACGAGGAGGCAGCGCGTCTTCTTCGCCGTCTGCTCGAGGTCGAGCCCGACGTGCCGATGGACCATCTCAACCTAGCGAAGGTCCTCGTTTTCGCCGGCGAGGCCGGTGCGTCGCAGAAGCACGTGAGCAGGGCGCGCGAGCTCTTCGGCGATGGCTCGCCGCCGGATCTCGACTACGTCGCCGGGCTGGGGCTCAAGCGTCTCGGCGAGCCCGCGGAGGGAGCGGACGCGTTCCGGCGCGTCACCGAGCGCCTGCCGGGCCATGTCAAGGCGCTCTACCAGCTGGCGTTCATGCTCGAGGAGACGAGGGACTACGCGGCGAGCGAGAAGAGCCTGAGGAGCATCCTCGCCCTGGCGCCGCGCCATCGTGGGGCCAACTACAAGCTTTCGCTCGTGCTCGGGCGGCAGAAGAGGCGCGAGGAGGCGAGGAAGCAGCGCGAGATCTTCAAGTCGATTCCTGAGGAGGACGGCGAGCGCGATCTCGAGAAGTGCTAGATGACGCGGGTGACGCTGCGTCCGATGGACCGCGGGCGGGTCGAGCCCCCGAGGGCGAGGCTCCAGTGGCGGGATGTCACCGAGCAGAGCGTGGGCAAGGCGGTCACGGCGGGCGCTGCGAGTCCGGCGGGCGAGGGCGTCGACCCCGTGGCGTCCGGCGACATCGACAACGACGGCATCCTCGACGTCGTCTCGCGAAGCGGCGGCGTCGTGCGGCTGCTGCTCGGCAAGGACGACGCCCCTCCGTCTCCGCACTCGCAGCTGGCCGTCGCGGGTGACGGCGCGACGCTTCATGACCTGCGTCTCTTCGATGCCGATCATGACGGCGACCTGGATGCGCTCGTGCTGCGCGTCGTCGAGGATGTCGGGGGAGGGAGCGCCACGGCGACACCGTGGATTCTGCGCAACAACGGAGACAGGACGTTTCTGCGCTTCGAGCCCTTCGGCTCCTTCAAGGCGAGTGTCGACGGGCCGCTGTCTCTCGACGCTCATGACGTCGATCAGGCGAACGACCTCGACTTTGTATTCGCCGGCGGTGTCGGCCCGGTTCACCTGTTTCTCAACAAGCGGGACGGCACCTTTGACCACGTCGCCATCGTGCAGCTGGACGGCGCCAGGCATGTACTCGTGGAGGACCTCGACAACGACGGCGCACCGGATATCTTCGGCGCTTCACCGGACGGCTGGAAGCTGGTCAAGAACGGTGATCCACTCGGCGTGCCGTACACGTTTCACGCCGGCGTCGTCGTCGAGGGCTCGAGAGAGGACTACGGGAAGATCGCCGATGCCTGCGTCGGGGACGTCGACAACGACGGCGATCTCGATGTGCTCCTGGCCACCGAAGCGGGGCTCGGTGTGTTGCGGAACATCGCAGGTGGGAGGCTCGATGCGGAGCCACCGGTGTCGATCGGCGGCGCCGCGAGAAGCATTGTCGCGGCGGACTTCGACGGTGATGGAGCGCTCGAGGCGAGGGTGGAGCGGGCCGACGGGACGACGAAGGTGCTGGCGCGCACGGCGACGCCGGCCTACGTCTCGTGGCGTGTGCGGCCGCAGGGCGGCAAGGACAACGGCCGGGCGGTCGGGACGGTCGTCGAGCAGTTTGCGGGTCGCATCTACCAGAGCCGCATGATCAAGGAGGCCGACGGGCTGCACCTCGGGCTCGGACGCTTGGACCGCAGCGAGATCGACGGACTGCGTCTGCGCTGGCCGCAGGGCATCATCCAGGCGATCCCCGCGAGCGACCTCGCGATCGATGCGGCCGGGAGCGTGTCATTCCGGCAGAAGGCGGGCCTGGTCGCGAGCTGTCCCTTTCTTTACGGATGGGGACCGAAGGGCTGGGTGTTCCTCACCGACGTTCTCGGCATCGCGCCGCTCGACGAGTGGCTGCCGCCGGGGACGCCGCCTCACAAGGACCCTCAGGAGCATGTGCGCATCGACGGCTCCGCGCTGGCGGTCGTCGACGGGAAGCTGCGGCTCGCGGTGACCGAGGAGCTGCGCGAGACGGCCTACCTCGACGGCGTCGAGGTCGTCGTCGTCGACCACCCGATCGAGCGGCGCGTCTTCGTGGACGAGAGCACGCGCCAGGGGATGTACGAGCCGCTCAGGCTCGCGATCGTCGCTGCGGCCGGCTCCAGGGCGCCCGCCGACCTGCGCTTGCCGGACGGGTCGAGCGCGCTCGATGGGGTGGCGCGTCGCGATGGCGTCTACGCGCACGGCTACGGCGATGCGCCGACCCAGTGGAGCCGTCTCATCAGCCTGGACCTGAGCATGAGTAGTTACAAGATATACGATTCCACTCTCCAGAATGTCGATGCATTGGCCAACTTGACCAAACTCACCAGCCTTAACCTCGAAGGGTGGATATCTCTCCAGCACCTCGCTTGACAGGCCCAGCTGACCACCCGCAAACCCCTCGAGCGGTCGG
>CAYMLL010000062.1:23013-29216 GCA_964390645.1 uncultured Planctomycetia bacterium | reverse complement strand
CCACGATGGTGCTGCTCGCGAACCCCGACTCCTGAAGCGCGTCCATGACGCGCCCGAAGGTGTCGTCGAGCCGTCGCGTCGAGTTCAGGTAGTGACTGAGCTCCTCGCGGACGCCCGGGAGATCGGGCAGGAAGCCGGGCACCACGACCTCCTGCGGCTTGTAGACACGAGATGGCATCGCCGCGTTGTTGAGCAGCTTCTTCGGGTTGCAGTACGGCCGATGGGGGTCGTGCGAGTTGACCATGAAGAAGAACGGCTTGCCCTCCTTCGTGCAGCGCTCGAAGAACGTCTTGCTGCGCCGGTAGTACATCGCCGGATCGCGTCCGTTCCCGAGTCCGCCGCGGTCGAAGTGGTAGTCCCAGGTCATCGAGCGCTTCGGGGTCGAGTGCGTCAGCTTGCCGAGAATTCCGGCGAGGTAGCCGCCGCCTCGCAGTGTCGTCACGAGGTCCGGCACGTCCTCGCGCGCTTTCATGAAGCCCATGGCTCCGGAGCGATGGCTGTAGCGCCCGGTCAGGATGACCGCGCGACTCGGCGCGCAGATCGCGGCGTTGACGTGCGCTCGATCGAATATCATCCCCTCGGCCGCAAACCGATCGAGACGCGGAGTCAGGCCCTTCTGCAGACCGTCGAAGACGCCGACGGACTCGGCGTGCAGGTCGTCCGCGGTGAAGAGGAGAACGCTCGAACGCTTCTGATCAGCGAAGACGCTCGTCGCGAGGACACCCATCGCGAGGACGGAAACGGTAATCGACAGGATCGTGCGCATGATGACCGGTAATCCCTCTGAGCTCCCGACCCCGATCTTCGACGTCGGTGACGGAAACCGAGTCCGAGTAGGAACGTGAAACCGAGGAGGAGCCGGAGACCGGGCAGCAGCCCCGTCGGAGATCCGCTCGCGGACGCCGAAGTCGCCGACTCGCCTCCTGGTAATCGGTCAACCGCCGAGCACGCTGAAGTCCGCGCAGACCTCCCGGTCACCGGGACGACCCCCGGCCGCCCGGAATCCGGGCCGTGTCGAGGTGAAGCCACAGCCCCTGTTGTCGCCGCTGCGGCGCCGGAAGCGAAGCAGGAACCCGGTCGGGAACCGTGACGGAGTCTCCGAAGACTGCATTGCGTCGTCTGCCGACTCGAACTACCGTGGGATACCGATGCGACGCGACGGCGAGACCACACCCGAGCGAAGCAGGGCGTATCGCGGGGCGTCGCGGCTCGCGCTGTACGGTGCTCTGCTCGCCGTCAAGGTGACGGTGACGGCGGGCTCGCTCCACGAGACGATCGATCGCGAGATCGATGCCGCCCCCGGAGGAGCCTTCGCGGAGCCTTGCGACGACGCCACGTTCCTGCGCCGCGTCCATCTCGATCTCGGCGGCATCATCCCGACCGCGGCCGGGACGCGCGCCTTCCTCCTGGACAGGTCACCCGATAAGCGTCGGCACGTGATCGATTCGCTGCTCGCGAGCGAGGACTTCACCCGTCACTTCGCCGAGACGCTCTCCCTGTGGCTCCTCGACCGGCGCACGGACACGACGATGCCGGTGGACGAGTGGACGGAGTTCCTGCGCCGGTCGATCAGCTCCGGCAAGCCGTGGGACCGCCTCGTCAGGGAGATCCTCGCCGCCGATGGCCGCGAGCCGAGCACGCGTGGCGCGATCAAGCTCTTCCTCGTCAACGGTCGCAACGACCACCACCAGCTCGCGCAGGACGTCGCCCGCGTCTTCCTCGGACGCAGCATCCTCTGTTCGCGCTGTCACGACCACCCGACCATCGACGACTACACGCAGGCCGACTACTACGGACTCCTCGCGTACCTCCGTCAGGGCTTCGTCCACAGGAACGGCAAGGACGGCAAGAGCTACTACCTCGAGCGAACGCCAGGAGGCGAGGTCGAGTTCCAGTCGGTCTTCGAGGCCGACAAGCACACGACCGGTCCTCGTCTGCGTGGCGCGGAGCCGATCTCCGTGCCACGGTACGAGAAGGGGGAGGAACTCGCCGAGCCCGCGAAGGACGGATTCCCGGGCACGCCGCGTTTCCGGCCTCGCGCGCTGCTCGCCCGCGATCTCGCCAGCGCCGAGAACGAGAGCTTCGTGCTCAACAGCGTCAACCGGCTCTGGGCGCTGTTGATGGGGCGCGGCCTGGTCCATCCCATCGATCTCGTCCACGCGGACAACGCTCCGTCTCACCCCGGGCTCCTCGATGCGCTCGCAGGCGGCTTCGTGGAGCGTCGATTCGACATCAAGTGGCTGCTGCGCGAGATCTGCCTCAGCGACGCCTACCAGCGATCGAGCCGCCTGCCCGACCACGTCGACCCCGACGAGGTCGCTGCCGACGGCTACCGAGTCGCGGCGCTGAGACCGCTGAGCGCCGAGCAGATGGCGCGGAGCCTCCTGCGCGCCACCGGCAATCTCTCACGTATCGAGAAGGCGCAGGGGCCCGAGACGACGAGGTTCCTCTTCAAGGACTACATCAACGGCCGCATCACGGAGCCGCCCGACAACCTGCCCGACGTCCTGTCGCTGTTCGCCAGCGTCTTCGGCAGTCCGCCCGGCGTTCCGGAGATGGGCTTCAACCCCTCGACCGAGCACGCTCTCTTCCTCAGGAACGAGCGGCTGCTCCAGAGCTGGCTCGAGCCGCGCGACGGCAACCTCATCGCAAGCTTGATGGATCTCGACGAACCGGAGACGATCGCGCAGAGGCTCTGGCTGAGCGTGCTGTCCCGAACGCCGGAGGCCGAGGAGTCGCAGCTCGTGAAGGACCTCGTCGACGGGACCGCGAATCGAGACGCGGCCCTGCGTGACCTCGCCGCGTCGCTCCTCATGAGCGCGGAGTTCCGGTTGAATCACTGATGTCGACAGCCGACGGAAGCTGCAACGCGGCGGAGCACGAGATCTCGCGAAGGCGAGTTCTCGGAACGATGACCGCCGGAGCCGCAGCCGGCGTGGCGGGCGGCGTCGCCTCCGGAGCGCTCGGTATTCACGGTCTGATGCGACCGCGCGTCGCCGAGGCACTCGCCGCCAAGGACCGCCAGGTGATCCTCATCTGGCTCGACGGCGGCATCAGCCAGCTCGAGAGCTGGGACCCGAAACCCGGGAGCGAATTCGGCGGACCGTTCCGCTCGATACCGACGACGCTGCCCGGCGTCCACGTCAGCGAGCTCCTGCCCTCGACGGCGAGGCGCATGCACCAGCTCGCGGTGATTCGCAGCATGTCGACGAAGGACGAGAACCACTCCTCGGGAGTCCCCCGTATGCTGCGCGGCGACCCCCAGGAGCGCGGGGTCGAGTACCCCTACCTCGGAGCCGCGGTCACCCGTCTGCTCGGTCCTCGCGAGAGCGGCCTGCCACCCTACGTCTGGGTCAAGCCCGGACGCGGCGGGTTCATCTGGCAGCACGCGGGGTTCCTGGGCTCGCGCTACGGCGCGCTCGCGCTCGGCGACGGCAGGCCGCCGGTCTTCGTCGATCCGCCGAAGGGGCTCGGCGACGAGTCGGCCCGGCGACGCGAGGCGCTGCGCAGGCTCGCCGACAGGCGCTTCCGGCGGCGGCGACGCGGGGCGGAGATCGACGCGTACGACTCCTCGTTCGAGATGGCGGAGCAGCTGATGCGCCGCAAGGAGCTCTTCGACGAGTCGATCGTCCCGCCGCGAGATCGAGAGCGCTACGGCTCCCACCCGCTCGGCCGACATCTGCTGCAGGCGCGGCGGCTCGTCGAGGCTGGCGTGCGCTTCGTCCAGGTCACGTCGTACTACTGGGACACACACGCGGACAACTTCAACATGCACCGCGCGCTCGTGCCGCAGGTCGACCGCCCCTTCGCGGCGCTGATCGATGATCTCGAGCAGCGCGGCCTCCTCGACCGGGTGCTCGTCGTGCTGATGTCGGAGTTCGGCCGGACGCCGAAGATCAACCAGCGTCTCGGTCGCGATCACTGGCCCGAGGCGTGGTCGCTCGCCCTCGCCGGCGCCGGGATCCGCCGCGGCGTCGTGATCGGCAAGACGACGGACGACGGGGTCTGGGTCGACGACTCCCCCTACGACGTCGGCGACCTCTTCCACACGATCTACCGGGCTCTCGGCGTCGACGCCGACGAGACGAGCTTCGTCAACAAGGGGCAGCCGCTGCCGATCGCGCACGAGTCGTGCTCGGTGATCGAGGAGGCGCTGGCTTGACCGACGCGACTCCTTCCCCCGTCGACCCGAAGCTCACCTGGCGGCAGCAGAGCTTTCGCCACGACCGGCAGCTGACGCGCTGCCGCTTCAGCGGCTGCGGCAAGGCGGTGGTCGCCGCCGGGCTCGATGGCGCGCTGCAGAGCTGGCGTCTCGACACGGGCGAGCGCAGCGTGCTTGGCCGGCACGAGAACTGGATCGGCGATCTCGCCGTCCACCCCTCGGAGAGCCTCCTCTACTCGTGCGACTACGATGGCGACATTCACTGCCGACGCGTCGAAGTCGGCTCGCGGGAGCCGGCGCGGACCCTGTGGACGATCGAGGCGGCGCATCGCGGCTGGGCTCGCGGTCTGGCGATCGACCCGGACGGCCGACTCCTTGCCAGCTGCGGCGATGACGGCGCCGTGCGACTCTGGTCCGCGAGGAGCGGCAAGCTCGAGCGGGAGTGGCACGACCACGACGCGCACGTCCTCAGCCTCGCGTTCCACCCGAGCGGGGAGCGGCTCGTCAGCGGAGACCTCCTCGGCATCGTTCGCGACCGCGACTGCAGGACGGGAGCGGTCGTTCGAGTCCTGGACGCCTCCGGCATCCACACGCGCGAGGATCGCTTCCTCGCCGATGTCGGCGGCGCCCGGAGCCTCGTCTTCGACTCGCGGGGCGAGAGGCTCGCGGCGTCCGGGCTGGCGAACGCGAAGAGCAACACGTTCTGCCCGGGTCAGCCCACCGCCCTCCTCTTCGACTGGAGATCCGGCGAGCTGCGCCGGACCCTGCGCGTGTCCGCCAAGGCGGACGGCCCGCTGAACGCGGTGCGGTTTCTGGACGACTCGCTGCTCGCCGGCGTCGCCGAGGGCGCGAGCGGCGGCACGGTCGGCTTCTGGAGGCCCGACGACGGCGCGCAGGTCCATGCCGTTTCCGGGAGCTCCGGCTACGACATCGACGTCCACCCCGACGGGCGTCGAGTCGCGGTCGCCCTCTACCTGTCGCACGGACGCAGCGGAAACGGCCGGCACGTCGAGCGCGACAAGTACTTCGGCAACGCCGGGAGCGTGGAGATCCTGGCGCTCTACGCCGAGCCGCCGAGCGCGCCGAAGTCCGCGAAGAAGACGTAGGTCGGCAGGACAAGCCTCGCTGCGCTGCGCGCAGGTCCCGACGGTCACGGCGCCCACGGCGCGTCACGTCGAGGACTCGACAGCCGCCACCTTCTCGCGCCGGTCGAAGATCCTCGAGCCCGTGTTCCGGCTCTTCCCACCACGGGGTGCCCCGGAACCGCCGCACGCCGCCCGCGGGGTGCGGCTCGCGCGGCACGCCGGCGGCGAGAGGGCGGGGACGTCTCTCGCACACCGGCGTGAAAGCCCGTAAGCTACGCGCTGCGCACCCCGGACCTCCCAGGCTTCCGTCCCTTCGTCGACTCCGCACGGTCACCGCCATGCATCTCCTCGGCCGTCATGCCATCCTCGGCCGTCATGCCTTCCTCCGAGCCGCAGCCGCGGGTTCCGCGGCCCTCGAAGCTCGAGAGGTCAGCGAGCGCGTCCGGCACGGCGCCGCCGGCTGCGACCGAGGTTTCGCGAAGGCCGAGGTATCGCGAAGACCGGAAGATCCAGGGGGCGCGATCGCCGACAGCGCCCGCCTCCCCTGACTCGACGCGACGAGAGTGGAGAGCGCGCGCCACCGACGTCACGACCCGTGGGAGAGACTCTTCATGCCACGACCCTGGAACACGATCGACAGCGTCGACACCGACGAGGGCCGGCTCGACCTGCTGCGGCAGGACGACGACTGGTTGATCACGATCGACCGCCGCCCGCTGATGTCGAGTCGTCTGCACCGCTCGGAGGTGGCGCTCGCGGAGATGGCCTGCGACTCGCTCGATCGAGAGGTCACGCCGCGGGTGCTCGTCGCGGGGCTCGGCATGGGCTACACGCTGCGGGCGGCTCTCGACGTGCTCCCGACGGACGCCGAGGTCGTGACGGCCGAGATCAACTCGACGGTCGCCGACTGGAACCGCGGCCCGCTGGCCGCCCTCTCGGGGCGGGCGCTCGAGGAC
>CAYMLL010000062.1:0-23003 GCA_964390645.1 uncultured Planctomycetia bacterium | reverse complement strand
TCGCCGGTCGCGCCGAGGCGGCGCGCGCCGACAGCGGCGGCAAGTACGACGCGATCATCCTCGATCTCTACGAGGGGCCCTATCCCCCGCCACCGGGCACCGAGGACGTCTGCTTCGGCGTCGCGGCGCTCTCACGGACAAGAGCGGCGCTCGGAGAGCGCGGCCGGCTGGCGGTCTGGTCCGAGGGCCCGGTCGAGGACTTTCCACGCCGGATGCGAGCCGGCGGATTCGACGTCGATCTCCATCGGCCGAAGCACAAGGGGCCGAGGCACGTGGTCTACCTCGGGAGGCCCACCCGGTAGTCGAGCCGACGACACGATCCGCGGCCGACGTCGGACGTCGCGACGCGGGCCGCACGCAGGCCCCGCGACCGATGTCCACCGGCTCGGTCACTCCCAGTCGACGATCACCTTGAGGCTGTCGGAGTCCGCCGCGCGCTCGATCGCCTCACGCAGCCGCGAGGGGCCGAACCTCTCGCTGTCGTCGGTCATCCGACCGATACCCGGCAGCTTCCCCTGCGACAGGAAACGGTGAGCAAGCCGGATCCCGCGCATGCTCGAGCCGTGTGTCGCCTGGTAGCACTGAAGACGGTAGTGAATATCGTTGTTGAGATCGACCTCGTGCGCGATGCGAGGCTTCCCGTCAGCGCCCTTCACGCCGGCGTGAGCATCGAGCACCGTGCCGTAGCCGAGCAGCTTCGGAGCCAGCTCGTAGCCCGCCTGCGCCGGCACGTTGATCATCACGAAGTGCGGCTCGTTGAAGGGCAGACACTCCTGCAAGACCCTGTCGACGACGCCCTCGTCCCAGCGCAGGCCGACGACGGTCTCGTCGCCGAAGTCCCGGAGCACGCGATCGAGTCGCTCCTTGCCGCGGTTGACGAGAATGATCTTGCGCGCGTTCATCGCCTTCGCGCACTGCAGCGCGTAAGTGCTCTGCGACCCCGCGCCGATCAGCACGACGACGCGATTCTCGATGCAGTTGTTGACCCGCGTCATGCCCTCCAGACAGCAGGCGAGTGGCTCGAGCTGGCAGGCTTGGTCCGGATCGAAGCCGGGCTCGAAGCGGGCGATCGGCCCGTGACGCACGAACCAGTCGGGCAGGATGGCGTGCGAGCGTGCGAAGCCCGGGAACTCGTGCCCGGTCGCCTGCGTGTTCGGACAGCTCGTCCAGTCGCCCGTTCCCTGCTCGCCGCAGTAGATGCAGTCGAGGTCGCCGCAGGGGATGTCGCATCCGATGCCGACGAGGTCGCCGGGAGCATAGCTCTCGACGCCCTCCCCGACGGCGTCGACCACCGAGCAGACCTCGTGCAGGAGCAGCGCCGGCCACGACTTGATCCGCGGAAGCCCCTGGCGATAGATCACGACGTCGGACTGGCACACCGACGTGCGCAGGGTGCGGAGCCGGATCTCGCCCGCCTCGAGATCGCGGATCTCCTCCTCGCGCGCCGCGAAGTCTCCGCCGGGCCGGTCCAGGTAATAGCCGAGGCTCTTCATGCGTCCGGAGTCGCTGGTCACAAGGGTCCGGAGGGCGACGTGCGACCTGCACGCGTCCTGACCGGACCGGGTACTCTACGGACCGAAGAGGAGAATTGGAACCCTGCGCCCCGACCGGGGACGCGACCGCGAAAGGAGCGTGCATGCCACCGAGCGATCTGGGACGATGCCGCCGTGACCGGCTCCCGAGGAAACGGAGCCGGAGAGCTCGTCCCGAAGCCGCTCCCGGTCGTCGTCGACCAGCCACCCGAGCCGCCCTTCGACAGGTCCGTCTCATGCTGACTCTCCGCTTCCTTCCGGTCTGGTGGTCGATCTCCTGCCTCGTCGCGGGATCTCATCTGCTCGCGCACTCCTCCACGACGCGTCAGCGCGTCCATCCGGTGCTCGTGCGCAACGCTCACAACGCGCTGCTGCGGGTCGCCGTCGAGGTCGCAGACGGCTCGCCGGACGCGGATGTCACATCGTTCGAGATCTCCCTCGACGGTACGGACGACCTGAAGGACATCGATGCGATGCAGCTGTTCCATTGCGACACGCCGGAGAGTCTGTCGACCGCCTCCCGCTTCGGCAAGCCGCACAAGGCCCGCAGGAGCGTGGTCTTCAAGGGAAGCCGGTCGCTGCCTCCGGGACGCCATCACTTCTGGCTCTCCGTCCGCCTGCATCGCGACGCCGACCTCCTGCACCGCATCGACGCGAGCTGCGCTCGCATCACCTTCGCCGATGGCGAGATCACGAAGCCGAAGGACACGACGCCCGGAGTTCGCAAGCGCGTCGGCGTCGCGCTACGGCGACACGGCGACGACGGGGTCCACACACATCGCATCCCCGCGCTGACACGCACACCGAAGGGCACGCTCCTGTGCGTCTACGACCTCAGGCGACGCAGGTCGCGCGACCTTCAGGGGGACATCGACATCGGGCTCAGCCGCAGCACGGACGGCGGAAGGACCTGGGAGACACCCCGTGTGATCATGGACATGCGGGAGTGGGGCGGACTTCCGCAGGAGCAGAACGGCTGCAGCGATCCCGGGATCATCGTCGACCGGAGCACCGGCGAGATCTTCTGCTCGGCGGTCTGGATGTGGGGAAAGCCCGGCAAGCACCAGTGGAACGGCGACGGCTCCGAGCCGGGATTCGAGATCGGCAAGTCGGCTCAGTTTCTCACCGTGCGGTCGCGGGACGACGGGGTCACCTGGAGCGAGCCCGTCAACCACACGCGAGACTACAAGCGTGAGGAGTGGTGGCTCTTCGCGCCGTCCCCGAACGCGGGCATCACGCTGCGAGATGGGACTCTCGTCCGGCCGGCAGCGGGCCGCGACAAGGACGGCACCCCGTTCTCGGCCATCCTGGTCAGCCGCGACCACGGCGCCACCTGGACGGTCTCGGCGCCGGCATTCACGGGCAGCAGCGAGTGCCAGGCCGTCGAGCTGGCCGACGGAACGCTGATGCTGAACATGCGCAACGAGCGCAAGCGGTCGAAGTTCCTGCGCTGCGTACGCGTCACGAAGGACCTCGGAAAGACGTGGAGCGATCACGTCACCCACCAGCGCGCGCTCCCCGAGCCGAACTGCAACGCCAGCCTCTTCCGGGCGACGTACGGGGCCGACGGCGAGACTCGCTCCGTGCTCCTCTTCGCCAACCCTCACGCGAAGGACGGCAGGCACCACCACACGCTCCAGGTGAGCTTTGACGACGGCACGACCTGGCCCTCGACGCACCGGCTGCTGCTCGACGAGGGACGTGGCCGCGGCTACCCGAGCATCACGCAGATCGATGAGAAGCACATCGGCATCGTCTACGAAGGCAGCCAGGCCGACCTCGTCTTCGAGAAGAT
The DNA here is from genome assembly GCA_964390645.1 of uncultured Planctomycetia bacterium. Taxonomy (GTDB): domain Bacteria; phylum Planctomycetota; class UBA8108; order UBA8108; family UBA8108; genus CAYMLL01. The sequence continues at coordinate 19,676 of CAYMLL010000062.1, read as the reverse complement.
CGCGATCGAGACGCTGGTGACGCCGGGCTCGCGTTGATCGCGTTCAGAAGGCCCGCTCTCGGCCTACGCTCGGGTCGCGCCGCACACGACGGGAGCCCCCCGTCACAGCCCCGCGACCTCGAAGCCCTTGCGGTACTCGCGGCGCACGAGCTTCGTCGCGGCCTCGTTGTTCGTCACGACGAGCTTCTTCGCATCCCAGGTGAGCTCCTCGCCGGGGAAGCGGTTCGCGACCACTCCGAGGAGGAGCGCCTCCGTCAGCGGTCCCGCGAAGTCGAAGCCGGCGCTCGTCTTTCCCTTGCCCATGCACGCGTCCACCCACTCGTGATAGTGATTCCGGTTCCCCGGATCCGGGCGCTTGAAGTCCTTGAACTTCTCGTGCGGAAAGAGCTGCGCCTCTCCGATGTGCGGCAACAGCATGTGTCCGCCCTCTCCGACGAAGAGCGAGGCCTGCCCCGGAAGCTTCGTCCCCTTCGGAAGGCCGAGGTCCTCGCCACGCGGCGGTGCGAAGGAGCCGTCGTACCACTTCCACAGCATCGTCCCCGTCGTGAAGCGGGTCCCCGGGAACTCGTACTCGACGACGTTCTTCTCCGGATGGCCGATCCCCGTCGGTGGGCGGCAGGTCGTCTTCACCTTGTTCGGCGCGGTGAGCTCGAGCGCGCCGTACGGCGTGTCGAAGATGTGCACGCCCATGTCGCCGAGCGTGCCGGTGCCGAAATCGACCATCTTGCGCCACTGACCGCGGTGATAGCGCCTCGGCACGTACGGTCGCATCGCTGCGGTGCCGATCCAGAGATTCCAGTCGAGATTCGCGGGAGGCTTCTGGGTCGACGTCAGCGGGCCACCGTCGTAGCCCCAGTTCTTCTGGGACCACGCATGAACCTGGCTGACCTTGCCGATGACGCCGCTCTGGATCATCCGGACCGCGCGGCGGTAGATGACGTGCGAGTGGATCTGGATCCCCATCTGGGTGGGGAGCTTCTTCTGCGCGGCGACCTCGCGCAGCCGACGGGCCTCGAAGACCTCGTGCGTCAGGGGCTTCTGACAGTAGACGGGCTTGCCTGCGTTGAGCGCCGTCATCGCAGCGGGCGCGTGCGTGTGGTCAGGGGTCGACACGACGGCCACGTCGACCTTGTCCCCCATCTCCGAGATCATCTCACGGTAGTCACGGAAGCCCTCGGCGCCGCGGTGACGTTTCCTGGCGGCGTTCAGCGAGTTCAGATCGACGTCACAGAGGGCCGCGACCTCGACCCCGGAGTGCGACGAGACCGAGCGCAGATCCGAGCCACCCATGCCATTGACGCCGGTGTGGCAGCTGCGGAGCTTCTCGTTCGGAGAGTTTGCACGGGATCCCGCCGGAAGGATGCTGAAGCCGGTGATCGCGCTCGCGGCTCCGAGGAACTCTCGACGTTTCAGCATGCGACTCATGGTTCTCTCCTGCTGTGGGACGGCAGCGCGTCAAAGGCTCGGGCCGGAGCCGCTCGCCGGGACATGAAGGGAGAGATGGTAAGCGGCAGCGGAAACGGTGTCAGGGACCTTTTTGAACCGCGGGACGAAAAAGAGCCCTGACGCCTCCCGCCCCGTGACCGCTCCATCTCCCGTCATCGACCTTCCGGACCGAGCCCCGCCGAGTCCTCACGCACGCGCCACCGCCCCCGTGACGCCGCTCTGCGGATTGGCGCGGCGGTTGACGTCCACCGCGACGGCGCGAGCACGGTCGAAGCGGCCGCGGTCACCACGCCTTCGCAGGAGAGCCGCGGGGACTTTCAGGCTCGAGGAGCTCGAGGGACTGGCCGCGGTCGAAGCCGCCGCCTTCCTCGATGAGCGCGTCCGAGAACTTCTCGTTGACGCGGACGACCCGCAAGATGCCGACGATGTCGCCCGGAACGTCTCCGAGCCGATCGCCCGTCGCGGGGTCGTGGATCGCCCGGCTCGTTCCGCGCACCTGCCAGCGGCTGCCGAGCCGGACACGGTGGTCCTCGCCCCCGGTGATCAGGACGCGACCGTCCCCGACCTCCACGATAACGGGTCGCCAGACCTTCCGGTCGACACGCCCGAAGATCCCCTCGACGGCCCTGTCGAGCGCGCTCTGCAGCGCATGCCCGAGAGGAGTCTGAAAGAACTGCCGGCCTCCGATGCTGACGCCCTTGTACACGCCGGCGACCTCGATGTCGCCGGCGTAGACGCTGCCGTCGACGACCTGGCTGTAGACGATCTCGCCCGACTCGACCTCGGTGACCTTCAGGGCGATGCTCACGATGGCGTAGTTGCCGCCCCCGCCGAGACGGAACGAGCCGATACCGGCAACGAGTCCACCCTGAGCGACGTGCGAGAAGTCTGTCACGACGCCCGTGACGAGATAGTGCACGCTCTTGAGGCGATTCGGCGAAACACGCTCCTCCTCACGCGTCAGGCCGGAACGCTGCAGGTCGTGCTCCGAGAGGATCGCGTCGAGGTCGCCCCGCTCGAGCACGCGGCACTGGCCGGTGCGGTAGAGCGCGTCGGCGAGCAGCTCCGAGACCCGGCTACCGATGCTGTCGAGGTACGGGAACGTCGCGCGGCTCTCGAACGGAACGACCGCGACGTTCAGCTTGCGGTACTCCGGGCCGTTGGCCGCGCAGCCCACGGAGACGAGCAGCAGCAGGGCCGGCGTCAGACGTCGCGTGGCGTCGATCATTCTCCTCTCGCTGACTTCTTCTCGACGGCGAAGCAGGGCGCTCTACCCGCCCGCTGCGGTCCGTGGCTCACGGCAGAATACCCGTGGCTCACGGCGGATGCACGACCGAAGACCAGCTCGGCGCGGGCGAGGTGGATCTCGACGTGGCCGTGATACGGGCCGAGCAGGGCCGAGTCGCCTGGATTCCGCCGGCTCTCCGCCGAGCCGGCGACACGCGTGGCCACCGTCGAGGAGCCCGTCGCGGGCGAAAGCGGGAAGGCGGGTCGTTCCCGGAACGAGAACGTCGGGTTCATGCTCTGCAGGCTCGATCCGCCGGAGCGGCGGATCGTCCGAAATCCGGGCCCGGAAGCCGGTGCGCGCTTCGGGGAAGGTGCCCGGTCAGCAGCCGGTTGAGGAGATCCACCGGGCGCCAAGCCCGCCATCTCGCCCGAGCGTCCGGTCGGCAGAACCCGACGTTGCGCCCCCGTTGCCCGCGTTCCGGCGTGTCGATCTCACGCCAGGTGACCCGCTTCCGAGTCCGAGGCACCTTCTCGACGGGCGGTCAGTTCACCTTGCGGCCGCCCTCGGCCCAGAACGACTCTCGCAGCCGGAACTTCTGCAGCTTTCCCGTCGCGGTGCGAGGCAGCTCGAGGGCGAACTCGACCGACGTCGGACACTTGAAGTGGGCGAGCTTATCCCGGCAGTAGTCGAGGATCTCCTTCTCGCCGGGCGTCTGGCCCGGGCGCAGGACGATGAGGGCCACGGGTGTCTCTCCCCACTTCTCGTGGGGCACGCCGATGACGGCGCACTCGAGCACCGCCGGGTGCTGGTAGAGGACGTCCTCGATCTCCGGGGAGCTGATGTTCTCGCCACCCGAGATGATCACGTCCTTCTTGCGGTCGACGATGTGAACGCTCCCGACCTCGTCCCAGACGGCGAGATCGCCGGTGTGGAACCAGCCGTCGCGGATCGCCTCACAAGTCTGCTCCGGCTGCTCCCAGTAGCCGGCGAAGACCACGTTCGAGCGGGCGCAGATCTCGCCGGGTGTCCGTCCGTCTCGCGGCACGACCCGACCCTGGTCGTCGCGTAGCTCTAGCTTGACGCCGAGGCCGGCGACCCCGGCCCGGGCGCGGCGTGACCAGTCGTCACGCGGTGTGTTGTGGTCGGGCTTCGAGACCGTCAGCAGGGGCGCCGTCTCCGTCAGGCCGTAGATCTGCATGAAGCGCCACCCCAGCTCCTCCTCGAGCCGCTCGATGAAGGCGACGGGCGGCGGGGCCCCCGCGACGACGAAGCGCGGCGGCTTCCCGATCCGGTGGTCGTCCCTGTCCGGGTAGTCGAGGATCGTCCTGAGGACTGCGGGAGCCATGCACGCGAACGTCACACCCTCACGCTCGATGAGCTCGAAGATGCGCCGTCCCTCGACCGCCCGGAGAACGACGTGGGTGCCGCCCATCCCCGTCAGCGCGTAGACACCACCCCAGCCGTTGCAATGAAACATGGGCAGGGTCCAGAGCTCCACGTCCGAATGGCTGATCCCGAGGTGCGCGATCAGGTTGTAGGCGTTCAGGTAGCAGTTCCGGTGAGTCAGCATGACGCCCTTCGGACGCGCCGTCGTGCCGGAGGTGTAGTTGATCGAGACCAGCTCGTTCTCCTCGAGGGCCACGGTCTCGACGGCCTCGCAGGACGAGTCCGCCAGCAGCTCGTTCCACGACGTCCAGCCGTCCGTCGGCGGCCCGTCATCGCGAGCCTCGATCCAGTGTTCGACGCTGGTGAGGTTGTCGCGAATCTCGTCGACCAGCCCGGTGTACTCCCGGTCGACCAGGACGGCCTTCACCCGCGCGTGATTCAGGATGTACTCGTGGTCCGCGGCGACGAGCCGGTAGTTCAGGGGAACCAGGACGGCCCCGATCTGGCTGGTGCCGAAGAAGCCCTCGAGGAAGAAGTGGGAGTTCGGGCTCAGGATACAGACCCGGTCTCCTTTCCGGATGCCGAGCCGCGTGAAGGCGTGCGACAGCCGGTTCGCCCGGGCCTGAAAGTCGCGGTACGTGTAGCGCCGCTCGCCGTCGACGATGGCCAGCTTCTCGGGATACAGGTCAGCGGCCCGATGAAGGAAGTCGTTTACGAGAAGGGGAACCTGCATCGTGCCTCCGTACAGGCGAGTGGATGGGGGTGAGTGCAGGGGCTCGTCCGATCGAAAGGAAGCCGGGCGAAGCTCATGAGTCTCGTCCGATTCGAGCGGGAGGAAGCCGTGGAGATCATCACCATCGATCGCCCCTAGGTGCGCGACTGCGTCGACCGGCAGACGGCGTTCGGCCTCGCCGCGGCGCTCCGGCGCATCGAATCGCATCAGAGAGAAGGAATCTCACCCCGGTTCCTTCCCGGATCAGGGCGCACGACGCCGGCTGCCGGTGCCCGAAGCCCTCGAACGCCACGCGAGAGCAGAACCCGAGCCCCCTCAGAGTCCGCGGCCGTGCAGGCGAAGTCAACACCGCACCCGGCCCCGCACGCCCGGCGCCCGGGTCGCCCCTGACCTCGAGTTCCGCCGTTCTCCAGGAGCCTGGCCCGGAACCGTGGCGAACAGGGGTCGTCCGCGAGGCTCCCCTCCTCCTCGCTCCCGTCCCGGGTCCCGGACGCGTCATCGTGGAGACGCGGCTGACCTTCCGTGGCCCCCCTCCGACGAGTCCTGCGGTCTCCTCGAGGGCTCCCGGGAAGCTCGGCACACGGTCGGAGTCGAGCCCGGCACGTCGACCGGTCCGCGATTCCGCTGCCCTACTCGTGGCGCAAGGCCTCGATCGGGTCCATCCAGGCGGCTCGACGCGCCGGGTAGATCCCGAAGACGATGCCGACGAGGACCGAGATGCCGAAGGCGGCGGCCACCGACCAGGGCGCGATGATCGGCTCGAGCCTGTGGATCGTCGTCGGCAACGCTGACCAGACCTCCGGGAACCACTGCTCGACCCGTGCCAGCAAACCGCGCGTCGCAGGCCCGCAGAGAAAGCCGGTGAGCACTCCGGCGAGGCCACCGGTCCCGGAGAGGACGACGGTCTCGGTGAGGAACTGCCGGATGATGTCGCGGCGCTTGGCACCGAGAGCGCGACGCACACCGATCTCGCGCGTTCGCTCGGTGACGATCGCGAGCATGATGTTCATGATGCCGATTCCGCCGACGAACAGCGAGATCCCCGCGATCAGGATGAGTAGCACGTTGAACATCACGCGAAGTGTTTCCGCCTGGCGCAGCAGCTCCTTCGGGACCGTGATGGAGTAGTCCCCGTGAGGGTGCTTCTGGCGAAGCAGGATGTCGACGATGTCGGCGGCCTCCTCGACCTCGTCGACCGAGCCGACCGTGGCTGTGATCTGACTGTACTGGACCATCTCGCCGGAGCGGCTGCCGGACCGCGCCGTCACGACCTGATCGCCGATGCGCGACCGTAGCGTGTCCAGCGGAATGTAGACATCGAGGTTGAAGTCGCGCCCTTCCAGCGTTCCTCCGATCGACGCGGACGGCACCCGGCTCTCCGTCTCCCCGACGACGACGTACACGTCCACCTTGTTGTTCGCGACGATCTCGATGGCCCGGTTGATCGGACTCTCGTACGGAAACAGCCTCCGGGCGGCGCCCGATGCGAGGACGGCGACGTTCGCCCGGGTCTTCAGATCGCGATCACCGAGGAATCGGCCGCGCGCCATCTCGAGGTGGTTGATGTCGAGATACGCGGGTGAGCACCCGAGAATCTGCACCTCCGACTCGCGTCCCCGGGATCGCGCGACGCTGGAGATCTCCCTCATACGCACGGCACGCCGGATGGTCGGCACTCCCGCCATGAGACGGTCGTAGTCGGTCTCGGTGAGCCCGTACTCGACGATGAAGCTGCTTCCCCGCCCGCTGGACGCCGCCTCCGTCGGCTGAACGCTCTTGACGATGATGTTCGTCGCCCCGAGATCCTTGATCTGCTCCTGCGCCTGGAAGCTGACCCCTTCTCCGAGGGCGACCAGCCAGATGACCGACATGACGCCGATCAGGATCCCGAACATCGCCAGGCAGGAGCGCAGCTTGTGGAGCAGGAGCGACTTCAGCCCCAGCTTCAGCGTCTGCCAGAACCGTGCAATCACGGAGTCCCCCCCGGGCTGCCGGGTCGCCGATCAGGAGAATCCGGCCTCTCGGAGCCGCCCCGCCCGCCGCCGCTCGAATAGCGCTTTCGGATCGCGTCGATCTCGGACTTGTCCACGGATCCGTCACCGTTCGCGTCGAGCCGATCGAAGAACCCTCCCATCCGCTCGGGGAGCTCGTCGCGCTTCAGCTTGCCGTCTCCGTCCTTGTCGAACTGCATCATGTTGGAGAACCCGCCACGGCCGCTGCCAGACCTCGACGACCCACGACGGCCCTCGCCGGATCGGGGCGGGCCGCCGCGGCCCTCGCCGGGTGATCCCTCCGACTGCGGTCCTGCGGCCCGAGCCGAGGAGTCACCGGCCTCCGCGTCACCCCGACTCTTCCCCCCGTCGGTCGGCGACCTCCGCGAAGCGGAATCGGGACGCGCCGCTGTCTCGAAGCGGGCGCTCGGGTCGGTCTGCTCCTCGAAGGCGGCCTCGTCGCGCGCATCGTCCACCACGGCGCGCGGGTTGCGAAGCACCTCATCGCCGTCCTTCACGCCATCGATGACCTCGATCAGCTTGTCGTTGGTAAGCCCGAGCTTCAGCAGACGCCGTTCGGGCCCCCCCGGCGTCTTCACCCAGCAGAAGAACTTCCCCCGGCTCTTTTCCACCACCGCGGAGACCGGCACGGTGAGCGCATCGTCCGACCTGTCGACGAAGATCGTCACCGCCGCGGTCATCCCCGGCCGAAGTCCGCGCGGCGCGCCGTGGATCGAAACGACGGTGGCGTACTCCTTGACGTTCGCCGAGAACCAGCTTGTGCGCTCCGGCTGCTTCGCCACGCTCTTCACGTCCCCGTCGTACTCCTGGTCCTGGATGACGACACGCGCCGGCATCCCCTCCTCGATCTTGTCGACGTGCGATTCGTGAATCGTGACCTTGACCTGCATCCTGGTGAGGTCAGGGAGCTGCACGAGCGCCTGACTCTCCCGGACCATCGAGCCTTCCTCTATGTCAGCCGTCTGTGAGCTGCCAAAGCGGCTTCCACCTCGATTGTTCGCGTAGACGACCATGCCCTTCTTCGGCGCGACGATCCGGCAGTTCTTCAGCTGTGCCTGCAGTCGATCGAGGCGATCTTTCTCGAGCTTGAGACCGGCTCCCTGTGCGCGGAGATTCGCGGCAGCAGCCGCGCTCTTCGCCTCGAGATCCTTGAGCATCTTCCGCTTCGTGAACTCGACGAGCACGTTCTTCCTCGTCGTGGCCACATCGAGGTCGAGCTTGCCTCGCTCCACGGCGAACTCGTCCGCCTCGCGCTGCAAAGAGCTGGCAAAGCCCTTGCGGACCATCCTCCTGGAGTACTGGAGCTGGCTCTCGGCGCTGCGCAGGTTCTCCATCGCGATCTGGATGTCGGCTTCCATCTGCTTGAGCTGCTCGACGAAAGTGCCCTCCTCGTACTCCTGGACCCCGATCTTCGCCGCCTCCAGGTCCTGCTCCGCCTGGATGTGGGAGGCGAGCGCCTTCTCGTACACGATGCGCTGGGAGTTGAGCTTGTCCTCGATCGCCGACGTGTCCAGTCGAACGATCTCCTCCTCCTCCTCGACCTCCTTGCCATCCTCCACGATCCACAGGATCGTGCTTCCCCCGGCGACCCGACACTTGACCTCCACGTTGCTTCCGCTCTCGACGTTGCCCTCCGCGACGACGGTCACCTGCAGGCCGGTGCGATGGACCTCGTAAGTCAGATCGCCGCGGCTGTCCTCGGATTCCCGGAAGCTGAGCAGATCCGGGAACGCGACGAAGCCGCCCCAGAGCAGTCCGCCGAGAACGACCAGGAACACGACGATCTTCCACAGACCTCGAAGCAACGACGCAGCGGGCCCGCGCGTCGCCGACGGTTTCGAAACGTCCGGAACGTCCGCGGCCTCGACTCGGTGATCAGTTGCCATCGCTGGGCTCTCTCTCCTGGCGCCGAAGCGCCTGATTCTCGGTCGGGGTAACGCTCGGGTCATCCGTGCCCGCCGCGGCCTGCGCCAGCCAGTCGCGGGGAACCGCCGGCGGCAGCGGATCGTTGGAGACGGCGACGCGCAATCCCTCGTCGAGGGACTCGTCGATCCACAGACCGCGGTCATCCAGCCTCATGATTCCGAGCTCGCGGACAAGTCGCATCCGCTCGGCAAGGTAGTTGAGCCACACGCTCATCAGGTTGTTCTGGGTGTTGCGAAGGTCCGACAGCGCGAATAGCAGATTCTGGGCGGCCGTCGGCCCGAGAGCCTGCGCCGGCTGGCCGGGAGCGGCCGGCGGAACGGGTCGGTTCAGCGCCTCGCGGGTCTGGTCCACACGCCGGATGGCGATCGCCACGGCACGTCGCTGAATCTCCAGGTTGACCCGGAGGTACTCGAGAGTACGGAGCGACTGCCGCAAGGTCTGATGCACACCATCCTCGAACTGGATCAGCTGACGGCGGTCCTGCTGGTACTGGATGAGCTGCTGGCGAAAGCTGTTCCTCTCGACCAGTCGCGTGAAGGGACCGTCGAACTCCACCGACCCACGCAGCGACGCCGCCTTCTGGTCAAACTTGACCGGATTGCCGTCGCCCACCGTCGGGAGGTCACCGTTGAAGCGCAGAGTCAGGTTCGACTCGAGAGCGTTGGCGTTGAACTCGATGAGGCGCCACGTGTCGACGAGCGCAGCCCGGTTGTTCATCCAGTCGAGACGAAAAGATCGCGCGACCTCGAGCGCCGCCTGGGAGGTGAGCTCGATCGGCGTGACCGTGATGGTCTCCAGGCGAGCCCGCGCCTGAATCAGCGAGAGCTCCCCGATGATGTTCGAGAGGTCCGTCAGCAGCTCGACGACACCGTCGGCAGTCGCCGCGACGGTGTCATCCCGGAGCCCCTGCCGCAGAGCCTCGAGGGTCGTCGCGGTGGCCTCGTGTCGCTCTCGCACCTTCTTCACGTCTTCGGAGAGCCGCTCGAGGTCGGCCTCGAACAGCTTGCGCTCGGGATCGGTCATCGATTTCGTGCGAGCCTGCGAACGCTCGCGGAGCTCGTCCAGGTCGCCCGGCACCGCCTTCAGCTGCTCCTCGAGCTGCCGACGCAGCGCGTCGATCCGCTCGAATGCCCGCTCCATCTCCTCGAGGGATGGTTGCTCCGGCAGCTCGCCGAACTCGTCGATGGTCCGGGCGATGGCCGCCTGTACCGCCGTCACGGCGGGATCGATGAGCTGGAACGGCAGGATCAGCGAGTCGTCCGGCTCGATCTCGAGATCCGGCGGCAGTCCGAGGACCGAGCGATTGAAGGAGTCCATCGACGCCGCCAGTCCATTTCGGGCCTGCAGCAGGTTCGCTCGCTCCGTCTCGATGTTCTGTCGGAACTGGTCGACCTGGGCGATGTCGATCAACCCCGCCTCCAGGTTCGACGCCAGGAGCGCCAGCGTTCGAAGCTGCGCGTTGAGGCTGTCCTGCGTGTTGCGAATCTGCTGGGTCTGCTGCAGGAGACCGATGAAGCCACCCACCGTGCCCGCGCCGCCCCCCGCGAATCCCGCGCCTCCACCGGCGCCACCGCCGCCACCGCCGCCGAAGCCGCCACGTCCGAAACCGGTGACGTCTCCGACCCCACCGAAGCCGCCGCTGCCCTGCCCGGTGAACCCCGTCAGTCCCGTTCCCCCGAAGAACCCGCCGCGACGCGAGGCCCCGGAGACGCCCGACTCCCCGATCGCGACCATCGTGTAGAAGCCTTGCCGGTAGCGCTGGAAGGCGCGCAAGTTGGCGAGGAGCGTGCGCTCGGCGATGGTCAGCTGCTCGAGCGCCACGGCGCGGCCGCCGCGTCGCAGGAGCGGCTGTACCAGGCTGAAGCTCAGCGACGACATCGCGAAGCCATCGTTCGGACCGAAGAGCTCCCAGCCGATCGAGTTGGCGAAGGAGACCAGCAGCTCTCCGGCCGTGGCGAATCGACGGGAGATCGAGACGCCCGGCTCCACGGTCACGGTGCTGCTCTCGCCACCGGGAGCCAGGCGGCCACGATGCTGCACTTCGGCGCCTGAACCGCCGAAGAACTGGACGTCGAAGCGGAAGCGCTCCGTGCTGACGTCGAGCGCGGAGAGGTAGATCGTCTCCATCTGCCCCTGATGGCTCGGCGAGTGCAGCAACGCCAGCCGCAGCGAGTCCTCCAGTCCCAGCCGGATCTTCCCGTCGTCGGTTCGGGGGAGCTCCTCGGCGAAGTGACGCCGCCAGGCGGGGTTCTCGAGACCGTTCCGGACGCCACCCTGCTGGACTCCCTGGTCGTCCCAGCCGTCGAATCCCCTCTTGCCGTCCACCTCGACCATCAGCTCGTGAGAGACCGGATCGTCCGGGGGCATCGGAGGGCGAACCGGGTCGGACGGGTCGAAGTAGCGGCTCTGCGGATCGAGCTCGATATCGAAGCCGGGCAGCGCCCAGCGAGGATCGGCCGACTTCTCGGCGATCAGTCCGGCGACCTCCTCGTCGGCTGCTTGGCGGTACTGCTCGCGGTTGCAGGCGCACGCGAGACACAGGAGCAGGACACCCGCACAACGCCCCCGGTTGGTGACGAGGTGCGCACGCCGTCGGGTGGCGCAGATCAGTCTATTCACTCTGAACCTCGGATCAGCGGTCAACCGGCGTCGATCCTCGCCGTCCGGCAAACGTGTCGAGAAAGGCACGACCGGCACCGATGACGAGGTTGCGACCGGGCCTTCCGACGGCGGCTGCTTCCGCCCTCAGCTCATGCCGCCACGCCGCTCTCGTCGGCTGATCGACGCAACCCTGTAGAGTCAGCGATCAGCGCTGATCATACTGGAATCCTGACCGAAGTGAAAACGTCGTGGAGGTCGGGAGCCTCGCCACCACCTCCGCCTGCGTCACGGAGATTCGGCTGTTTACTGCCGGGCTCCAGCGCTCCATGCGGCCTCCCGGAGCTGCCGTGAAAGCCGACAAGCTCGACGTGAATCGACGACGGTGAGAACGCGGACGCGGCGACTCCCGTCCCGTGGATCGTCCGGGTCCCGTCCGCTCGGATCCCGGGTATCCGCAGATCCTCGACGGTCTCGCCGCTGAATCTCCGGCCGTACGTCGCCGTCCGGATCCTCCTCACCGTGACTCGACCGCCGGGTCGGGAACGGGAGCGCGGAGCGCCCTTCGTCGAACGCAGCAGCGTTCCACAGCTCCGGCAAGGATCTCGAACACGCCTGCTGTTCTCGGGCTCGTGGAGCCCGTGTGGGGGTGACCGGATCCGTCCTCGACACGCGGGAACCCGATCGGCGCGGAGCCTTCACGTCCCTCGGCAATCCGGGTAGAACTGGAGAGCAGAGGTACGCAACCCGGTTCTTCGGCCCAGAAGCCCACGCTCGTCGTGACAGGAGCCGACGGCGGAAGCACCGACCGACGCAGGACTCGAGCCCGGGACCGCCCTGTCCCGCTCGAGATCAGGTGACCATGAAACTCTCGCTGTACGGTTCGATCGGCTGGAGGCATCCCCTGGGCATGGGGCAAGTCGTCGACTGGGCCCGTCAGTTCGGCTGGGACTACGCTGATGCGCGCGGCATCAGCATCGGGATCCCGGGCGACATGGAACGCAACTTGAACGCGTTCGGCTACGACATGCTGGGACCCCGGCAGATTCGCTCCTCGGCGCGACACGACCTGCGGCGGCGCCTTGACGACGCGGGGATCCCGCTGCTGTGCATCTACTGCTCCAGCCCGGTCAACCTGGCGGACGGCCAGGGCGACGAGTACCGGGAGCTGTTCCACGAGTATCTGCAGCTGGCTGCGGACCTGGGGGCTGAATGGGTTCGATCGATCAACAACACCGTGCACACCTACACCGGTCCCGACATGTCCTCCGAACAAGCTTACGAGCGAACGGTTCTCGGCTCTCGTGAGGTCGCGAAGCTGGCGTCGGAAGTGGGAGTCGGACTGTTGCTGGAGAACAACGAGAACACGGTCACTCCCGATGCCGACGCCCTCGATCGATTGAAACGCGACATCGGCGACGCTTGCAGGGTCGGAATCACCTACGATCCCGTCAATGCGTACTTCCAAGGAGACGACCCGCAGCAAGGCGTCGAGTCCCTTGGCGGCCAGATCGACGTGCTGCACCTCAAGAACGTCCGCCGCCACAGCGTTCATCGCTGGAACTACATGCCACGCGGCGACGCCAGCTACGAGTGGACCGCGCTGGCAGACGGTGATCTGGACTGGCGAAGGCTGCTGGGAAAAGCCCGCTCGACAGGCTTTGACGGACCGCTGACGTTCGAGTACGTGAATCCCTTCAAGGGCATGCCACCGCAGTACTGGGACGGCCTTCGTGAACCGGAAGATGCCGCCCGCGTGGAAGCGGACTACCTGCGGTCGATTCTGGATGAGCTCGACCCGGATCCACGGAATTGAGGGCGATCGGGCGACTGGTGGCTCGACTCCGGGGGCTCCCTGGAGCGATTCCGCCCGGGTGAACCACGCGAGCCGGGGCTCCGGTCGGCCGTGGCGCCGACGGGGACGGGGCGACGTGGGCCCGGGAGGCTACGGATTCCTCAATCGCCCGAGCCCGAGCGCCTCGAGCGTCACACCCGCTCGATATTTCCAGTGGCCCGCGATGGACAGCGGCCTCAATCCCTCCGCGCTCACCCGCATCTGCGCCGCCTTGCCGGCGAAGCCCCCCGACGAACCATGGTCCATCACCCGCACGGCGATGACGTTGCGACCAGCTCTCACGAGTCTCCCGGGTACGGTGTACCTGCGCGGCGAGGCCCAGAATCCCGGACGCTCGATGCCACCGACCCGGGTGCCGTTGAACCAGGTCATGTCCATGTCGTCGATCGGCCCCAGCTCGAGCGTCAGCGACTTGCCGGCGTGCGCGACCGGAATCTCGACCGCGAGCCTGAACCAGACCGTGCCGTCGTGGCCGGGCAATCCGGCGCCCTCGTGATGGCGCGGCAGGTTCATCGTCTTCCAACCGGCGTCGTCGAGCACCGTCGCGAACCACTCGCCCGCCATTCCGGGATCGTTGGCATCGAGCTTCGCGCGCCACGCGGTGAGCTCCGCTGTCCACCCCGGACCGGGCTGCGGTCGACCTTCCTTCACCGCCTTCCTCGAACACGCGGCGAGCAGCTGCCTCTCGCCGAGACCGGCCAGCTCGAGCTCGGGATCGTGGACGAGCTTGATGACGCGATACCGCACCGTCTGCGGGGGGCCGCCGTGGATCTGGAACGAGATCTTCCCCGACAGCTCGCCCTCGGGGTCGTCGATCGCCACGCAGAGCGTTCCGTTGATGGCCGTCCAGACCCTGTGACCGACGGCGAGGATCTCGTAGCGATTCCAGTCGCCGCGTCTCACGGCCCCGGCGGCGCGATCGTTCCAGTCCAGCTTGCCGCGCCCGTGCTCGTGGTAGAGCTTGCCCCACACGCCTGCGCCCACGTCGGCCTGGTAGCCGAGTGCCTGACCGGCGGCATCCGCTTTCCTGGAGCGAAACTGAATGCCCGCGTTGCGGTTGTCCGGAGTGAGCTTCACGTCCACGGCGAGGTAAAAATCGTCCACCTCCACATCCGACCAGAGGAACTCGTTCTTCGGCACGTTCGCCGACGAATGACCGACGGTGGCACCGTCCTTCACCGACCAGTACTTCGCCCGCGAGGTCGACCAGCCCTCGAGGTCCTTGCCGTTGAAGAAGGTGGTGTCGACGCGCGGCCTGCGAGTCCACCCGCCGGGTTGCGGTGACGCGGTCTCCCGGGTGTCGGCGTACCACGCCTTGATGCGTTCGAGCATGGCGGCGGCGCGTTCGGGTTGCGCGGCGGCGAGGTTGGTTCCTTCGCTCTCGTCGTCGACCAGGTTGAACAGCTCGATGACCTCGTTCTCGAACGTACCGGGCCTGGCCCCGGGGTGCTGGACGACGAGCTTCCACGGGCCGTCGCGCAGGGCCTCGGAGCGGGAGCCGTTGTTGCTGAGGTTGGCCCAGAAGAGCGGACGTGGGGCCAGAGGCTCCCGCGCGAAGATCACGGGCGAGAGGTCGACGCCATCGAGCTCACGCTCCCCGGGGGGTACGATGCCGGCGACGGACAGGATGGTGGGCATCACGTCGAGGGTGATGATCAAGTCGTCGGCGCGGGACCCGGGCTTGATTCTCCCCGGCCACCACGCGACGGCCGGCACCCGGGTTCCACCCTCGTACACCGAGCCCTTGTGCCCGCGAAAACGCGGGCTTCCCGTGGCCGTGCGCGGCGCGTCGCCGTTGTCGGAAAAGAACAGGAAGAGCGTGTTCTTCTCGAGGCCCGACTCCACGAGCTTGGCGCGGACCTGTTCGACGCCCCGGTCCATTTCGAGAATCATCCGCTTCATGGCCACGGCGTGCGGAGTTCTTCGCTTCCTCGCGCCGGGCCCACGCTGGATGGGGTCGTTCGGACCTTGCACGGGCGCGTGTGGCGACTCGTGCGCCACGTAGAGGCAGAAGGGTCGGCTCTTGTTCTGCTCGATGAAATCCAGCGCGTACCTGTTGATGAGGTGCGTGGTGTAGCCCTTCTCCGTCGTCTCCTTGCGCCCGTGCCACCAGTCGTGCGCCATGTGGTCGCCCCAGTGGTTCACGTAGTCGATGTTCCCGCTGTGGTAGCCCCGGAAGTAGTCGAATCCGTGATTCTGGGGGTGATACTCGGGGTTCTCCGCCGCGTAGCCGAGATGCCACTTGCCGACCAGGCCCGTGGCGTACCCGGCTTTCCTGAACAGCTCCGCGAAGGTCACCTCGGAGTCGCGCAATCCCCTGCGATGCTCCGGATGGTGGGCTCGCGGATGGATCACCGCCTCGATGCCGGCGCGTTGCTGATAGCGCCCCGTGAGCAGGCCCGCCCGCGTCGGCGAGCACACCGCGCCGCTGGAATGAAAGTCGGTGAACCGCATCCCTTCGCGGGCCAGGCGATCCATGCCCGGCGTCTTGTAGTGCGGGTTGCCATAGGGCGCGACGGACGGCCCCCCGAACCCCATGTCGTCGACCATCATGACGACGATATTGGGGCGACCGGCCTCTCTCGATCCGGCGGTCGCGTCCGGGATCAGCACGGGGAAAAGGAGGCCGAGTACGAAGGCGGTCCGGTGTCTCATTCCTGTCCCTGCTCTCGTTTCTTGCCGACGCGCAGAGTCCTGAGCCAGCCGACGAGATCGACCAGCTCCCGCGAGGACAGGGCCACGTCGAGACCGTCGGGCATGAGTGAAGCCTTCATCGCCTGGCGAACCGTGATGCGAGCCTTGGGCAAGTCCTTCTGGAGGCCGCCGGGTACACGCAGACTCAGGGTGGTCCGGTTCTCCCCGGACACGAACCCGACAAGCTGGACGCCGTCCTTCGTCTGCACGAGGACGCCCTCGTAGCCCAGGCTGATGGTCTGGCTCGGATTCAGGATGGCCGCGAAGAGCTGTTCCGGGCTCAGCCGGGTGCCGATGTCCGATAGCTCGGGTCCGAAGTCGAGCCCTTCGCCCCCCACGACGTGGCAAGCGACGCAGCCTGCCTTGTGAAACACGGCACTCCCCTTCGCGGTGTCCGGCTCGGCGGCCAGCAGCCTCTCCATCGGCCACCGATCGGCGACGGGCGCCAGAAGCTCCTGCTGCTGAGCGGCGAAGAGTCGGGTGTCGGGTCCGGGAGACAGAGAGAGGCTCCGGATCGCCGAGGGCAGAAACTCGCCCGGCAGCTCCTTCCGTCGAACCAGCTGCATGAGCGTCCGGGCTCCGGCCGAGCTTCTACCCAGGGACGTGACGGCCAGGAGCCGCACGGCCTCGGGTCGCGAATCGTCGGTGGAGACGCCGTGCAAGAGAGCCGTCGATTCGCGGGTGCCGACAAAGCCCAGCGCCTTGACGAGGGCCGGCGCCTGATCCGGCTTCTGCAGGGCGGAGGAGATACGCCGGCCCTCGCCGAAGGTCAACACCTGCCGGGCCGCGCGAATGCCGGGCTCCTTCTGCGGATCGGCCCGCGCCATGTCCATCAGGTGATCGATCAGATCGCGGCGGTCGAAGCGCGCCACCAGGTCCACGAAGGTGACCGTGCCCTTGCTGACGAGCAGGGCGGACTCCACCCGCCTCATCACCTCCGGGTGCGCCTCGACGAACTCCGCGGTGGCCCGCTGGAAGGCCTCCAGATAGGTCGCCGGGACGCGTCTCGAGTCGCCGAGCAGCACAGCGGCCAGCGCGGCTTCCTGCCGTGGGCCCGAGTGAAAATCCAGCGCGCGCAGGAGGCGCGGGTGCTCCTCCGGCGGCACCTCGGGGTCGAGAAGCAGCCTGGCGAGCAAGTCTGCGGCTTCCGGCGCGCGGGAACGCCAGATGATGTCGCGGCCGACCGGTGTCTTCCAGTCGTCACCGATCTCCTCCAGCCATGCCTCGAGGCAGGCCGTCTCCTTGCCTTTCTCGCCGATACCGAGCGCCTCCAGGTACCAGCGGTCCTTGCCGTCGTGTCGCGCGGCGAGCTCCACCCAGAGCTCGACGGCCTCCGCGGAGGTGAGCCGATGCAGGGAGACGGCACACTCGCGACGAACCAGGGCGGACTCATCGCGCACCGACCGCCGCACGACAGGTTCCACCGGCAGACGATGACGGCGAGCGATGCGCAGCGCGAGGGCGCGCACGTCTTCGGAGTCATCCTGCAACGCCGTCTCGATGGCATCCGCGACGCCGCCCTTGATCGCGGCCAGCGCCCAGAGGGCGCGGGCACGCAGGCGCGGATTCTCGTCGGTCGCCATCGTCTCCAACGCGGGCCGGGCGCGGGTCTTAAATCCGAGCAGGGCCGTCCACGCCCTGTAGCGAGTGGACAGGTTCGGGCTCCGCAACGCCCGGGCCGCTCCGGCAGGTGTCCGGTATTCGTGGGCAGGAATGGTGTAGGGATGCCGCGGAGGCGCGACGCGAAAAATGCGCCCGGCGTCGTTGATGGTCCGGTGGCAGCAGTCCACCGGATCGAACCAGTCGGCGATGAACAGGGATCCGTCTGGCGCCACGGACACGTCCGAGGGGCGGTAGTTGCGGTCGACCGTGCTGCGTACGACGTCGACGATGCGAGCCGAGTAGCCGGCGCCGGACGGCTGCGTGGGAAAGGCCCACACGACGTTACGACCGGGCTCGGCGTGAATCATCTGCCCGCGAAACGGCTCCGGCAACAGGTCACCCTCGTACACGAGAATGCCGGTGGGCGCGCCCGCACCGGTGATGAGCAGGTTCGGCACCACTCCGGGATCGTTCTGGTGCCACATGCGACGTTGCATCGCGGCTTCCATGTTGGTGCGCTCGCTGCGGTAGTCGGCTCCCGTCCGTTCATCGCGATAGCCGTAGTTGCCGTACTCCATCACGAAGTTCACACGGCAGGAGCTCGATCCGTTGTCGTTGTCCGACTGCCACATGGAACCGAAGGAATCGACGGTCACCTCCCAGTTGTTGCGGAAGTTGTAGCCGAGCACCTCCACTCGGCTGCCATCCGGCTCGCACCGGATGACCATGCCCTCCTGATAGGGCCTGCGGCTGTTGTTCACGGGATTCCCGAAGACATCCTTCACCTGCGTACCATCCGCGCGCCATAGCCCCGCGTTGAAGTTGCCGAAGTTGAAATAGAGTCGCCCGTCGGGCCCGAACATCACGGCGTGAACCGCGTGATCGTGCTGGCCGTGAGGCCCCTGTGTCACCCTGCCCTTGAACAGCAACTTCTTCGCGTCCGCCCTGTCGTCCCCGTCGGTGTCGGTGAGCAGAAGGACCCGGTCCGGCGCGGAGACGATCGCCATGTTGCCGAGTGTGCACACGCCGTGCACGCCATCGATGTCGGGGTCCTGGTAGAAGACCCGGGTCGTGTCGGCCCGCCCGTCGCCGTTGCTGTCCTCGAGAATCAAGATGCGGTCACCCGCCCTGCGGGCCTTCTTGCGGTAGTTGACGGCCTCACCGACCCACACACGCCCGCGGTCGTCCACATCGATGCTGGCCGGGTTGGACAGCTGCCCCTGAATCGCGAACGGTTGAACGTCCAGCCCCTCGGCCACGACGAATCGCCCCACCCGGTCCACGCGTGCGGCCACTTCCCCGGCCACCGCTCGAGCGATTGCGAGGTGGCCGGCGACGTTGGGATGCACGCCGTCGCCCCTGGTCAGGAGGTCCGGCTTGCCCTGGAGAACAGCGTTCAGCTCCAGCAGCGAGACGTTCTGTCCCGCGTGCCTGGCGGCCAGCTCACGGACGCGCCGGCACAGCTCCTGGAGGCGCGGTCGACGCTCCCGCAGGCTCGCCAGTCGAGCGGGCGAGAGCCCGGGAGTCTCCAGCACCATGGCCGTGGGCGTGCACAGGACGATGCGCGGCCGAGTCGGCGGTCCGGACAGGGTGTGGATGAGGAGCGAGAAGTCGTCGTTGAACCGCGCGTTCTGGCCCCAGTGATCTTCCCTGCCGACGGTGTCATTCGTGCCGAGCGAGATCACCACCACATGCGGCTGAAACTCCTGAACGCGGCCGATGGTGGACCAGATGCTCGGTCTGCCCGTCTTCACCAGCGTGGCCCCTCCGACGCCGAAGTTCTTCACCTCATGGCTCTCGCCCAGCAAGACCTGCAAACGCGCGGGATACGACTCCGTCGCCGCGTCCACCCGCGCCCCGGCCGTGATGCTGTCCCCGACGCAGGCGACGCGAAGGCCTTCGGCCCTCCCGACGTCCGGCCCTGCCAGTACACAGGCGAGAGCGACGCAGGACAGGAGTGTTCTCGACATCTTCATCGCTTCAGCCGGCCGGTCGTCCTCGAGGGGGTGAGCTACTCGGTCAGGTCACTTGGCCCGGCGCGCACGAGACCGCCGTGGAGGCCCGGCGGCGGCCCGGTGCCGGCGCGGGTCTGTTGCCCGGTGCCGGCGGTCTGCACCGTGCCGCCAGGCGAACCGGTCCGGGCCGAACCAGGGCGAGATCGAGATCTCGCGATCGCCCCGTGAAGAGCCGGTGCAC
>CAYMLL010000061.1:8487-29436 GCA_964390645.1 uncultured Planctomycetia bacterium | reverse complement strand
ATGTCATCGCCGAGGTGTTTTTCCCTCGCCGCTATGAGAGCCAGCAGCGTCGAGGTCGATGTGCCGGACGTGAGTACTCCGAGCGTGCCTTCCGGCATACCCATCACCTCCGCCAGCCAGCGCAGCGCCTGCGTCTCGAGCTCCACCGGTCCCGGCGCGGAGATCCAGAGTCCCGTGTAGCGGTTGACGACACCGGCGACGAGCTCGCCGAGGGCGGCCGAGAAGATCCCCCCGCCCGGAACGTACGCGAGGTAGCCCGGGCTGGCGGGATTGTAGGCGCAGGGGATGACCTCGTTGAAGAGGAGGTCGAGAATCGCCTTCGCCGGTGTGGCTTCCTGAGGAAGCGGATCGTCGAGCCACGACGCGTTCGGGTCGAATCGGTCGGAGGCCTGTGTCGGCTGCTCGCCGATGGTCCGTACGAAACCGGCAATCCGCTCGCCGACCTCGCTCAGGAGAAGCTGGAGGTCGTCGGGGCTGGTGTCGAGATCCGGGAACGTGGCGTCGTTCCCCAGAGAGTCGTTGCTTCCGGTCATCGGAGAGGCGATTATCATCGAACCGCGTTCGGTGGCCAGAATCGATCATGAAGGAAGAGCTTGAACCGACCCCGCCGTCGACGATCGACCACGACGCGGCACTCGCCCGTCGGCGTCGGCGCCGGTTCTGGCAGCGGCTGATCGTCTACCCGGCGATGATCCTCATGGCCAAGCTCATCGGCTGCAACCATCTCTTCTATCACCCGGACGCTCGCACCTACACGACCCGGTCGCAGCTGGCGAGCGCCTCTCACGAGGTGTTCTTCCGGAGCGGGGACGGCACGCGCCTTCATGGCTGGTTCCTGGAGTCGTTGACGCCAGGCGACCCGGTCGGCACCGTCGTCCACTTTCACGGCAACGCGCAGAACCTGACGAGTCACGTGCGTGCGGTCGACTGGCTGACGGCGCGCGGATTCAACGTCTTCGTGTTTGATTATCGCGGGTACGGGAAGTCGGACGGCAAGCCGGACCGGGAAGGGATTCACCGTGACTCGGTCGCGGCGCTGCAGTACGTGCGCGGTCGCGACGGTGTCGACGCCACCCGTATCGTCGTCCTCGGCCAGAGTCTCGGAGGGGCGTGCGGGCGCGCGGCGCTCGGCGAGGGCTCGCGAGACGGCGTTCGCGCCGTCGCGGTCGACAGCACGTTTCTCTGGTACCGCGATGTTGCCAACGACACGTTGGGCGGGACGGTTTTCACCTACCCGTTCGCCTGGCTGCTGATCTCGAACGAGCACAGCCCGGGACAGTCCATCGACCGGCTCGGGTCGATCCCGGTCCTCGTTCTGCACGGATCGGGCGATCAGGTCGTCTCGGTCGACAACGGTCGAGCGGTTCACGACGCCGTGGTGGGGCCGAAGCGGCTCGAGATCGTCGAGGGCGCCGAGCATCTGCGCGTGCTGGATGGGCCCGCCCGCGAACTGCTCGTCGACTTCTTCCGCGAGAATCTGGGCGCGAAGCGCTGATCAGCCCGTCATCTCGCCAGTGAGCCTGGCGGCGGACTCCTCGATCTCCTGTCGGGTGGCGTTCGGATTCCCCAGACGCCGCTCGTACTCCGCTGCGACCGCGCTCATCTGGTCGGTAAGGTTCTCGACTCTCTCGTCGTCCGACCAGGCTTCGTCGAGCAACTCGCGAGCCTTCGAGAGGACGTTGTGCTGACCACGAAGCAGCGAGCGCATGCCGTCGAGAGCCTCGTTCACGGAGTCCTTGATGTCGTGGAGCGAGTCGTTTTCTCGTATCTGGCAATGGACATCCCAGCGACCGACGGAGAGTCTGCGAAAGTACTGACGCACCGCGTGGATGGGGCCGGCGAATCCGAAGTAGGCGAGGGCGGCTGACAGCGAGAGGAGCACCGTGGCCACGCCCGCGACCAGCGTCTGCGTGACGAATTCTTGTGTCAGCATCTCGAGGAAGGGCGCCGAGACCGTGCCGATTCGCGTCTGCAGATCGAGAAGACCGCGCAGACTCGAAAAGATCCCGAAGCCCAGGACGATGGCCGTCAGAGAGAATGTGGTCAACAGCACCCGGATCTGGAACGAGCCCGGGGACCACTGGCCGCGACGTCGGTTGAGAGTGGATTTGGCCATCGGTCTTGTCTGCTCTTTCTGGCGGCTGTTCTTCGGAACTAGTCACTCGCGCGGGATTCCCGCGAAGGAAGACGTATATTCTTCCTTTCAGTATCGGCCGGCTCTTTCGGCGATCTGAACACCACTGCGTCCACTGCGTCCGCTAATTCACGGCTGCCTCTGCGTGGGAAGCCGGCCCGGGAGACGGTGGTCTCGGCCTCAGACCTCGGAGAGGGACTTGCGAGCTTCGGCGAGGCGGGACTGCACGACGGGCAGCGTCTCGACGGCGGCCTCTTGGTGGCCGTCGGTCGTGAGGCTCCAGGCGCGGGCGAGATAGCGCTCGGCTGTCGCGACGCCGTCCCAGACCCGCGCGTATCCGGTGAAACCGAGAACGGCGGCGATCTCCTCGTGTCGCGAGGTGAGCGCGAAGAAATCGCGCTCGCTGATCGCGTCGAGACGGTGGAGCATCTGCTCCCGATCGAGGTCGGGTGCGTCGTCCAGCAGCTCGTCGACCTTGGCGGCGACCAGTGCAAGGAGGCCGTCGTACTCGTCGTGCAGGTCGCCGACGTCTCGGGCGTTGCCGGCCGCGGATGTTCCTTTCGTCCGGGTCGCGACGCCGGAGACGATCAGCGTCACCAGCCCGACGACGACGAGGACGAGCGGCCAGAAAGCGCGGGGCGTCGGTGCGCCGGTTCGCCACGACATCAGAGTGTCGACGTCCTGCAGGCCGGCGGCGCCCAGCGTGGCGACACAGAACCCGGCGGTGGCGGTGAAGAGGAGAGCGGTTCGCGTCGTCATCATTCGCCTCCGAGCGAGCTCTCGAGGACCTGTCCGAGCGCGTGGACGACCTCGACCAGAGCCGTTCCGACGATGAGACCGGCGGCGATGGGCACTCCCTTGTCCTCGGCGAGGCGATCGCCGTACCACCTCCGGACGATGATGTTCAGGATGCCGCCCATGCCGAACACGATGGTGTAGAAGAACGGCAAATACAGCGACAGCCCGACCATGACGCCGACACCCGGACCGAAGATCATCGAGGCGATAAGCCCGATCAGCGCGCCGGCGGCGTAGCGGCCGAGCGGAATGTCCGACAGGTCCTTCTGGAAGGTCTCTATGACGCTCCTCAGCGCAGCCGCCTGCGGCGCTCCCAGGGAGGGCACGCCGTCGGGGAGCTTCTCCGGCGAGCGTCCGGACCCTTCGAACTCCGCGAGGGCGGCGGGTCCGGCCTCGACGGCGACCTGCCGATCTCGTTCGTAGAGAATCTCGGACTGCCTGTCACCGAATGCGTAGACGTTCCAGAGCAGGATGACGGTGCCGACCGCGACGGCCGGCCCGATCCAGCAGATCGAGATCTGGGCCAGCTGCTGCAGGCGCGGGCGCCCGCCGATCAGGTAGCCCGTCTTGAGGTCCGCCATCATATCGGCGCACATGGCCGTGGCGACGCAGGTCGCGGCGCCGACCGTGATCACCGTCGGCAGGACCTCCATCGAGTTCCCGAGGATGCCGACGAGGATCGTCACCGCGATCAGAGAGAGCCCCGAGAGCGGTGACCAGTCGGTGCGGCCGGTCGTCTGCGCGACGACGAGCCCCGCCAGCCATAGCCAGACACCGGCGACGATCGTCACGACGAGGGCCTGGCCGACGCTGACATGCTCGCCCCCGGAGAGCAGTGTCGCGGTGAAGAGCAGCCCGAGTCCGGCAGCCGTGCCGATCGACAGGAAGCGCAGCGACATCTCGTCGTCCGGTCCGTCACCGGCACGGGAACCCTTGAGGCTGCCGAGTGCTGCCTTCAGCGCCGGCAGCGCGACGGCGATTCCCGCGACCGCGCCACCGAGGATCATGCCGATGCCGACACGGTTGGCGACGTTCTTGCGGAACTGTCCCGCGAACTCGTCGGCCCGCACGTAGTCGGAGGCATCGTCGCCGGCGAAGGGCGCGAAGTCGGGAAACCCGGCTCCGAGCGCATCCGGCAGCCACCGGAGCGTGAGACACAGAGGGATGAGAAACCAGAAGTTGAGCGCGGAGCCGTAGAGAATCACCAGCCCGGGTCGTCCGGCAAGGTAGCCGGCGCCGAGGCTCAGGGCATGGACCGCGAAGACCAGGCGAATGCCGGATGGGATCCCGAGGAACTCGCCGAAGTTGACCACCCCCGGGAGCCACTCCAGGGTCGTCGCCAGCGTCAGCAGGGCGCTGATGAGGACACCGAGCAGCAGAAGGCGCGCCTTCTCGACGCCGGCACCGGGCGACCTGAGGATGGTCGCGACGGCTGTGCCTTCGGGGAAGCGCAGGCGCTCGAAGTCGATCACCTGCTTGCGCAGCGGGATGATCAGCATGACGCCGAGCAGCGAGCCCGCGATGGCGGCGAGGATGACCGACGTGTAGTCGATCCGGTCCTCGAGACCCATGAGAAAGAGCACGGGCAGAGTGAAGATGATACCGGCGTTGACGATGTTGACGCCGGACGCGACGGTCTGAAAAATGTTGACCTCGAGAATCTCCCCGCGTCGCAGCAGGCCGCGCAGGACCCCGAAGCCGAGAACCGCGGCCACGGCGGACCCGACGATTCCGAAGCCGATCTGCAGACCGGCGAAGGAGATGCCGACGTTCAGGACGATGCCGACGAGGACTCCTCCGACGACCGAGGCCGGCGTCAGCTCACGATAACTCTTCTTTGCGCCCACGCTCCAGCAGGCTCCACCACAGAGACGAACCAGGCTCCACCACAGAGACGAACCAGGGGCCGCTAGCCTCCTGCCGACATCCGGTCACGCACGCGCTCGAGCAGCCGCTTTGTCAGCAGGATTCCTTCGACCTCACCGGGCTTGCCTCCTTCCCACTCGATGCCGACGTAGCCGTGATAGCCGGCGCCGACGACGATCTGCATCATCTTCACGTAGTCGGTTCTCTTCTCGTTGCCTTCCTCGTCGAAGTCGTGTGACTTGGCGCTGACGGCCTTGGCGAAGGGCATCATCTCGGTGACGCCCTTGTAGCGGTCGTACCACTTGCCGCCGCCGATACGGAAGTTGCCGAAGTCCGGCAGCGTGCCACATCCGGGATGGTCGACGGTCGTGATCACCTTCGAGAGCCACGCGCCGTTCGACGACAGACCACCGTGATTCTCGACGATGACTCCCATGCCGAAGGGCTCGGCGAACTCGGTGAGGCGCCGCAGGCCGTCCGCGGCGAGCTTCACCTGCTCGTCGTAGCTGCCGCCGCTGCTCGCGTTGACGCGGATTGAGTGACAGCCGAGGAACTGCGCGGCCTCGACCCACTTCTTGTGGTTCTCGATGGCCTTCTCGCGCTTGTCGGAGTCCGGAGCGCCGAGCGCGCCTTCGCCGTCGATCATGATCAGGACGCTCCAGACGCCCTCGCCGGCACCGCGCTTCTTGAGCTCCTTGAGATAGCTCCTGTCCTTGGCCTTCGACTTGAAGAACTGGTTGACGTACTCGATCGCATCGATGCCGAGGCTGCTGGCGGTTTTCGCGAAGTCGAGATTGTCGAGCTTCTTGCTGAACAGCGTCCTGTGCAGAGACCACTGCGCGAGCGAGATCTTGAACGGGGCAGCGGAGTTCTCCGCAGGAGTGGCCGTGGCAGGCGCCGTGACCGCTCTTGTCGGCAGCGACGCGCCGAGGGCCAGTCCGGCCCCGATCTGTGCGGTGCGGGTGAAGAAGTCGCGTCGATTCGAAGAAGCGGCCATCAGAGCTCCTCGTCGTTCGTCGGTACAAGTAAGTCAGCGTCGAAAACCGCAGGCATTGTACTCGGGACGTGTGGGCTCTAACAAATCCGTTCCCTGGATCGTGTCCCGGTCCGTGCCGTCGGTCCCGGGCCCGTGTGCGAGTCTCGAGGTCAGTCCCCCTGTAAAAAGACCATCAGGTCCGCCAGGTCCTGCGGCGTCATCGACGCCTCCAGCCCCTCCGGCATCATCGTCCTCCTGGTGCTACGCAGCCGGACGACGCCAGGCAGGCGACGACCACGACCTACAGGTACGGCAGGGTGCAGCGCAGCAGGCCTGGACGGCTTGCGGGACGCTGCCGGCAGTGTCGTGACGACCGGCCGGCGCAGCTCCCGGTGAGCGGGGCGGCCCGGTCGGTCCGGCCAGGGGAACTCCTGCGAGGACGGCGACGCATGGCCGCATCGTAACGTGGCGGATCCGCTCGCGGAAGTGTCGCGAGAGTGGCGAGGGGGCGATCGCGGCAGGGTTCTCAGGAGTTCGTCACGCCGGGTTCGGGAGATCGACGAGGGGCTCCTCGGCGGACGGATGCCGATCCAGCGAGCCGGCGTTCGACCGTGCACGGTGAGAGTCCGTGTCCGCGCGTCGCAGTCGCTCGATCTCCTCGATCGCGGCAAGCTGTGCGCGGTAGTGCTCGGCGCCCCACGGTGTTGCGGCCAGGATGTTCGCCGTGCGTCGGAGAAACACCATGTGTTCGTCGGTCAGTCGAATCTCTTTCACCTGGGTGGGTCTCCCGAATGATGGTTCTGGATGACAGGCTTCCGGGAGTTCGCAGATGCAAGTCTCGTTCCCGATCGAGCCTGGCGCGTTGAAGAGCCTCTCGACGCCGGGATCATCGATCGGGAGACCGACGGGATCACCCCGTCTCCCCGTCGTGTCAGCTTCCCGAGACACGGCCGCGACCTCTGATGGCCGCGTATCTGTGCCGGGTCTGGACAGGGGCGTCCGCGGAAGGCTGTCCTTTGTATCGGGAGGAACCGGGCGGGTGGTGAAGCTGTCCGTCCGACTTGTGGGCGGCAGGGAGCCCTGGGACCGGTCGAGCGAGGGGAGTTACGGCGCTCGATCCAGGAACCGACGACGGGTGTCAGGAGCCTTGCCGATCCCTTCGCGATGATGGCGTGTGGCGGGCTCTTTCTGCGACAATGGTCCTGTCACGGGACGCAGAAGCATGAGATCACTACAGACCGACCGCCGGTCCGTTCTCGCGGGTACGGTCGTCGATAGCCTCGCATCCGGGAGCGGCCGGAGCCCCGGGCTGGAGACGGCGTGAGCAGCGGCTCCCGCGAGGTGGCACTGGATCGTTTGCGCGGCGTCGTCGTCGTCCTGATGGCGCTGGACCACGCCGGATCGTTCTTCGATACGGGGCACCTGCAGACGGATTCGTTGGCGTTGCACCACGCGGGCATGGAGTTGCCCGCGGTACGCTTCCTGCCTCGACTGCTGTCGCATCTCTGTGCGCCGACCTTCGTCTTCCTCGCCGGCACGGCGCTGTTTCTCAGCGTCCGCCGGCGTCGGTCATCGGGCGGCGGCGAGGGCTCGATCGACCGGCACCTTCTCGCTCGAGGCCTGCTGTTGATCGCCCTCGAGCTCAGCGTGGTCACTCTCAGCTGGGGCTTGCCTCGCGGGCTTCACTACGAGCCGGTGTTGCAGGTGATCTGGGCGATCGGTGCCTCGTTCCTCCTGATGATCCCTCTGCGGCGCGTGCCGGTTCGCAGCCTCGCCGTCGGTGCGGTCGTCTACCTCGGCCTCGGGGAGTGGATCGTCTTTTCCGTCCTGGGCTGGCAGGGCGACTTCGGGTCGATGGCGCCCCCCGGCGCGGTGCTCTGCGGCTTCGGCGCGTACGAGGTCGGCTCGACGACATGGTCGGTCGCCTATCCGCTCTTGCCCTGGCTCGCGGTGATGATTCTCGGCTGGTGCTTCGGCCCCGTCCTGGTCGGGGCTCGAGCGAACGGGGGAAGTCCAGCGCCGTCCCTCGCCCTAGTCGCGGTGGCGTTGCTGTCCGCGTTCGCGTTCGTCCGTGCTCTGAACGGTTTCGGCAACATGGGACTCTTGCGCGAGAGCGCTGCGCTCGTCGAGTGGTTTCATGTGAGCAAGTACCCTCCGTCACTGAGCTTCCTGTTCTTGACTCTCGGCGTCATGAACCTGGTGCTGGCGCTGCTTCTGCTCACGCCTCGGAAGCCGCTCCCGCGGACGTGGTCGTCGCTCGATCCGCTCGTCCTCTTCGGCGAGACTCCACTGCTCTTCTACGTCCTCCACCTCCCGCTTCTGGGCCTCTCGCGGCGTGCGCTCGGTGACGCCGTCGAGAACGCCGGACCGGGCACCACGCTGCTGGCGACCCTGGCTGTTCTCGCGGTGCTCTATCCCGTCTGCGTCGTTCATCGGCGGTTGAAGGCGAGCGGCGATCACCGCTGGACGCGCCTTGTTTGACCACGTATCCGCGGCTCTGGGCCCGGGAGACCGGCGATCGCCTGCAGAGCGGGTAGCTCCACGGTGCAGATTCCGACCCGAGTCGGACACCCGACTCTCCTCGCGCGGGGTCGCGGAAGAGGAGCTCTCGTGGCCGTCGGAGCCCCGCGGGGTATTCCTCTGAAGATGCGTTGGACCTCGGCCGTCATCCGTGAAATGATGCGGCTTTGAAGAGCCCCTCTGTCGATCGAAGCACGGCAAGGAGGAAATGGGAAATGGTGCTCGCCGGGCGCTGTGGTCTCGTCCCGTCAGTTTTCGTCATCGTCTCCGTCCTCGTATTCGACCCTCACTACGAACTTCAGGCCCAGCGGTCCACCCGGACGGCCGCGGATGGGGGCACCAAGGACCGCCAGGCGGCGCTCATCTTCAACACGGCCAGCCGTCTCTACCGGCAGGAGAACTGGCGAGACGCCGCCGCCTCCTTCGGGCAGTTCCTGACGCGTTTTCCGCGTCACGCGGACGCCGCCGAGGCGCGCTTCGCCCGTGGCTACTGCCGCAACCGCCTCGGTGATCACGCCGCGGCGGTGGCGGACCTCGAGCTCGCGAGCCGGGACTCGCGGGCCAAGTGGGTCGCCGAGGCGAGCTTCTACCTCGGACGCTCGCTGGATGCCCTGGGCGCGAAGGAGAAGGATGGCTCGGCGCAAAGAGTCCAGCGCTACCGCGCCGCGTCGACGAGCTACGGAGCGTGCGCGGCGCTGCGGGCGAGAGCGATCGCGGCTCTGTCGAAGAGTGCGACGCTCGAGCGCCGCGACGAGCTCCTCGATCAGCTCGTACGAGCGATCAGCTCGCAAGGTGAGGCGGCGTATCGTGGCGGCGCGCATACGGATGCGGTTCGGGCTCTCGGTCCGCTGCTCGAGGACGCCGAGCGCTATTCGCGCGCGTCGAGCTACTCCCGGGGAGTCTACTTTCTCGCGCTGTCGCACCACGCGATCGAGCTCGCGGCGCAGAAGGCCGGCAAGGGCACCGATTACAAGGCGACGCTCGAGAGTCTGGAGAAGGTGACGTCGCGCGCGCGGACGGGCGACAAGCTGTGGCCGGACGCGGCCTTTCTCCAGGCCCGGCTGCTGCACCGGGTTCGTCGCTACAGTGCGGCCATCGCCCTCTACGGTCGTCTGATCGACCGCCGCGCCCCGCAGCAGGCCGACGCAGCGTACTACCGGGCGCTCGCGTACTACGAGCTGGGGTCGAGCAGCGTCGACGGGGAAGCCTCCCTGGTTCGCGCCGCCTCCGAGCTCCAGGCTTTCCACCGCGATCACCCGACGCACGTGAACGCGTCGAGGGCGCGCTACCACGAGGCGCTCGCACACTTCAATCGTCGGGACTTCACGACGGCGGCGAGCCGTCTGATCGCGTTCACGAGTGACCCCGGGGTCACGGCCAAGGCGGCGCCGCTGCTCTCGCAGGCCTGGCTCTGTCTCGGACAGTCTCTTCTGTTGAAGAAGGACCCCGAGCCGGTGTCCGCGGCGAAGGCGCTCGCCACCGCGGTGGAGACCGCCAGGAAGGAGGTCGACGCGGGTATCACCTCGGCCGGGGAGACCGCCGCCGTGCGCCTCGTCCGCTCGCTCTACTGGCGAGGGGAGGCCCTGTTCTCCGCAGCGCAGCAGAGCGACGATACCGCCAAGCGTACGGGCCTCTTCGATAGCGCCGCGCGCAGCTTCGCCGAGGTCGCGGGTCCCCTTGGCAAGCCGGTCAGCGAGTTGCGCGAGGAGGCGCTCCACAAGCAGGCGGAGTCGCTGCTGCGCGCCGGCGAGCACGCGGAGTGTGCCCGGATCGCCAGGCTCTATCGCGAGACCTGGGTTGGCAAGGGCACCGGGAGCGCTCGCTTTCACGCGGAGTCCCTGAAGCTCTCGGGCCGCAACGCGCTTCGTGCTCCCGACGGTGCGCTGTCCGATGCCGAGCGGCGCGCCGCCGCGGCCTATTACGCCGATGCGGCGTCCCTGGAGGAGGCGCCCGGGGAGAAGCGCCGGCTGCTCTATTTCAGCGGCATCTCGCACTACTACAACGGGGACTTCGTGCCGGCGGCCCGCGTGCTGAGCGGTGTCTACGGCGAGCTTGTCGAGGAGCCGACGCTCCGCGCCGACTTCGAGGAGGTCGCGTTCTTCCTTGCCGACAGCCTGGCGCAGCAGCCGAGGCCACGGACCGACGATGCGAAGGGGAAGCAGCGAGTCCTCGATGCTGCGGCGCTCTTCGGCGAATACCTCGATCTCGCGGCCAGGACGCCGGGCAAGTCTGCGGCGCGTCACGTCGCGACTGCGAGGATCAACCAGGGCCTGTGCTACCAGTGGGCGGGCGACAACAAGTCCGCGAGAAGCTCTTTCGAGGCTTTTCTCTCCGCGCACCCGAATCACGCGGTCGCGTCGCGCATTCGCTTCTCGCTCGCTGGCATCTGTCTCGAGCTTGACGACGAGGCCGAAGCCCTCACGCACTATGCGAAGGTCTCCGTGTCCACGGACGATAAGGAGCTCGCGGCGCGCTCGTTCCTTCAGGGGGCCGCTCTGGAGCGTCGCCGCGGCCGGGCCACTGCCGCTCTCGCTCTGATTGCGAAGGCCGCGGTCGCGATCGCCACGATCAAGGAGAAGGACGCGAAGGGAGAGCTCCTCATCGACGCCCGCCATCAGAATGCGATGGCGCTGGTCGAGTCCGAGCAGCCGGGGAAGGCCGTCGCGGCGCTCGCGAAGTATCTCGAGGACTTTCCCGGTAGCGTCAACGACACCGACGTTCGACTGCAGCTCGCGTATCTGCGTCTTGATCGTGGGGAGGCATCCGGGGCTCTGGCTGCGGTGCAGCCGGTCTGCGATCGGAGACCGAACGCGAAGACCGGACCCGTGGTGGGCCGTGACGAGGCGCTCTACCTCAGAGCGTGGTCGTACGGCGCGCTTGCCGATGCCGTGCTCGACGGGACGGACGGCAAGGACATCACCGAGGACAGCGACGAGGGACGTCGCATGGCCGCGCATCACGACGAGATGCAGGCGACCTATCGCCGGCTGATCGCGGAGTACCCCGGGTCCGACTTCTCTCGCGACGCGCTGCTGGAGCTCGGCCAGCATCTCTTCAACGTCGGGTCCTACGTCGAGGCGAGAAAGCTCTTCACGGAGCTGCGAGGGCGTCTGGAGAGAGTCGGGGCGACCGCCCCCGATGGGCCACGCGGCGCCGATCTGCTCGAGCGCAGCATCTACGGTCTCGCGTTCGTCAGCTTCGAGGAGAAGAAATACGTCGAGGCCCGGGCCCTCTTCGACGAGGTGGCCACCCGGGAAACGAGCGATTTGACGCCCCGTGCGGTGTTCCAGTCCGCGCGCTCGTGGATGCTGAGCCGCGGTGAACGTGAGGCGGTGAATCGTTTCCGGCGAATCGTCACGGATCTCGGGCCACGAGCGAAGGAGCACTACGAGGAGAGCTTGCTGCGGCTCGGCGAGTGCCATCACCGGCTGCGGGAGTACGACAAGGCGGTCGAGGCGTTGACGCGGCTGTTGAAGGAGTTCCCTGACGGAGCGCTTCGCCACGAGGGACGGTTCGCTCTCGGCTTTGCCCAGCAATATCGCGACGAGTTCGACCACGCGGTCAAGAGCTTCCGACAGGTGGTCGTCGACACACGCGGCGTCGTCGCGTCGCGCGCTCAGTACCACGTCGGCGAGTGCTTCATGGACCGCAAGAAATACCGGGAGGCCGCGCGGGAGTTCCTCGTCGTCGTGGCCAACTTTGACTTTGACGGGGGCTACAGGGACTGGTTCCGCCGCGCGCTTCTCTCGGCGGGGATCGCGTATCAGGCGGACGGCGATATGAACGCGGCCCGACAACAGTGGCAGGAGCTGCTTGGACGATTTCCGGGTTCGCCGGAGGCGAAGGCCGCGACGCAGCGGCTGCGCAGCGCTGCCGGCGAGAGCAAGAAGACGAAATGATGACCAGGGACCGTTCGATGACGAGGATCCGCAACCTGACCCTCCTGGCCTTCGGTGTGTGTCTCGCGGCCGCGACACTCGTCGCGCAGGGTGAAGACAGAGCGAAGACCGCGACCGACGCCACGGGGGGGACAAGTAAAGAGACGGCTGCGGGCGATTCCGCCGCCTCGGGTGACGCCACGACAGGGGACGAGCATCCGCAGAGCTACCTCGACTTCGCGATGGCCGGCGGCTATCTCATGATCCCTGTCGGCATCTGCAGCTTGCTGTGGCTGACCTTTCTCGTCGAGCGTCTGACCGCGCTGCGACGGGGGCGCATCCTGCCGGCCGGACTCGAGTCGAGCGCGCGTGCCGTGCCGATGGGCCCGGCAGGTGAGGAGGCTGTCGCGCGGCTCTGTCAGACGCACGGGTCGAGCGGCGCACGCGTTCTCGCGGCGGCGGCGAGTCACATTTCGATGCCTCGCGAGGAGATCGAGCACGCGGTCAACAACGCGGCGCAGCGCGAGATTCACCACATGCGTCGCTACCTGCGTCTCTTCGCGGTCATCGCCGCGGTGGCACCGCTGCTGGGGCTGCTGGGGACGGTAACCGGGATGATCCAGGCCTTCCGCGAGGTCGCGATGCAGGGGCTCGGTTCGGGGAAGGCGCTTGCGCCCGGCATCTACAAGGCGCTGGTGACCACGGCCGGCGGCCTCATCGTCGCGATTCCGGCGCTGTTGACGCACCACTGGCTGACGTCCCGTATCGACAACTACGTACACGGCATCGACAACCTCGTCGTCGACTTCGTCGAACGGCACCGATCAAAACCGCAGAGCATGGAGAGTCCTCGGAGCCCGCAGAGTGCGACGTCCGTGTCCGATAGCGTCTCGACCGACTCCGTGGAGGCGGGTCCGGCATGATACGGCGTGAGAAGGAGCAGGAGGACTTGCAGCTCAACATGGCGCCGATGATCGACATGGTCTTCCTGCTGATCATCTTCTTCCTGACCGCGACGACGTTCACCGAACGCGAGCGTGAGCAGGACGTGCTGCTGCCGTCGAACCGCAACCCAGGAAGTCTCAGTCGAAACCTCGACAACAACGTCTTCGTCAACGTCAAGCAGGATGGCTCGATCCACGTCTACGGTGTGGCCCGTCAGCCCGCGGAGCTCGTCGATCTGCTGAAGGAGAAGCGCCAGAGCATCGGTGCGGACCTCAAGGTGCAGGTGCGAGGCGACGGTCGCACCGAGTACAGGAACGTCGCCCTCGCGCTCGAGCTGATCGAACGCGCGGGCATTCCGAAGCCGTACATCGACACGAAGTCCCTGAGCGAGGAGTGAGTCTCCAGTGACCGGTCGAGGAAGGAAGAGAGCCTGGCGGATCTGGCTTCCGCTGCTGGCGGTGTCGCTGCTCGTGCTGCCGTTTCTCGTCCACCGGACCACCGGATACTACACGGACGGCGAGGATCTTCACGCTCCGGAGCCCGAGGTTGCGGGGTCCATTCGCGAGATCCTCTGGGAGCCGCCGACGGCGCTGCACGGGGAGATCGCCCGGCCAGGGTCCTCCGAGTACGAGCCCTGTGTCGGTCCCTTCGGCGAGGCGCTGGTCTTCACCCGGGGGCTGCCCGGCGGTGGT
The DNA here is from genome assembly GCA_964390645.1 of uncultured Planctomycetia bacterium. Classification (GTDB taxonomy): domain Bacteria; phylum Planctomycetota; class UBA8108; order UBA8108; family UBA8108; genus CAYMLL01. The sequence continues at coordinate 15,627 of CAYMLL010000061.1, read as the reverse complement.
GCTGACCTCTGGATCTCCGAGCGTCGACGCGGACTCTGGTCGAGTCCGCAGCCCGTGGTCGGCGTCAACAGCGACCGTGACGAGCTCGGCGGCGCCTTCAGCTCCGACGGCTCCTGGCTCTACTTTTATTCGGATCGCCCTGGTGGCCTCGGAGGCTACGACGTCTGGGCCAGCGAGCGGCTCCGGAGCGGCTGGGGGGAGCCGGTGAACCTCGGTCCGGCGATCAACTCCCCGTGGAACGAGATGAGTCCCGCGCCGGATCCTCGCGGCGGCCGGCTCTGGTTCACGACCGATCGTCGAGCGGGGGAGGAGCGCGCCGAGCGGTGGGTGTCGACGATCCGTGCTCGCCTGCGCAGCGCCGACTACGAGATTCATGTCGCCTCGCTTGATGCGGGCGCGCCGGAGGAGTCGGAGGACGCTCCAGAGGATTCGGAGGGTGCGCCGGCGGAGCCGGTGTCACGGTTGCCGGCGGCGGTGCGCTACGCGAGCGCGGCGCCGTACACGGCGCTCAACCGGGTCGGCTCCGCCGAGGGCGCTGTCGCGGTGTCACCCGTCGGCGATTTCCTCTACTTCGCGAGCAATCGAGCCGGCGGTGCGGGCGGCTTCGACCTCTACCGCGTGCGCCTCGGCAGCGGGGTCGACGTCGGCGAGATCGAGCCGCTCGGGCCACAGGTGAACACACCGGCGGACGAGCTGGACCCGGCGCTCGCTTCCGGCGGCCACGAGCTCTACTTTGCTCGCACGCGGGACGGCCAGGAGGATCTCCTCGTCACCCGCTCGAAGGAGGTGTACCTGACACGCGAGGATGAGGGCCCTTACTGGACGACCGGGGCTCTTCTCGAGTGGATTGCGGATCTGATCCGTCGTGCGCCGGCGTGGCTCCTCGGGCTGGTGATCTCCCTGCTCGTTTGCGGCGTCTTGCTGCTTCTCTTCCGGCGGTGGCTGCTCTCTCCGACCGTGGTGATGCGTTGCTTTCTGATCGCGCTGCTGTTGCATCTCATGACCGCGTTCTGGATGAACCGCAAGAAGGTGCAGCGCCTTCTCCTCGAGGTCGTCGAGCTCGAGGAGATCTACGAGCCGTTCGAGGTGGCGGTCGAGGGCATGCCCGAGGAGTCGATCGGCTTCGCGATACGCGAAGCGAGCGCCGCGACGTCGGCCGATACGTCGCCAACGCTTGTCGCCAGGCTCGAGGTGCGGCGGCTGCCGCCACCTTCTCGTCGACGCGAACAGCCGTCGATCTCGGAGGCCCTGACCGAGCAGCCGGATACGAGCATCCTGCCACTCGCCGATCCGCAGTCGCGTCCGGAAGTCGAGATACAGGATGATACCGAGAGCCCCGAGGTCTCTGCGCGGGTGCCGGTGGCGGCCGAGGACGGCGCCGTTCCCGAGGTCGATTCGAGACTCGTGGAACCTCAGCCCGAGCCCCAACCCGAGCATGCACGGGACTTCCTCGAGGCCGAGCGCCGCTTTCGCCTGACGCCGCGGGTCGAGGCGGAGGCGGTCCAGGTGACGGTGCCACGTGAGGCTCCGCGTCCCCCGACGGTCGAGGACCCGGAGGTCGCTCGCGAGCGGGCCCCCCGGCGGGTCGACGTCGGCCGTGCTGCGGACGCTCGCGCCCCGGCCCCGGAAGATGCACCCGTGGCGACACGCGAAACGCCGGCCACGAGCGTGGAGATCTCCGCGCGCAGCGTCGCATCCCCGTCGGAGGACTCCGACGCGAGCGAGCCGGCGGCGATTCTGGAGCTGGCTCGCGATCAGCCCCGGGAGCGTCGCGAGCCGTCCGTCGAGGTGGCAACCGAGCGGGTCGAGGTGGCGTTGCGGAAGTCCTCGTTCGTCGTGCGTGCCGTCGATCGCGGTGTGGAGCGTACGCTACCGAGCGCGGCGCTCGCGGTCAGCGACGAGCCCACGACCGCCGGGGTGGAGGCGCCGGCGACTCCTCTGCAGAGCGACGAGCGTCCGTCGGCGCCCGAGATCGTCCGACGGCCGGACCAGGTCGCGCCGCGTATCGAGGATCCCGACAGCACCGGGGCTCCTTCGCTCGCCCTGCCGCGCGACCCGGCCGCTCGCAGGACGCTCCGCAGGGACAGACCCACGGGCGCGTCGGTCGTCTCGCTGGCGGTCGGTCCCGTTCGCTCCCGGAAGTCCGGCGTCGATGACGAGGCGACCCGCGCTCGAGCTCTACCGGAGTTCCGGGGTGCCGGCGTCGCGCCTGCGACCGGCTCCGTGCCGGCGGCGCCGGTGTCGGCGCCGGCGCGCGAGGGGGAGGCATCGACCGCTCCCGCGATCGCCGGACGCGAGGTCGAGGAGCCGGCGACGGAGCCCGGGTCCGAGCAGAAGACGCGGTCGGCGAGCAGGCGAATCGACATGACGGCGAAGCGTTCGCCGCGGCGGGACGCCGGTCGCGTGTCGGAACGTCGCGGCGGCGGGATCGAGATCTCCCGCCGGCTGACGCGTCGCTCGACGACCGTCGGGCCCGCCTCGCTCCAGGATCGCTCGAGGAGCCTCGCGTCGAGGATCACGCGCGCCCGTCCGCTGGTTGACGACACCGCGACGGTGGCGATCGACGAGGTCGTCGAGGACGACACGGCGAGCTCTTTTCGGCCGCGCATCTATCAGCTGCGCGGCAAGGACCGTCGTCAGGAGGCTCTCGTCGTCGGCGGCGGCAGCGAGTCCACCGAGCGTGCGGTCGTCGCCGGGCTCGAGTGGCTGGCGAGTCATCAGTCGCCCGACGGTCGCTGGACGCTCGATCGTTACCATCGTCACCTTGCCGAGGTCTCCCCGCGCGATACAGCGCATCCCGGGTGGAACGGCAAGGGGCGGAAGTCCAGCATTGGCGGCCGGGCCAAGGCCGCCAACGGGGACACCGCCGCCACCGGTCTCGCGCTCCTCGCGTTTCTCGGACACGGCGACTCGCACCTCGAGGAAGGAGTGTTTCGCGAGCGTATCGACAGGGGATTGCGCTGGCTCGTCAAGGCGCAGAAGCCTGACGGCGATCTGCAGGGCGGCGGGAACATGTACATGCACGGAGTCGCCGCGTTCGCGCTCGTCGAGGCCTACGCGTTCACGCGGGACCCGGGCCTTCGCGATCCGGCGCAGCGTGCGATCGACTTCACGGCGTCGAGTCAGGTACCGAGCAAGGGCGGCTGGCGCTATCAGCCTTACCCGAAGTCGAACCAGGTCGATACGAGCGTCTTCGGCTGGATGCTGATGGCGCTGAAGAGCGGCAAGCTAGGGGGGCTTCGTTTGCCCGAGGAGTGCCTGACCCGGGCGCACGCCTACATCGAGAGCGCGAGGAAGAAAGGGGAGATGGGGCTCTACGTCTACGAGCCGGGCAAGGGCACCAAGCGCACTGACCTCGCGATGACCGCGCAGGGTTTCTTCGCGCAGCACATTCTCGCCGACACCGTGCTGACCGAGGAGCAGCGCAGCTCAGCGGCCTTCCTTCTCTCGAATCGTAAATCGACCGAGTATCTGCTGAAGAACCGTCCGCAGGCGAAGGACATGGGCGGTGTCAATTTTTACTACTGGTACTACGCGACGCTGGCGATGTTCCAGACGGGGGGAGAGCCGTGGAGTCGATGGAACGATTCGCTCAAGGCTGTCCTTCTGGCGCATCAGGTGGGGGCTGGGGAAGGCTCCGCCGCCGGCAGCTGGGATCCGCGCGGTCACCGGGCCGAGATCGCCGGACGACTCTACTCGACAGCACTGTCGATTCTTTGCCTCGAGGTCTACTACCGGTACGAGCGGCTCGGCACACGCTGAGTTGACGAGTGAGGGGCTCGGGTGTATTGAGGGTCGCGTGTTCTTCGAAGGCACCGAGAAACGCGTCGAGCTGCTCATCGACCCGACGCTTCCGTCCCTGCGAGATCGGGACGGAGCGTTCTGGGCCGACATCGTCGGTGTGGCTGGTGTTCGGATCCTCTCGCGTCTGTCGAATCGGCTCTGCGATGCCTACCTGCTGAGCGAGTCGAGCCTCTTCGTCTTCGACCACAGGATCGTCTTGATCACCTGTGGTCGCACGAGGCTGACCGCTGCGGTGCTCGAGATCCTCGATCGGCTTCCGCAGGATGCGCTCGAGATGCTGGTTTACGAGCGCAAGAACGAGTTCTTTCCCCGGAATCAGCCGTCGAGCTTCCACGACGACGCGCGCGTACTCAACGAGCGGATCGCAGGGCTGGCCTTCCGCTTCGGCGAGGAGGAGTCGGATCATCTGCACCTCTTCCATCTGGACCGAGAGAAGGGTCCGAACATCGAGAAGGCGGTGATCGAGGTCTTTCTGCGCGGGATCGAGCCCGGCGTGCGTGACGCCTTCCGTCGGGCGGCTCGGCACGACGAGTCTTTCCGTGGAGCCTGCGAGGCCCTCGGTGCGATTCTGCCCGGGTACGACGTCGACGATCACGTCTTCGACCCGGCCGGGTACTCTCTCAACGGCCTCCTCGAGGACCGCTACTTCGCGGTCCACGTGACCCCACAACCGCTCGGGTCCCACGTCGGGTTCGAGACCAACCACCGCTTCCGGGACGCCCCGGAGCTCTACTCGTGCCTCGGGCGGCTGCTCGGGGTTTTCCGGCCGCTATCCGTGAACATCGTCACCTTCGATCTGGAGCACCCGCTCGATCTTGCCGGGCACGGGCTCGATCTCAGGCACCGCGTCGTCAAGCGCCTGCCGTGTGGCTACGAGGTGTGCTTCCTCGGCGCACACCGCTCGCGGTCCGGTATGCCGAGGGTGGCTGGGCTGCCCGTGCCGGTCGCTCCGGTGGCCCCGAGGGGCGGCGGAGCGAGCGCATGAGCGAGGGGTCGTCGGTGGGCGGCGAGCGGTGGGTCTCGGAGGAGCAGCAGCAGTTCCTCCGCGTGGCCTACCGGGTACGACGCGGCCTCTTCTGCCGGCGGAGCGCTCTGCAGGAGGTCAAGGTCGTCGAGACCGCCGGATTCGGCCGCATGCTGTTGCTCGACTCGGTCGTGCAGGTCTCGGAGCGCGACGAGCAGGTCTATCACGAGATGATTGCGCACGTGCCGCTCTTCGTGCATGCCAATCCCGTGCGTGTTCTCGTCGTCGGCGGTGGCGACGGCGGCACCGTACGGGAGGTGTTGCGCCATCCTTCGGTCGAGTTCTGTCGACTCGTGGAGATCGACCCGATCGTCATCGAAGCCTGCCGCGAGCACTTTCCGTGGACGGCGCCGGTTCTCGACGACTCGCGCTGCGCGCTGACCATCGGGGACGGGGTCGAGTTCGTCAGGGAGTCGACGGAGGCCTTCGACGTGATCATCGTCGACTCGAGCGATCCGCAAGGTCCCGCGGCTTCGCTCTTCGGCGACGCGTTCTACCGCGATGTCCGTCGTCGGCTGACTGCTGACGGTATCGTCGTCTCCCAGGCCGGGTCGCCGTTCTACGACGCGGACGTGCAGGCCTCGCTCGTCGGCGTCCTCGGCGGCGTCTTTCCCCGGGTGCACCTCTACAATTACTCGAACCTCGTCTATCCGGGCGGGCTCTGGTCGTTCACGTATGCGTCGGTTGGGGATCGCTGTCCGATCGCCGGGCTGCGGACCGGGAGTGTAGAGGCCCTCGAGCCGGGGCTCTCGTACTACGGCGAGGCCGTCCACCGCGCCGCGTTCGTGCACCCGGCGTTCCAGGCGCGAGCGCTGCGGGGGCTCGTCACACCGCTCACGGCGGGCAGGTCGGCGGGATAGCAGCCCGTGGAAGAAGTGCTTCGGGTACGAGAGCGAGTCGTCTCGTCCGGGATCGAGGCGGGGGATCCCGGCTGTCGACAGGAGCCGGGCGCCCGTGCGGGACCCAAGCCCCTCTCGCATCGCCCCTCCGGCGAGGGAGGCGTTCGTTCGTGGCAGGTGGACAGCGAAGAGTCCGGGCTCAGGCGAGGATCTCGCTCACCACCCGGCAGGGCTCCACTCCCGTCAACCGCTGATCCAGCCCCTGGTAGCGAAACGTCAGTCGGTTGTGATCGATGCCCAGCAGGTGCTGGATCGTCGCGTTGAAGTCCCGGATGTGGATCGGGTTTTCGAGGATGTTGTAGCTGTGAGTGTCGGTCTTGCCGTACTCGAAGCCTCTCTTGATCCCTCCTCCGGCCATCCACATCGTGAAGCTGCGTCCGTGATGGTCTCGGCCGTGGTTGTCCTTCGTCAGCTTGCCCTGCGAGTAGATCGTGCGTCCGAACTCGCCGCCCCATATGACGAGCGTGTCTTCGAACATGCCGCGCTGCTTGAGGTCCTTGACCAGACCGGCGGCGGCCTGGTCGATGGTCTTGCACTGACCCCGTAGCAGACGCGGCAGGCTGCCGTGCTGATCCCAGCCGCGATGGAAGAGCTGGATGAAGGGCACGCCGCGCTCTGCCAGGCGGCGGGCGATGACACAGTTCCTGGCGAAGGTGCCCGGCTTCGTGGCGTCCGCGCCGTAGAGGTCGAACGTCGACTTCGGCTCGTTCGAGAGGTCGATGAGCTCCGGCACGGACGTCTGCATGCGGAAAGCCATCTCGTACTGTGCGATGCGAGCCTTCGTCTCCGGATCGCCGAAGTCGTCGAACTCCGCCTGGTTGATCTGAGCGATGCGATCGAGCATGCGTCGCCGCATGGAGCGGTCGATGCCCTCGGGGTCCTTCAGGTAGAGGACCGGGTCGCTGCCCGAGCGCATCTTCACGCCCTGGTGCCGAGAAGGAAGGAAACCGCTTCCCCACAAACGCGCGTAGAGCGCCTGCTTCTGGCCGGGGCCGCGGGAGATCATGACGATGTACGCTGGCAGGTCCTTGTTCGGAGATCCGAGGCCGTAGCTGACCCAGGAGCCGAGGCTCGCCTTACCGGGCTGTTGTACCCCCGTGTTGATGAAGGTGATCGCCGGGTCGTGATTGATCGCCTCGGTGTGCATCGACTTGATGATCGTGATGTCGTCGACGATCTGCGACGTGTAGGGCAGCGCATCGCTGACCCACGTGCCGTGTTCGCCGAAGCGCTGGAACTCGAACATCGGCGCGACCACGGGAAAGGACTTCTGCCCGGACGTCATGCCCGTGATCCTCTGGCCCATTCGCACCGACGCGGGAAGCTCCTGACCGTGGAGCTTGCGGATGTCGGGATGGTAGTCGAAGGTGTCGATATGCGACGGTCCGCCGCACATGAACAGGTAGATCACGC
>CAYMLL010000061.1:0-8477 GCA_964390645.1 uncultured Planctomycetia bacterium | reverse complement strand
GGAAGTGGGGCAGGCCAGGGAGCCCGTTCTGGCGGTTGGCGTCGAGGCCCGATCCCGGAGGGTCGGAAGGCCGTGCGGACGCCGGGCCTGCTGACTCTGCGAGCAGCGAGGCGAGCGCAGCGCTGCCGAGAACCCTGGAGCCGGAGGCGAGGAGCCGACGGCGGGTGAGCTGGAGCTGGCGATCGGTGAGCGGGTTCAGGGTCTCCATCCCTCTATCCTCGTGTCAACGTCGAGTCGAGATTGAGAATCGTGCTCGTGACGATGGTCATGGCGGCGTGCTCGGCGGGATCGATGGCCTCGTCTCGCTTCCATTCGCCGATGGAGAGGAGCTTGCCGGCGCGCTCCGGCGACGCCCGGAAAACGGCCAGCTCCGCGTTGTAGGTGTCGGCGAGGATTCGCAGCATCGCGGGGTGCGGACGGGTTCCGGTCAGCAGACGGCACGCCAGAGTGATGCGCTCCGGGAGCTTCGCGTGCTCGCGTATTACGCGTGACGCGAGAACACGCGCTGCTTCCACGAATTGCGGGTCGTTCAGGGTGACGAGCGCCTGCAGCGGCGTGTTCGTGCGCGAGCGGCGCATGACACACTTCTCGCGACTCGGAGTGTCGAAGATCGTCAGGCTCGGGGCCGGCGACGAGCGCTTCCAGTACGTGTACATGCTGCGGCGGTAGAGCTTCTCTCCCTTGTCCGGCACGAAGCGTACGTTTCCGCTGAGGCTGACCTCGTTCCAGAGGCCCGGAGGCTGGTAGGGCTTGACACCGCGTCCGCCGACGTCGCGCACCAGGAGACCGCTTGCCGCCAGCGCCGAGTCCCGGATGAACTCGCCTTCGAGACGGAAGCGCGGACCGCGGGCCAGCAGACGGTTCTCGGGATCGCGCTCGAGGAGCTCCGGCGTGATTCGTGAGGACTGTCGATAGGTGCTCGACGTGACGATGTTCCGGATCATACGCTTGACGTTCCAGCCGCTCTCGACGAAGTCGATCGCGAGCCAGTCGAGCAGCGCCGGGTGGCTCGGCCACTCACCCTGAGAGCCGAAGTCCTCCACCGTCTTGACGATTCCGGTGCCGAAGAGCATGTACCAGTAGCGGTTCACGGCGACGCGCGCGGTCAGCGGGTGGTCGGGGCGCACCAGCCAGCGTGCGAGGCCGAGGCGATTCTCCGGCGCGTCCTTGGCGAGCGCGGGCAGCGATGCCGGAACGTTCGGGCGTACCTTGCGACTCTTGTTCGGTGAGGCGTAGTTGCCGCGCTCGAGGACGAAGGTGTCGCGGAGCTTCGGGACATCCTTCATCACCATGACCGTGCCGACCGGCTTCCTGGCCGCGTCGAGCTTGCGTCGTACGGCGTCCAGCCGGGCGTCCAGCTTGCGGTACTCATCGTCCCGGGTCTCGAGGTAGTGCTTGCGAAGCTGCGCGGTCTGCTGGGCGCTGCGCTTGTCGCGTGCGATCGTCAGCAGCGGGCCGATCGGGTCGGTTCCGCCGAGCGCTCCGACCTCGGCGTCGTTCAGCTTCCGGCCGTAGAATCGCACGTCGTCGACACGGCCCCGGAAGGTGTCGCTGGTATGACGACGGCCGATCTTCAGGGGCTTGTCGGTGCGGATCGTGCTCCGGAGATGGTCACGTTCTACCTTGTGCTCCTGGGGCTTGCCGTCGACGTAGATTCTCACGCCGGAAGCCTTGCTCGAGCCGTCGTAGGTCACGAAGACGTGCTGCCAGGTATCCGGCCGCAGCTGCCCCTTGCTCTTGACCTTCAGCGCGTCCGAGTCCCACGTGTTGATGAGGTGAACCTGTACGCGGCGGTCGTCGAGGTGCAAATCCCAGCCGCGGAACCCGGACGTGTTGTCCATGCGTGCCAGCGGTGCACCGGCGCCCTTCTTCGGCACGCGAACCCAGGCACCGAAGCTGAAGGAGTCGGTCCTCTCGACATCGCCCAGGGTCGGAAACTCGACCCAGTTGCCACCGTCGAGCTCGAAGCAGCCGCCGATCTTGCCCTCTTCCCAGCGCGTCTTGCCCTTGACCTCGCCGGTCGTGGGAGACGGCTTCCCGTCGGTCGCCTGCCCCCCCGGACTCGCGAGCGCGACCTTGCCCTTCGTCTCGTCGAGCGGCACATGAAACAGGAGGCCGTCAGGCGGCGGCGGCTTCTTGTCGGCGGACTTCTCCGACTCGGTGAGCCACTCGAGGAAGCGGGGCTCGACTTGCGCGGCGTGGGCCGTTCGCTTCGAGCCGATCTCCGTGAGGCTCTCCTTCAGGGTCTCTGCCTGCCCCAGCAGGTCGAAGTTCGGCACGTCCACGACCGGCTTCTGGTTGCCTCCGCGGGTCTGCATGCCGGGATCCGAGGCCTGGTTGAAGTACGCGTAGAAGCTGTAGTACTCCTCCTGCGAGATCGGGTCGTACTTGTGATCGTGGCACTGGCCGCACTGCATCGACAGTGCGAGCCAGACGGTGGATGTCGTGGCGACGCGGTCGACCGCGTACTCGACGCGGAACTCCTCCGGGATGACACCGCCTTCGTCCGTGGTTGCGTTGTTGCGCAGGAATCCGGTGGCGACTTGTTGCGAGACGCTCGGCTCCGGGAGCAGATCGCCGGCGATCTGCTGGACAGTGAACTCGTCGAAGGGTGTGTTCGAGTTGTACGCGCGGATTACCCAGTCTCGCCACGGCCACATGTCACGCGGGCCATCGGCGTGAAAGACGCTGGTGTCTCCGTACCGGGCCGCGTCCATCCACGCGAGAGTCATGCGCTCGCCATAGTGGGGAGACTCGAGAAGACGATCGACGACGTGCTCGTACGCGTCGGGGCGTTCGTCCGTGAGGAAGGCATCGATTTCGGCGATCGTCGGGGGCAAGCCGGTGAGGTCGAGCGTCACGCGTCTCAGGGTCCGCTCCCGGTCGGCGTCCGGCGACGTCGACAGTCCCTCTTGCTCCAGTCGCGCGAGGACGAACGCGTCGATCGGTCGGCGTACCCACTCGCGGTTCTCGACCGCAGGCAGCGTCGGCTTCCTCGGAGCGATGAAGGACCAGTGCCCTTGCCACTCGGCCCCTTGCTCGATCCAGCGGCGGACGAGTTCGATCTCCCGGGGCTCGAGCTTGCGGTGCGAGTCCGGCGGCGGCATGACCTCGTCCGGATCTTTCGAGATGATACGGTGCCAGCCCTTGCTCTCCTCCAGGCTGCCCGGCTCGAAGACACGGCGTACGCCTTTCTCCTCGTCGAGGCGCAGGCGCTTCTTGCGATTCGCCTTGTCGGGGCCGTGGCACTGGAAGCAGGCCGCCGAGAGGACGGGACGGATGTCGCGGTTGAACTGTGGTGTCGATGGGGATCTCGGGTTCGACTCGTCGCCCCTGACGGTGTTCGAGATCATCACGAGGACAACGACCGTGAGATGGGCTCGGGTGTGCATCGGGTTCTTCTGGAGCCGCGGACCGGAAAACATGAAGTCTATTCGACAGTCGGAGGCGAAGCCACATTCGTGGGATTCGGGATCTGTTCCGGTGCGCGTTCTCGCGACGTTTCAGGAGCGGTGATCCGGTCGTGCCCCGCGACCCGTCGAGAGAGAGCTTCGAGTGCGGGAAGGAGACGCCGGAAGGTGGACAAGGTGGTGTCCTGTCGAACTCTGGCACACCGGTTCCCGGTCACGAGGGGAGGGTTGTGGAGCTCGCCGCTAACCGCGTGGTGATTCCAGGAGAGCGATCGTCTTCGAGGTCAGGAAGCGGCCGAAGAAGGGCAGCGCGGCGAGCAGGGTGAGTGTGGTAGGCCAGCGATCGCGGGCGGCTTCGAGGGTGCGCTGCCTGCGGCCGGCGAGGAGAAGCAGTTCCGGAGGGCAGAGCGGAATGAAGCGGGCGGCCGATCACTGCGTGACCCTTCTGCACGATCTCGAGGTCGGTGCCGAGCCACAGCGTCGGGGTCACCGCGAGAGCGAGGGGGTACAAGCGGCAGGGGCTCGACCGTGTGTTCACCGGCTGCCGCCGGATCTGGGGCGACCGGAACCGCAGTCGCCAGACAACGGCGACGATGTACGGTACGGCCTGACGGACTCCGAGAAGGCTGCTGAAGACCGTGACCCGGGCGCCCACGCCCCCGCCACCGCGGACGCCCGTGCCGGCGCGGAGACCGGCCAGACCACCGGCGGCGAGATCTCCCGCCCCGACTCCCGTCGTCGCGACCAGGAGTCCCGGTCTTACGGCGGAGAGAGTCCCTCCGTCGCGGCGTCCGGTCACGGAAGGCTCTCCGTATCTCCTTCCACGCCCGCCATTGGTTGACCGACCGGTGTCTGCTACTTAGCATGACCCGCACGGGTAGCTCGGCGGGTTCTCCGGACGCTCTCGGCGTTCCCGCGGACGCGACTTTCCTTCCAGCCGGACGAGGAGCATGATTCTCCGGATGCGACGTCTTCATCGTCTTTCCTGCGGCCTGGTCGTTGTTCTGGCGGTGGTGACCGTCGCGTCCGCGGAGGATTGGCCGCAGTGGCTCGGGCCTCGGCGCGACGGCGTCTGGCGCGAGGAGGGCATCGTCGACGTTCTTCCGCAGAAGCTCGACATCGTATGGCGACGGGAGATCGGTGGCGGCTACGCCGGGCCGGCCGTGGCCGATGGTCGCGTGTTCGTCACCGACCGTGTTCTGGAAAAGGGCGAGAGCAATCCGGAGGACCCTTTCTCGCGTCAGGGCGTGCAAGGCAAGGAGCGCCTCCACTGTCTCGACGCGAAGAGCGGCAAGGCGCTCTGGAGACACGAGTGGCCAAGTCGTTACGAGGTCAGCTACCCGGTGGGGCCACGCGCGACGCCGACGGTCTCGGACGGAAAGGTCTGGACGCTCGGAGCGATGGGCGACTTCTTCTGTCTCGACGCGAAGAGCGGCGACGTGATCTGGGCGAAGAGCTGCGTCGAGGATCTCGGCGCCGAGATCAACGTCTGGGGGACCAGCGCCGCGCCTCTCGTCGACGGCAAGCAGGTCATTCTCCTCGCCGGTGGACGTCCCGATGCCTGCGTGGTCGCTTTTGACAGGGACACCGGCAAGACGCTGTGGCGTGCGCTTGACGAGCCCGATCCGGGCTACTGCCCTCCGATTATCGTCGAGGCGGGCGGCACACGGCAGCTGATCGTCTGGACGCCCACGAGACTGTCCTCGCTCGATCCGCAGACCGGTCGTGTTCACTGGAGTGAGCCTTTCGAGGTGCGTTCGAGCCTGTCGATATCGACGCCGATCCACGACCCCGAAAGGAGTCTGCTGCTCGTGACTTCGTTCTACAACGGCTCGATGATGATGCGTCTCGCCAGGGATCGGCCCGCGGCGGAGCTCGTCTGGAAGGGATCCTCGTCGAGTGAGCGGAAGACGGACGGCCTGCACTCGATCATGTGCACGCCGGTCTTTCGCGGCGCGCACTTCTTCGGTGTTTGTAGCTACGGCCAGCTTCGCTGTCTGGAGTCCGAGACCGGCGCGCGCGTCTGGGAGACGCTGGAGGCGACAGGCTCCGGGCGCTGGTGGAACGCGTTCATCGTGCCGCAGGGAGATCGCTATTTCATCGCCAACGAGCAAGGCGAGCTGCTCACCGCCGAGCTATCCTCGAGAGGCTTCAAGGAGCTCAGCCGCACGCGGCTCATCGAACCGACGAATCGTGCGCAGCGCCGCCAGGTGGTGTGGTCCCACCCCGCTTTCGCGAACCGGTGCGTCTACGCGCGAAATGACCGCGAGATCGTCTGTGTGGATCTCTCGCAGAAGTGACAGGACGGGAGAGACTCTCATGGCTCCACTGAAGCTCCGACTCCTTGCCATCGCATCGACCGTGTCAGTGCTCGGTGTTGCCGATGCCGGTGACATCGTTCCGGCGAACGGCCGGCTCGAGAAGCTCTTCGAGCGCAGCGCGCCGATCCAGGGTGGCCTCACCGAGGGGCCCGCCGTCGCCCCCGACGGATCGATCTACTTCTCGGATATCCCCTTCGGCTCCGACAAGGGCATGATCCTGCGTTTCGATCCGAAGACGCGCAAGACGACGGTGTTCGCGAACGATAGCGGCAAGTCCAACGGGCTGATGTTCGACGCCGAGGGGCGGCTGGTCGCCTGTGAAGGCTCCGACGGAGGAGGCCGACGCCTCGTGCGCTGGAACATCGAGACGAAGAAGCGTGAGACGCTCGCCGACAGCTTCGCAGACAAGCGATTCAACGCTCCCAACGACCTCGCGATCGCTTCTGACGGCAGCGTCTACTTCACCGATCCTCGCTACCTTGGCTCCGAGCCCCGCGAGCTCGAGCACCGTGCGGTCTACCGCGTCGATGCTTCGGGACGCGTCGTCGAGGTCACGCACGATGTCGTCAAGCCGAACGGCATCGCGCTCGGCCCGCACGGGAAGACGCTCTACGTCGCCGATCACGACAACGGCACCGATCGCATCGATCCGGCCCTGCCGGCGCCGAAGCAGGGCGTCATGCGCCTCCTGGCATTTCCGCTCGGCGAAGGTGGGCGCGTGAACGGTGAGCGCCGGGTTCTGATCGAATTCGGGGAGGAGAAGGGCGTCGACGGCATGACGACGGACGTCGACGGCAATCTCTACCTGGCGCTGCGCAGCTCCTCGCGTCCGGGAGTCCTGATCGTCAACGCCGAGGGCAAGGAGCTAGCGCACATCCCCACCGGGAAGCCCCAGGTCGGTGCTACTCCGCCGGTCGGTCTGCCGTCGAACTGTGTCTTCGGCCGAGGTCTCGAGAGCGACCTGCTCTACGTCACCATCGATACGGGACTGCACCGCATACGCCTCAACGCCCGTGGGCTGCACCTGCCGACGCGACGGCAGGCCCGGCTGCTCGGTGTCCTGCGGCGTGAGTTCGTCCGCGTCGGGCCGGGTGAGGGAGAGAAGCCGGGTCGATTCGTCATGGGACGAGATGACGGGCCGACGTCCGAGGCGCCCGCGCATCCGGTCAGATTGAAGGAGTCCTTCGAGGTCGCCAGGTACGAGGTGCCGCAGAATCTCTGGGAGGCGGTGATGGGGCAGAATCCGAGCCGCTGGACGGGACCGAGGAACTCTGTCGAGATGTTGAGCTTCGATGCGGCGGTGACCTTCTGTCAGATCGCGACCGACTTGTCGCTCGCGCTCGGCCTCGTCGACAACGACCAGGTGATCCGTCTGCCGAGCGAGGCGGAGTGGGAGTTCGCGGCGCGTGCCGGGACGAACACCCGCTACAGCTTCGGGGACGACGCAGGGAAGCTCGACGACTACGGCTGGTTCAAGGGCAACGCGGCCGGCAACGATCCGCCCGTGGGCGCGAAGAAGCCGAACGCCTGGCAGCTGTACGATGTTCACGGCTATCTGTGGGAGTGGTGTGCCGACCCGTGGCAGGAGGACCACGCGGGAGCTCCGGCGGATGGCTCGGTCCGAAAGGGTGGCGCAGACGACTCGCGGCGCGTCCTGCGGGGAGGAAGCTGGAAGGACCCGGCGGAAAAGCTCACCTCGACGTATCGTCGCGGAGCCGAGCCGGGGCTTCTGGACGACGCGGTCGGTCTGCGGTGCGTCCTGGCACCACGGCGTTGAGAGATCGCCGACGACTTCGGGCGTCGTGGCTCACCGCCACGGCGGAGTGGGGGGATTTCCACACGCGCGCTTTCCGGCTCCCCGAGGAGACCGGTGGCGGCTGTCGGGGGGGCGTCGCAGCACGGGGCAGGGGCGAACGGGCACCGAGATCGGAGCGGGTCTCGACCGGCGAGTGAAGGCGGAATCAGCCTGTCAGGGCGGTGGTGGAGGCTCTTCTCCTGCTCGCGGATGGAGCCCGCCTTCTCGGAGCAGGCGACGTGATGGTGCGCGGAACGTCCGGATCTGTCGCGATCACCTCCCCGCCTGGATCTCCTCGAAGCTCAGGTCGTGGATCGGATACCGCTTCCAGTCCGGATAATCGAAGTGCCACCACTCCCACCGGTAGACCTCGAAGCCCTCCTCCTCCATCGCTCGTCGCAGCAGGCGTCGGTGCCACCGCTCACGCGACGTTCCTCCGACGTACTGAGGAAAGGAGCGCTCGGTGAATTCGTCATAGCCGCTGACCATCGGGACCGGCTTGCCGGTGTCCAGCGAGTAGAGAGTCAGGTCCACCGCACAGCCACGGTTGTGGCGGGAGCCCCGACTCGGGTCGGCGACGAATCGCTTCTGTGACTCCGGAGTTGCGTCCCAGAACATCTTCGTAACGAACCACGGTCGGTACGCGTCGTGGATCAGAAGGCCGTAGCCGAGTTTCGCCAATTTGCGGTGCGCGCGCACCGCGGCGCGAGCGGCCGGCTCCTGAAGATAGGCATGGGGCTCGTGGTAGAACTGAGAGCCCATGAAGTTGTTCGTTGTCGCATAGCGGATGTCGTATCGGATCGTACGGTCAAGGTCGCGCAACTCGACGAAGCGGGTTTCGAGAAAACCGCCGCTTTCCGCAGGTGGGCTCGCGGCGCGCGCGGTCTCGCGAATCTCGGACACGGGACGTACGGGCTCGATGCGAAACGTTTCGCCGTGCGCTGTGCCGAC
>CAYMLL010000060.1:0-29447 GCA_964390645.1 uncultured Planctomycetia bacterium | reverse complement strand
CGCATCGCCGCGCCCGGTGTAGAGATCGGTGTCCTTGCAGTAGCCACCGCTCTTCAGGAAGAAGCTGCGCTTCTGTCCCCTCGCGACCCCGGAGAGTCGCGAAGCCTTCACCGCCAAGACGACCTCGTCGCCCGGACCGAGGATGGCGAAGCGATCGTCGTCCGACGCCAGCAGCTCGCGCACGTCGCCGAATCGCGTATAGCTCCCCGCCATCGCGCGGTAGTGCTCCTCACGATGGAACTCGCCGTAGCGGAACCCCTCGACCTCGTCGCCAGGCGGCGGATCGACCGGAAAGCCGCGATAACGGAGCTCGGCGCGATCGGCGAGCAGCTCGTGAACCCGCACGCCCGCGAGCTCTCGCTGGTTCCCGGCGGCATCGGCGTCGATCGTCACGTCGCGTGCGCTCGCGACAAAGACCCGGTCCCAGGCAATCTCGAGGTTGCTGTCGATACGAAGGCGACGGTCGCCCTTTTCGAGCAGACCTCCGAGGTCAACGGCCATCCAGCGCGGGTAGCCGCCCGGAAAACCCCACTCGCCGCGCAGCGTCACCCACTCGCCACCGCGCTCGACCCGGAAGCTCGGCGCCTTCGGCACGAACCCGGCCTGCGAGGCCGCGAAGTTCGTCGTCGAGAAGCCGTACTCGATGTAGCCCCACAGGAAAAGGACAGGCCGATGACCACCGTCCGTCCCGGCGATGATCTCGTCGACAGCGTCGGGGAACTCGACCTCGATCGCCTGCTCACGTAGGAGCACACCCCTGAAGCGCGGATCGACGTCGAGCTCCGGAGCGTGATTCCCGTCAAGCGCGAGGATGCTCCTCGTCACATCACGGCCGTCCTGATCGATCACCTTCAGCGGATCGCAGCTCTTCTCGAACGCCAGAAGACCGTAGCCGGGAGCCGGCCCCGAGATCGCGAACATCTCGAGGGGCAGCACGGTGGTCCCGACCGGATGATCGACGACAAGCAGCGACGCGCTGTCGAGATAGGTGCACTCCTCGAGCGGCTCCAGGATACGCATCTCCCAGGCCGACTCGCCGAGCGCCTCGCAGTGACGCGACTCGAGGCGGGAGATCGCGATGATCTCGCTGGGATCGGGTGTGCTGTAGCGCCCCGGCGCCTCGAAGTAGCCGAGCCCCCCGACGCCGAGAAAGTCGCCGACGAACTCGAAGGCCTCGCCGTTCCACGCGAAGAGCACCGGGCACGAAGACGGCTTGCGCTCCTTCTCCCGGATCGTGTGGACCTTGCCCGTCGTGAGGCCGATCTCGGACTGCAGGATTCCATCCGGCCAGAGGATGCGAACCTGGTCGACGCTGTCCGCCCCGCCGATGCCGCAGACGAAGCGTGTCGCGTTGCGAGCCGTGCCGCCGCTCGCAGTCGTCAGCTGGTGGCGGACGGCACGGGTGCCGACGCGCACCTCGACCGACGCCCCGATCGCCGTCGGGTTGGAGCGCTCCCCGGGTGCCGGCCTCCTCTCGGAGAGCGTCGGACCGCGCAGATCGACGCCGATCCAGCCGCCGTGCGGCTCCAGAGGCAACGCGAGCAGGCCGGTCCGCGTCCCCTGGACGACAAGTCGCAGCTCACCGGTCAACCCGGTGGACGTGAGCGCTCCGCTGACCGCATCCGGCGTGCACAGCGCAGTGTTCACGCGCGGGCTCAGAGTCTGCGACTCGTCGAGCGCCGGAATCAGGATCGGTACCCCGCCGTCGCCGGGTCGGGATCCTCCTCGTGGGTCGAGGACGACGAGCCCGGGCTCGAGCGACGGGGTGAGAGTCCATGCGACACCTGCGGAGCCACCGACCGCGCCGTGCAGCCGAGCGAATTCCGCATCCTCCTCGAAGCGCATGCCGCCGCGGTTGCGCCAGAGCCTCAGTCGATCCCCGCAGAAGAGCACGAGGTCCTCGAGCCCGTCGTTCTCGATATCGATGCCGGTCGTGGCGCGCACACCAGGCGCCGTCGGGACGCCGGCGGCGGGATCGACAGGGACAAGCCTCCACGCGCGGTGATTCGAGAAGAGATGCGGCGTGCCCGTCTCACCGTCGAACACCAGCAGGTCGAGATCGATATCCCGGTCCAGATCCGCGACGACCAGCTCGGACGCGGCGAAGTCGAAGGGACCGACGCCGCTGGTCGGCGCGATGTCGGTGAAGCTGCCGACCGCCCCCTCCTCGACGCTGTCCCGGTTGTTGTTGAGGATCTCGACGACCGAGCGCACACCCCCACCGTCGCCGGAAATTTGGCGCAGGCAGACGATATCGACGTCCCAGTCGCTGTCGACGTCAACGGTGTGGAGCCGGACCGGGAAGCCGCTCGTCCTGCCCACATCTCCGAGGGGCGCCTCGGTGAACCCGCCCTCGCCGTCGTTGACGAAGACACGCAGCCAGCCATCGGCGGCGCCGACAACGTCGAGGTCGCTGTCTCCGTCGAGGTCGGCGAACGCGACGAGGAGAGGATCAAAAGGCAACACGGCGATCTGCTGCGAAGATTCCAGGGAGACGATCTCGCAGGCTCGCGAACCGTCATCGCCGGGCCCGACTCCGCAATGCGCGACCTCCAGACCACCGTCGCCGTCCAGATCACCGAGCGCGAATCCCGGCGGCAGGGGCTCTCCGTCAGGACTCGTGATCGCGATCCCGTCGCGCGAGGAGTCGATCGTCAGGCCGTCCGGCAGAAAGCCGGTGGCCCCGTCACGAAACACGGCCGACGGAATCCCCGGCGGCGCACCGGGAGGTGCCGTGCCGCGCATCGCCAGGTTGTACTTGCCGCCGTCGCCGTACTTGACGTCGACGAGAATACTGGCGCCGCTGTCGCGCAGGCGCTTGAACTCCCCGAGCATCTCGAGACGCTTGTCGCGCTCCGCCTTCGTACGGTGCAGCTGCGCCAGCTGGTACCACGCCGAGCCGAGGGAAGGCTGCAGCTGGACCGCGCGCCGCAGGTGACGATTGGCGGCCTCACGATCCTCCCGATCCGCGTGGATCCTGCCGATCTGATAGTGCGCGTGAGGATCTTCGGGGTCGACTTCGAGGACCCGGTGGAAGAGGGCGAGCGCCTCGTCCAGGTGGCTGAGATGATGCTGCTGGATGCCGAGGGACGTCAACGCGTGGCAGCTCCTCGGGTTGATCTCGAGCGCCCGATCGAGCGCCGACACGCACCGTTCCTCGTCCTGGAGGTTGAGCGCCGCGAGGCCCCGGTTGACCCACGCGGCTTCCCAGTGCGGAAAGTGCCCGGTGAGCTCTTCGAAGACACGGTACGCCGTCCCGTAATCGTACTGCTCGAGGAGTGCGACACCCTCGTTCATGCGCGCCACCGCCGCGGCGTAGTCGCGACGACCATCGCGCAGCAGGACGGCCGAGAGGATCACGACGCCGACGAGGCCCATGACGACGAAGCCCAGCGGCTTGCGGCGCGAGACCGGCGCCTCGAAACCGTCGCCCCCGGAAATCGGCCCCGAGTCAGAAGTGTTCACGGACGAGCACCTTGCAGAAAGCCTTTGCTGACGATGGGGATCGATTCTACAATTCCGAAGCCCTCGGGAAACACCGAATTCGGGTTGTACGCTGTCGTTTCTGGCTCCGGAGCAACGCGGAATCGAACCCGGCGCGATCGCCGCTTCTCGACGGTACGGTCGAATTCTCTCCTGGAGATGCGGAGGCCAGGCCTTGGCGCGAGGCGACTCGGACCCGCGCAGCGACGACGACGTCGGGCGTTTCGACATGCCCGCCGAACAGGGTCGTACGTCGCGCGCAACCGGCGATGAGAACGGTGTCCCGGACTCTGATATCCCGGACTCTGATATCCCGGACTCTGATATCCCGGACTCTGGTGTTCCGGACTCTGATATCCCGGACTCTGGTGTTCCGGAAGAGATCCTGGACGACCTTCTCGACCTGTGCGGCGAGGACGGCGAGCCGGCGCCCCGGATGTCCGAACCCGCCACGAGACCCATTCCACCACAGCTGCACTCGGTTTACGAGGAAGGCCCCTTCACCCGGTGCAGCGGCTGCACGAAGCCCCTCGCCGGCCTCGGGCTCTACGAGATCCAGAAGGTTTACCGTGGCCGCGAGGTGGTCTTCGAGACCGCGCTGTGCCACGTCTGCGGCGAGGACCTCGTACGCGAGCTCTCCGAGGAGTCGCTCGCGGCGATGAAGGGCTTTCTGGTCAGCCACTTCAAGCCGGCATGCGAGCCCGGCCACTGCCACTTCTGCGGCTTTCCTCGCGGCCTCTTCGTGAACTACACCGTCATCGGCGCCTGTCGCGACGCCTCGATCCTCGTGCCCGAGATCGTCATCTGCGAGACGTGCAGCGAATCCCTCAACGAGCGGCTGTCGCAGAAGACGCGCGACGTCCAGAGCGACTTCGTTCAGGACCACTTTCCCGGCGTTCCGGCCGACCTCGACCTCCACCCGTCGCTCCGCGGCCTCTTCTGATTGGCTTTCGCCCCGACGTGACGTTATGGTGTCCGCTTCGCGCCGCGACGGACAAGCGCCGGAGTCATGCTCGGTCTTATCGAGATTAGCGAGGTTCTCGAGTTCCTTCTCGATCACCAGTACCTCGCGATGTTCACCATCCTTTTTCTCTGCGGCTGCGGCTTGCCGCTGCCGGAAGAGGTGCCGCTCATCGCGAGCGGAGTCGTCGTGGGATTCGGCAAGGCGGACTTCTGGCTGGCCTCGGCGACCTGTGTCACCGCGATCCTCGTCGGCGACTCGCTGATCTTCCTGACCGGGCGTTTCGTCGGCACACGCTACCCGAAGAGCCGCTTCGTACGCTTCATCAACAATCCGAAAGTCGAGGGGTTCTTCGCCCGTCACGGCAAGAAGACCGTCTTCTTCGCACGATTCTTCGCGGGAGTCCGGATGGGCGTGTACGCCTACGCCGGTCAGCACGGCATGCGGTGGCTGCGGTTCCTCTTCCTCGACTTGCTCGGAGCGGCGATCTCCGGGCCCACGTCGATCTGGCTGGGCAAGTACGCAGCGGAGCGTCTCGGCGACACCCCGGACGAGGCCTTCCAGCATGCGCAGAGTCTCTTCGAGAGCTACAAGCCCTGGATCCTGGCCGGCCTCGCGCTGCTGATCATCTTCATCATCGGCTTCGCGGTGTGGGAGACGCGCAGCCTGCGCAAGCAGATGCGATCGGTGTCGACGAAGACCGACCCCGATACCACGCCGGTGAACGAGAACCCCTAGGCTCCGGTCCGGTTTCCTCACCACTTCCTGCCGCGAAGTCACGAGCCGCGCCGTGGAGCGCGTCGGCTTGCGCGGCTCGGAGACCGCGGGGGTCGCCGAGTTCCTCGTCGCTCCTTCCACTCGATACGCCCGCGGGCGCCCCGCCGCTCGAGTCGGGCTGCGAAATCAACACTCCGACCGATACGCACGGTCCAGGAGCTCGACCGGATGCGCGACCTCGACGCCCGTCCCGTCGAGCCCCGCGCGAAGCTGCAGCACGCATCCCGGATTGCCGGTAACCACGACGTCGACGCCTGCGGCACGGATCTGCGCCGTCTTGCGGTCGCGTAGCTGCTCGGCGATGTCCGGCTGCACGAGGCTGTAGACGCCACCACCGCCGCAGCAGCGATCGCTGTCCTCGAGCGGCACGAGCTTCAGCCGCGGAATCGCCCCGAGCAGGCCCTCCACGACGCTCGCGCCGATACGCTGACCGTGCTCCAGGTGGCATGGCTGATCGTAGGCGACGCGCACCGGAAGCTCTCCACGCGGCGCGACGATGCCGATCTCGTCGAGAAACTCGCAGATGTCGCGCACCGGGGCGCCGAGCCCCTCGCTCGCGGAGGGCGTCGGCTCCTTGAGCGCCGCACCGCATCCCGCGGCGTTCGTCACGATGACATCCACCGACGCGCCAGCGAACGCGTCGGCGTTGTGACGGTAGAGCTCGTCGGCCTCCTCGAGAAAGCCACCGTGACGCGACAGAGCGCCGCAGCAGGTCTGCGCGTCCGGCACGACGACCTCGCAGCCGTTGCGGCAGAGAACGCGAATGGTCGCACGACACGTCGGAGCGAACCACTCGCTGGCGACGCAGCCCAGGAAGAGCCCGCCGCGCTTGCGAGGCGCGCCCGCGGTTGTTTTGACTGGGGTGGCTTGTTTTCGGGTGGGCGCCACACGACGCTCGCGCGGGTGCGGGATCAGCGGCTGCATGGCATGCAGTCGTGCCAGCTTCCTCGACACCAGCGGCAGCAGGAGAGCCACCAGCCGGCGCAGACCGATCCACTGGTAGAACCAGATTCCGTCGGAAATCAGCGCGATACGATGACGGTGAGGCAGAACGTGCCGCAGCAGCAGGCGTGCGAGACGGTAACGCGGACCACGTCGGCGCCGCCGCTTCTCGAGATCGTGACGCAGGCCCTCCATCATCTCGCCCATACGAATACCGGAAGGACAGACACTCTCGCAGGCGCGACAGACGATGCACTCGTCGAGATGGCGACGCACTTCCGGCGTCATCTCGACGCAGTCCTCGGCGTAGCCGCGCATGAGATAGATTCGCCCGCGCGGGTTGTCCGCCTCGCGTCCGCTGAGATCGTAGGTCGGACAGTGCTGGATGCAGAGCCCGCAATGGACGCAGTCGAGGGTGCGAGTGTACTCCTCGAGTCGCTCGCTGAACTCCCGTGTCTGCTCGTCGCTAATGCTCATCGTGTGTCCGATCGCCGGGGCCCAGCACCCGGCCCGGGCAGTAGAGCCTTCCCGGGTCGCAGACCCGGAGGACCTTGCCCGCGACGTCACGCCGCGGGGGATCATGAAGAAGATACGGCAGCCTGCTCCGCAGAGAGGGAGGCACGTAGATCAACCACCCCGCACCACCGACAGCAATCTCGCGCAAGCGCGTCGCGACGGAGACGATCTGCTCCTCGGGAGCGTCCCACGCGATCCACAGTCGGCCGCCAGGAATGTCGCCAAGGAGGTCGCGGCTTCGGATACCGGCGCTCTCGAACACTGCCCACACTTCCTCGCCGACAGTCGCCAGCTCGCTCGGTCGCCTCGCGATGACGGCGATCGCCTGCGAGCGCAGCGGCGTGTCCAGCGGCTCGCGAAAGGCCGAAATTCGGTCGATCGCTGCAGTCGCGTCGTCCGCATCGCCGGTGGCGGGCTCGCCGACGAGAGCGGAAGGCGAAATCGACCGTGCGACCCCGGACCCCCCGTGACCGACGAGCTCACGACCGCCCTCGAGAGTCCACACGACGGAGACCGAGCCGGAGGCGTGTACCAGAGACTCGAGGCCCCCGTCACGGCCGGCGTCGATGACGGAGACCGACGCGAGCGGGGGAGGCGAACGACGCAGATCGAGCCCGCAGGCCCACGCACGCTCACGGGACGAGAATCTCGCCAGCCCCGACTGCCGACACCGAGGAAGCGGGCACAGCTTGAGGTTGATCCGCTCGATGATCCCGGCCGTGCCCAGCGAGCCGCAGAGCAGCTTCCCGACGTCGTAGCCGGCGACATTCTTGACCACCATCCCGCCGACCTTGTAGCGACGCCCGGCGCCGCGCACGCCGTGCACGCCGAGAATCTGCGAGGAAAGCGGGCCGAGACGTGCCGCGCGCGGGCCCGCAAACGACGCCCCCGCCGCGACCAGGCCGCCGACAGTGCCACGCCCTCCCGTCGCCCAGTCGGCGGCGAGCTCCTGGCCGTTGGCAGCGAGCGTCTCGCGCAGTTCGACGAGCGTCATCCCGGCCTCCACGGCGATGGTGAAGTCGTCGGGCTCGTACGCGACGACCGACGCGAGCCGCTCGGTCGACAGCACGGTCGCCGGAGTCGGCATGCGATTGCCGAGAAAGGCGTGCGTGCCGGCCCCGGCTGGAAGAACCGTTCGCTTCGCCTCGACGAGCTCCGCTGCCGCCTCGGCGAGAGCCGACGGAGTCGCCGGAGCGACGCGCTCGATGTCGTCACCGTAGAACGTGCGCTCGAGATCGGTGAGGGTGTCGGGGTCGCGCTCCGGCATCAGAGCGGAAGATCCATGACGCGTTTGCCGCGTCCGACCTCGATACACGCGCGAGCATCGGGATAGAGCTTGCACGGATTCGACCGCAGGTCCGGGTCGATCGCCTGGCGCAGCTCTAGCTGCAGCGCCAGATCCTCCTCGTCGAAGAGCATCGGCAGGAACTCCGACTTCTCGATGCCGACCCCGTGCTCGCCGGAGATGCTGCCGCCCGCGTCGACGCAAGCCTGGAGAATCTCGCGACCCGCCGCGAGCACTCGCACCTTCTCGTCGGCGTCACGACCATCGTAGGAGATATTCGGGTGGAGGTTGCCATCGCCCGCGTGAAAGACGTTGGACAGCGTCACACGGTGTCGCCCGGCGATCTCGTAGATCTTCTCCAGGGTCTCCTCCAGACGCGTACGAGGCACCACGCCATCGAGCACGTAGAGGTCCGTGTTGATGCGGCCGAGCGCGCCGAAGGCTCCCTTGCGTCCCTTCCACAGCTGGAGACGCTCGGACTCGTCGCGGGCGACGCGGAACTCGAGGTGACCACAAGCCTCGACGATTTCGCGAATGCGGCTCTCGTCCTCGTCCATGCCATGGAGCGGCCCATCGAGCTCGATCAGCAGCACCGCGGCCGCGTCCTCGGGATAGCCGGCCGCGTAGACGGACGCCTCGATGGCGCGAATCGTCAGCTGGTCGAGAATCTCGAGCGCGGCCGGCAGGATGCCCTCGCGGGTGATCATCGACACCGCGCGGCAGGCTCCACGCATGCTGTCGAAGACCGCAAGAAAGGTGCGCACCTCCTCGGGAAGCGGTGTGAGGCGCACCGTGACCTCGGTGACGATGCCCAGGGTGCCCTCGGCACCGACGAAGAGGCTCCTGAGGTCGTACGCATCGACCCCATCGACCGGTCCGCCAAGGCGCACGACGTCTCCACCGGGAACGACGACCTCCAGCCCCAGGACGTGGTCGGTCGTCATCCCGTACTTGAGGCAGTGCGGGCCGCCGGCGTTCTCCGCGACGTTGCCACCGATCGTGCAGGCCTTCTGGCTCGATGGATCGGGCGCGAAGTAGAGACTGTCGGCTTTCACGGCATCGCTGAGACGACGGTTGACGAGGCCCGGCTCGACGACCGCGAAGCAGTTCTCCGCATCGACGTGGAGAATGCGCCGCATCCGGTTCATGTCGAGGACGATACTCGGCACCACGGGTGTCGCGCCTCCCGACAGCCCCGTGCCGGCCCCGCGTGGAACGAAGGCCACGTCGCGGCGTGCGCACCAACGGACCACCTCGACGACCTCGTCGCGCGACGCACAGAGGGCGACCGCGAGTGGCATGTACTTGAAGAGCGGCAGGCCGTCGCACTCGTAGACCCGCAACTCGCCGGGGTCGAGGACCAGCCGCTGGTGCGGGATGATCTGTCCCAGCTCCTCGCGCTCCGAAGGCCGCAGCTGGCTCCTGGTGTCCTCGATCATGCCCGATGCGTCGTACCGTCGTGAAGGCTCCACGTCGCTGTCGCTTCCCCGCCCGCCATTGTATGGACGTCGCGGGGGAGCATCCAGGCATGTGGGGCCGCGCTCCGACCGGTGGACAGATCCGAGCCCGTGATCCCGCTCGAGTCTGTCACGATGTGTCGCGATCGCCGACATGGAGCGTCCGGCGCAGCCGGACGCGATCCGGCCAGGTCCACCGAGCCCGGCGCGGTGAGAGACGGGGCCGCCCCACGGGTAATCAGCGCCGTGGAAGACGGTGGAAGACGCTCGATGCCGGGGACGAAAAAAAGCCGACCGAAGAACAAGTTCTCCGGCCAGCTTTGTCAACGCGGGCGCGCAAAAGCTACGGTTCATGTCGGGGCACGTTGCCCGGCGCTCGAACGGCGAGTCGTGAGCGCGAGAGACGACGTTGCAAATCGCGGACCGTCGCGGAGCCAGGACGCCAAGACGTGTCGACTCCACGAGCTATGGAACGAGTCCCGAGCCTGACGCCGGGCCCCGGGCCACCTCCGGCAGGAACGCCACAAGGACTGTGGTGATTCCCGACAGTCGCCGCCTCTAAAGGGCGGGATTCCGGTCCCCCGCGGGTGAAATCCCGAGCACTTTCCGTCGACCCTCTTCGGGATGGCGGCCGATACAGGAAAGAGCCTGCGTCCGAACCCCGGCGATCCGATGGCCCGAGCCTCCGGAATCCGCCGGGAGACTTCTGGCGCGGGGGATTGTCGGAAGGTGTCAGGGGATGGAAAAGCCCTTGCGGGCCCCCGAGAGGGCCCATAAGATTCCGCGGAAGCGGTGCTGAACCGCCCCCTTTCCCCCCCGCCGACGGCCTCCCTCCCGGACCTTGGCGAGACCTCGCAACATGACCCAGAAGAACGAACCGCGGCGCGGTTCTGTAAGATCTCTTGCGCTCCCGATCGGTGGAATTCTGCTGCCAGCTCTGCTCCTCACTGCACTCGCCGCCGGGGAGACGGAGACGGCCGCCGAGAAACCGGTAACGGCCCCCGGGAAACCGGTAACGGCCGCCGGTGAAACTACGCCCTTCGGATTCCGGGCTCTGGAGATCTTCAAGATCGAGGGAAACCCGCGTGGACTCCGCGTCGTCGACCTGAACGGCGACGGGCTCGAGGATCTCGTCGTCGCCAACAACTCCGACGGCACGATCCGCCTCTTCTACCAGAAGCCGGTCGACACGAAGACCCCGCGCAGCGAGGCTTCGCAGTCGAAGAGCGAGGTCAACGAGGTCGACTCCGACGGCCGTTTCCGCGTCGAGAAGTTCTACACCGACAAGTCCATCTCGGCGCTCGTGGTCGGCGACTTCGACGGCGACGATCGTGCCGACCTCGCATACTACGGCGATCCCGCGGAGCTGGAGATCGTCTTGCAGGACGAGAGCTGGGGAGCGCGCCGAGAGAAGTTCCCGATCCGTGACGGATCCTCGTCCCCCCACGCTCTGCGACCCGCGGACCTCGACGGCGACGGTCACCTCGACCTGGTACTGTTAGGCGACAACGAGACGTACCTTCTCTACCAGAAACCCGGCGGTGGCCTGACGCAGCCGACGGTGCTCCACAACCCACGCTCGGGCCTCTCGTCGATCGAGATCACCGATATCGACGGCGACGATCGACTCGATCTGCTCTACGTCCTCCCGGGTAACGAGGAGACCTTGCTGACCCGTCTGCAAGGAGAGACCGGCTTCGGCCCGCTCGCCTCGAGCCGTCTGCAACCGATTCAGGCCTGGGCTCTCGGCACGCACACGCGAGCAGGGAAAGCGGCGGGCGAGGCGAGGCCGCGGACGCTGCTCCTCGCTCTGCACTCGAACACACGACGCGTCAAGGGATTCTGCTGGCAGGAGAGCCCCGCCCCTGGTGGCCTGACGCGCGCCCACGTGATCGCACACCGCAGCGACGGCGACACCAAGGCGACGCGACGCCTCCTCACCGACGTCGACGGCGACGGACGCACCGACCTCGTCACCGGCTATCCGGAGACCGCTCAGCTCGAGGTGACGTTCCAGAGCCACGACGGCTCGCTGTCGCGCACGGTCAGCTACCCGACGCTCTCGGGCCTCAACGGCCTCGCCGCCATCGACACCGACGGCGAGGGTCACGACGAGATCCTGGTCTCGAGCGCCAAGGAGAAGGCGCTCGGCGTCAGCCGCTGGAAGAACGAACGGCTGGAGATCCCCGAGACGTGGACGCTGACGAGCACGCCGTTGCACATCGCCGCGACGACCGTCCGAGGCTCGACGAAGGACGGCGAGAAGAACGTCGGCGACCGGGCCTTCGTCGTCACACGCGGGGAGAACGACAAGTTCGACCTCGACGTCCTCGAGCTGCTCGCGGACGGCAAGGTCGCGAAGGAAGCGACGACGCAGATTGCCTCCGAAGGCTCGGAACCGACCGACCTGCGACTGCTCGACATCGACGGCGACGGCGAAACCGACGCGCTCGTGTTCGTCCCCTATCAGGATCCCGCGATCTACCGTCGATCGAGGTCGGGGAAGGACGGGGCGGACGACTTCGAGAACCTCACGAAGAAGCCCGGATTCGGTCGAGGCCAGCTCTCCAAGCTGTCGCCGACCGCTCTGACGATCCTGCCGCCCGGAGACGACGGTCGCTCGCCGCTCCTCGTGTCTGCCGGCAGCTACGTCCGGGTACTGACGCTCGACGAGAAAGGCCGGCTGCGCGTCAAGGACCAGATCAGCGGTCGCAGCTCGAGCTCGAAGCTCACGGCCGCGGCGATGCTCGATCTCGACGGCGACAAGCAGGCTGAGGTCGTCGTGATCGACGCGTCGACGAAGTCTCTCGACGTGCTGGGACGCCGCGAGGACGGCGGATTCGAGCTGCGACGGAACCTCAAGCTGCCGAAGATCCGCCTCGTGGCACTCGACACCAGTGACCTGGACGGCGACGGACGCCGGGATCTCGTGCTCTTCGGCGACGGCCAGACCGCGGTCCTCTACACGCGCCAGAAGCAGGCGGACTTCGTCGAGGTGACGAGCTTCGGGGTCGAGGAAAAAGACCTGGGGCGTCCTCAGGACCTGACGACCGGCGATCTCAACGCGGACGGCCGGAACGACATCATCCTGACGACCGCACCGCGCTACAATCTCATCTTTCTCGAGAACGACACGCGCGAAGAATCGACGTCACTCGAGCGCCGCTGCAGCTTCCCGATCTTCGAGGAGAAGTCGTACATGCGCCGCAGCCAGACACTCGGGCCGCAGCAGATGATCGTCAAGGATATCGACCGCGACGGGCTCGAGGATCTCGTTCTCCTGATTCACGATCGGATCCTCCTGTACCTCCAGGACTCTCTGGACTGAGCCATGACCAACTCGCTCCTGTTGATCACGACCGGCGCGGCCGTGCTATCGTTCGCTCCCGTTTGCGCGATCTCCCCGGGCCCGGACGACGAATCCGCCGCGTCCGCCGAGAAATGGCAGCAGGTCGTGCTGCGAACGGGCAACAAGATTGACGGACGGGTCGTCAAGCGCACGTCGGAGTCGCTCTTCGTCGATATCGGCTACACGATCCTCGCGATCCCGCTCGGCGAGGTCGATACGGTCGTGGAGTCCGCGGTCGAAACGGGGACCTCGGCGGCCACCGCCCCGGCCGCCTCACGAAACGACGCGGGCGAGGTTGGCTCGAAAGAGTCGATCTTCTTCACCAGTCGACTCGAACCCGGCACGGTGAAGGACAAGGCACGCGCCGTGGGCGAGAGCGTGGTCCAGGTGCTGACGCTCAGTGGCTCGGGATCGGGCTTCGTCATCGACGACAAGGAAGGCTATATCGTCACGAACTACCACGTCGTCGAGCGTGAACGTGATATCTCCGTCGTGATCTACGTACGCGAGGAGGCGGGTCTTCGAAAGGTCAAGGTCGAGAAGGTGCGAATCATCGCGCTCAACCCGTTCTTCGATCTCGCCCTCCTGAAGCTCGGCGAGCCGGGCGACGTACCACTGCGCAAGTGCTTCCTCGGGGACTACCCCCGCGTGCTCGTCGGCGACCCCGTTTTCGCGATCGGCAACCCTCTCGGCCTCGACCGGACGGTCTCGGACGGAATCGTCAGCAACCGCAACCGCGCGCTCGGCGGCAAGCTGGCGATCCAGACAACGGCGGCGATCAACCCCGGGAACAGCGGCGGACCGCTGTTCAACAACCGCGGCGAGGTCATCGGAGTCACGAGCTCGAAGATCATGGGCGGCGAGTCGCTCGGCTTCGCGATTCCCATCCACTACGTGAAGGACTTCCTGCGGCACCGCGAAGCTTACGCGTTCGACAAGGACAACCCGAACACGGGAGTGCGCTACCTGCGTCCGCCACCAAAGCCGCGCGACAAGAAAAAGAGACTCTCGTCGAAATCTTCACCGAATGTCGGCGACAAGGCCGCAAGCACCGGCGACAGCTCCGACAAGCTCTGACCCCCAACCACACCACAAAGGACAAATAGGATGATCAAGCTCGAGGTCGCAGGTTCCGCAACGGCCTTCCTTCTGGGACTCGTCGTGGCGTTTTCCCCACTCGCCGCCCAGGAGACCGTCGTCGCGACGCCATCGGTCGTCAAGGTCCTGCCGAAGAAGACGGCTCTTCTGGTCCACGCTCCGAACATCACGAGCCTGCTCCAGAAGATCAACTCGTCGCCGATCTACCAGCTGAAGAACATGCCCGAGCTCGCCGAGCTCTTCTCGACGTTCAAGGAGGGCATCGAGCAGTTCCGCAACGAGGCCAGGTCCGAGGCGAATGTCGATCCGCTCGAGATGCTCGAGGCGGTCAAAGGCGAGGTCGTCCTCACGTTCGGTGATGCAGGCCCGATCATCGGGGCGCTCAGCGAATCGCTGATGAACATGGAGGAGCCGGACCTGACGGGCGACATGATTCCCTTCCTGGTCGCGGTCGACACGGGTTCCGGACGTCCCGCGTTCAAGAAGAACCTCCTCGCGCTGCTGGCGTTCGCGGTGAAGGAAGGCGCCGGCGTCAAGACAGACAAGTTCCACGGTGGCAAGATCACCGTGCTGACTCCGCCCGAGTTGAACGCCGCCAACTCCGGCCCCGAAGCGATCTACCTCGGGGAGCTCGGCAGCAAGTACTTCATGAGCCCCAGCAAGAAGTTTCTCGAGAAAACGATGGTCGACCTCTCGAAGGGCGCGTTCGAGGATTCGCTCGCCAGAACGCAGGAGTTCGGCGCCACCAACGAGCTCGCGGGCAAGGACGGCGACATCTTCTTCTTCGTGAACCTGAAGCCCATCCTGCAGGCGGTCGACCGGGCGATGAGCGCAAACCCCTTCGTGTTCGTCTGGCAGACGGTATCCGAGATCCTCTTCGGCAAGTCCCTCAACAACGCCGGCCTCAGCTACTCGCTCGAAAAGGACGCGATCCGGGTCCGCTCCTTTATTCACAACGGCGGTGCCGACGACGGTATTCTGGGCTGGTTCAAGTCGAAGCCCTTCCCGGCGACACCCCCGACAATCATCCCGGACGACAGCGTTTCCTACGTGACCACCGGCCTCAATGCCGAGGCGATCGGTTCGTCACTGCGCAAGATAATGGAGCTCGGACAGTCCTTCGCGGCGCTCAGCGGAGAGGTCGTCAACATCGAGCAGATGTTCGAGCAGACCGTCGGCATCAAGTTCGACTCCTTCCTCAAGAGCATCGGCAACCGCCTGCACTACTTCGTCAACGGCGTACCGACGATCGACAACCCGGCCGGTGACCTCTCGCTCGTCCTCGCCCTCAAGGACGACACCGTCTGGAAGAAGCTCGTCGAAAAGGCCATCGAGACCACCGGTGGGGCGCTGCAGCCCAGGAAATACATGGGGCGCGACATCTTCAGCGCAGGCGAGGCGACGGAGGCAATCGGCGTCGACCCGACTCTCTGCATCACGGACAAGCTGCTGCTCCTCAGCCTGAGCTCGAAGTCGGTCGAGAAGGTGATCCGTCGGATCGGCAAGGACGTGCCCGGTATCGGCGACAAGCCTGCATTCAAGAAGGCGGCGACAAGCCTGCCGGCGAAGCTGACCTCCGTCTCGTTCACGACCAAGGAGTACGCCGAGAGCTCGATGAAATTCGTCGAGGACATGCTGTCCTCCGGCCTCCTCCCGGAGGACGAGTTGCCTCCCGGCCTCATCGAGTTCATCTCCGCGCTCAGCAAGACCATGAGCGACTCGGCCGGCTACGCGACGTGGAACGACTCGGGGTTCTACGGCGAATCGTTCGCCCCCTACCGGAAGTAGGCGTCACAAAGATCGAGTTCGAACGACGGCAGCACGGCCCCCCACGTCGATGATGGCGCGGAGGGCCGTGCACCGTTTCGGGAGCCGGTCCGCATCCGAATCCCCGCACGTTCCTGGCTCCACCTTCCAGCCTCCGTGGTTTCCTGGGTGGCCCCAACGGCCGTGGCGCCCTCCCCTGGTTCCTCTTCCCTGCTTCCGTCCCCGCTTCCACGTGCCTATAATCCGCTTGCCATGCCCCGCGACCAGCGAACCAGCCACCCTGCCCCCATCACCGGCGGCGGGCTCGGCACGGCCCCGCAGGCGGTGGCGGCCTTCGACGGCGCGCGAGTCCTCGACGACGGCGGCAACGCCGCCGATGCTCTCGTCACCTCTGTCTTCGTGCAGGGCATCGTCGACCCTCACCGTTGCGGGATCGGCGGCTTCGGCTGCGCGACACTCGTCTTCGTCAAGGACGGTGCGACCGAACCCCTCTGCGTCGACTTCCACGGTCGTGCGGGCAGCCTCGCCCGCGAGGACGTCTGGCTCGACCGTTTCGAGGCCGGCACGCCGGACGGCTTCGGCTACCTGGTTCGCGACAAGCTCAACGACGTCGGCTACCAGTCGATCACCGTGCCGGGCGTGCTCGCGGGACTCGCCTCCATCCACGATCGATTCGGCTCGATGCCCTGGTGCGACCTCGTCGAGCGGGCCATCCCCTACGCGCGTACAGGCTTTCGAGTGCCTCCGGAGCTCGCCGAGTTCTGGACTCGCCCGGGACTCTTCGGTCGCGTGTCGACCCGGGATCGCCTCGGCCTCACCGCGGCCGGAAAGCGCATGGCGCTCAAGGCCAACGGCTCAACCTACGGCGCAGGCGAGACCTTCCGGCAAGCGGAGCTGGCGCAGACCTACCGTCAACTCGCGGAAGAAGGCGCCGAGAGCTTCTATCGCGGCGAGATCGCACGACAGATCGGCGAGGACTGGGAACAGGAAGGTGCCCTCGTCACGCGCGATGACCTCGCGGCCTACGAGCCGCAGATGCACGCGCCCCTACGCGGTCGCTACCGAGGTCTCGAGGTCCTGACGACGCCTCTTCCCGGCGGCGGCGTCGCGCTGCTTCAGACGCTCGCCCTCCTGGAGCGATCACCGACGCACGACCTCACGTCGCCGGCGAACGTCGACTTCATCGACCACATGGCGAGCGTGCTGCAGAACGTCTGGCGGGACCGACTCGAGCATCAGGGCGATCCCATCTTCGGTACGCCCCCGGACGCCACGTTCCTGAGTGACGAGTACCTCGATCGGCTCGGCGTCTCCTCGGCGCAGACGCCAGAGTCCGGCGCCGAGTGTCCCGACACCACGCAGGTGACGATCGTCGACAGCAGCGGCAACGCGATTTCGTTCTCGCACTCGCTCGGCTACAACTCCGGCGTCTTCCATCCCCGACTCGGGATCCTCTTCAACAACTGCATGAGCGCGTTCGATCCGCGCCCCGGTCACGCGAACTCGATCGCGCCCGGCAAGGCGCGCAGCACGGCGGTCGCCGAGACCATTCTCCTGGACGACGGCGAGGTACGGCTGATCCTCGGGTCTCCGGGAGCGGCTCGCATCACCGCAGGTCTGACACAGGTCATCGTCAACGTCGTCGACTTCGGCATGAGCGTCGCAGAAGCGGTCGTCCATCCGCGCTTCGACGGCTACGGTCCCGGCACCTTGCTGCTCGAGTCTCGCTTCCCACCGCCAATCGTCAACGCACTCGCCGCTCGCGGCTGGAACGTCGTCGCGAGCCCGAAG
Source organism: uncultured Planctomycetia bacterium (assembly GCA_964390645.1). Classification (GTDB taxonomy): domain Bacteria; phylum Planctomycetota; class UBA8108; order UBA8108; family UBA8108; genus CAYMLL01. The sequence goes on along the minus strand of CAYMLL010000060.1, from coordinate 12,021 downwards.
CCCTTCGGTGCCGTCGGACGCGTCTACGCCGCCGAGATCACCGGCCGATCGCCGCTGCGGATCGATGCCGGCGTCGACCCCGGCGCTCCGGGCGCGGCCTTTCGGGGTGGCAGCGGCGAATCGTGAGCGAGAGCCGTCGAACAACGCGCCGGCCCCGACGCATCGCCGTCGTCGGCGGCGGGCCGATCGGCATCGAGGCCGCGGTCTACGGCCACACCCTCGGGCACGATGTTGTCGTCCTCGAGCGCGATCGAGTCGGCGAACACGTGCGACGCTGGGGATTCGTCGAGCTGTTCTCTCCGTGGAGCCTCAACGTCTCGCCGCTGGGCGTCCGTCTGCTCGCCGCGCAAGGCGTCGAGCTTCCCGCACCCGACTCCATCCCACGAGGCATCGAGTTCGTCGATCTCTACCTGGATCCGCTGGCGCGGTGCCTCGACGACCGGGTCCGCGAGGGCACGGAAGTCCTCGGAGTCTGCCGCCGCGGACTGCTCAAGACCGAGGCGCCGGGAGCGGCTCACCGGTCGACACATCCCTTCCGTCTGCTCCTTCGGGACGTCGAGAGCGACGCCGAGTCCGAGATCGACGCCGATGTCGTGATCGACGCGGCGGGCGTGTTCGCCACGCCCGGAAGCCTCGGAGACGGCGGGGCTCCCGCTCCGGGCGAGAGAGCCGCGCGCGAACGGATCGACTACCACCTCCGGGACATCCTCGGATCCGATCGTCGCACGTACGCGGGACGGAGAACGCTGCTCGTCGGCGCGGGTCACTCGGCCACCACCGCGCTCCGGCAGCTCACCGAGCTATCACGGACGGCTCCCGACACGCACGTCGTATGGGCGCGGCGCGATCGCGCCGAGGAGCCCGCCGATCAGGTTGCGGACGATCCCCTCGCGGAGCGGGATCGGCTCTGCCGCTTCGCGAACGACATCGCGGCGTCTCCACCGAACACATGCACCGTCATCCCGGGCGTGACGGTGGCCAGGATCGGGTCCGTGGGGAACCGGCTGCAAGTCGATCTTCACGACGCTGCCGACGGACGGACGGACAGCGTCGTCGTCGACCGGATTCTCGCCCTCGTCGGCTACCGCCCGGACCTGTCGGTTCTGCGGGAGCTGCAAGTGCACCACTGCTACGCGAGCGAAGGGCCCATGAAGCTCGCCGCCGCGCTGCTGGCGACGGACGGCGGAGACTGCCTCACGCGCTCACACGCCGGAGCCGAGACGCTCACCCATCCGGAGCCGGATCTCTTCATCGTCGGGCACAAGAGCTTCGGCCGCCGCAGCGACTTCCTCCTTCGGATCGGTCAGGAGCAGGTGCGCGACGTCTTCCGCCTCGTCGAGAAGGACGACGCGCTCGATCTCCACGACGAGTCCGCGAAGGCACTCCGATGACGCCGGCGAGCTCGAGCGACACGTTCCCGGCAGACCGCACCCCGCTGATCGATCTCGCAGCGATGGACGAGCTGTGGTTCCAGGTCGCCGGAACGCTCTGCAACCTGACCTGCAATCACTGCTTCATCAGCTGCCATCCCGGAAACGATGCCTTCGGCTTTCTGAGCGTGGAGGACGTGCGCCTTCGCCTCGAGGAGTCGATGCGCCACGGAGTCAAGGAGTACTACTTCACCGGCGGCGAGCCCTTCCTCAACAAGGATCTGCTACCGATTCTCGAGGAGACGCTTCGCTACGGGCCCGCCACCGTGCTCACCAACGCGACCGCGTTCACGCCGAAGAGCGTCGAAGCGCTCGCGAAGATCGCCGAGGCGAGCCGGTACAGCCTCGAGCTGCGCGTCAGCATCGACGGCCCCGATGCCGCCACGAACGACCCGATCCGAGGCGAAGGCACCTTCGACGACGCCGTGCGCGGATTGCGGCTGCTCGTCGGGGAAGGCTTCCTGCCGATCATCACGGTCGCGCAGACATGGCCCGAGGGCGACACAGAGCGTGTCTTCGAGTCCTTCGTCGCCACGATGCGATCGATCGGCTACGCGCGCCCTCGCATCAAGATCCTGCCGACCCTGCACCTCGGGATGGAGGCGCTGCGCTCGAGACCCTACATGGATGCCGAGCGCGTCACCGAGCGCATGCTGGTCGACTACGAGACGGGCCAGCTGCTCTGCAGTCGCGGTCGCACCGTCACGGACCGCGGTGTGGCCGTCTGTCCGATCCTCATAGAAGCGGATGACGCGCACCTCGGCCAGACGCTCGATGAGGCCTGTCGTCCGTTCGCGCTGTCCCACGGCGCCTGCCACACCTGCTACGTCCACGGAGCGATCTGCTCCAACGTCGGTGGCATGGGCAAGGAGTGACGCGTGAGCCGGATCGCACTGTTCGGAGGGGTCTACTCGAACCACCTGGCGCTCGCCGAGACGCTCGTAGACGCGCGCCGCAGAAACGTCGATGCGTGCTATTGCCTCGGTGACCTCGGCGCCTTCGGGCCGCATCCCGACCGGGTGTTCGCGCTGCTCGAGCACGCCGGCGTCCTGACGATCGCCGGCAACTACGACGATTCGCTCGCGAGGGGCCTCACCGACTGCCAGTGCGGCTACACGGACCCGCGCGACAATCATTTCGCCCGGCTGAGCTACGAGTACACGTTTCGCAAGACGTCAAACGTCAACAAGTCCTGGTTGGCGACGCTGCCCCCCGAGATTCGCCTCGAGCTCGACGGCAAGCGCGTACTTCTGTGCCACGGATCGCCACGGCGCCAGAACGAGTTCCTCTGGGAGTCGACGACCCCCGATCACTTCCTCGAGAAGGTCTTCGACCGGCAGGACGCCGACATCGTCGTGGCTACCCACACCGGCATCAAGTGGAGCCGCGAGCTGGCGTCGGGACGTCTCTTCGTGAACTGCGGCGTCATCGGCCGTCCCGGGAACGACGGAACGTCGCGCGTCTGGTACGCGATTCTCGAGACCGAGGCCAACGCTCCACCACGAGTCGAGTTCATTCCCGTGGCCTACGACTGGCGGACGCTGGCGCGCGAGATGCGCGAGGAGGAGTTGCCGGCGGAGTTCATCGAGACGATCGCGACCGGCTGGTGGACCACCTGCCTCGAGATCCTGCCGGTGCGGGAGCGACAACGCGGACGTCACTGAGCGGACGCCGAATCCGCGCCCGAGCCGATCCCCACGCGGTCCCCCTGGCAATCCCGTCAGTCCCCTTGCAACCCCGTCAGTCCCCGTACTCGTCCGCGGTGAAGGAGACCACCGCGAGGAGCTGCTCGTCCTTGAGCTCGGTGACGTTGATGTCCACCAGATCCCACTGGTCGAACTGGCTGACCAGAGAGTTGAGGTCCTGATAGAGGTGCTCGCGAGACGTGGTCAGCGTCTCTACCTTGTGCGCCAGGCGCGGACGGCGGAACTCGAGGTTCTCGAGGATCGAGTTGAGCGCGTGAAGACGGGCGCTGTAGCGGTCCTCGATCTCCTGGAACTCGAAGCTGAAGAGACTGTCCTGACCCGTCGCCTGGTCGAGAATCACGTCACGGTGTGCGCGGATCTCGTCGGCCATCTGGGAGACCAGGCGGTCTCTGGCCTCGAGCAACGTCTCCAGAGCATCGCGTCGCAGACGATGGGTACGCGACTCACGCGCACTCGATTCAAGATCCGAGCTTCCTCGCGGCATCCGGCACTCTCACTCCATCCAGTCAGCGCTCTGCGAGCCCGGTCGACTGCCATGCAGGTCTGCGGAAGGCCCGCAGCCACACGACCGGGCCGTCCCGGTCCGCCGCCACTACCCATGTTAGCACGCTCCCTCACCGGAAACACCGGTGCAACAACCCCGCGAGCCGGTCCTGAAGACACGGGCCGCCCACCCGGAGCCCGGGGAGGCGGCCTGTGTTCGCGGTCTCGTTACTTAACGGGCCCTGGTGACAGCAGGGCTTACCACTGGAAGGCGGCGCCGAACCAGATGGCCCCACTGGAAAGCACCGGCCGAGCGCCCGTGATGCCCTGACTCTCCTTCGTTCCCAGACTCTTGTCGGGAACGATGTCGTACGCGAACTCGGTGAAGATGACGGCATTCTCGTGCACCGGATAGCGCAGGGCGACGGCCGGTCGTACGAGGATCTGGTAGAGGTCCTCGATCTCGGCCACACCGTCACCCTCGAACTTGAAGACGACGAGCCCCATTCCGAGACCGAGTCGGACGATCAGGGCGTCCGGTGCCTCCCACAACGGGATGTCGTAGTCGAAGGTGCCGAGGAAGGAGAATCGATCGTAGGAGGCGACCGCGTTGATCTGCTCGTCGGTCGTCAGCGACAGGTCCTCGGTGTCCTGAGACTGGTAGTCCAGAGCGAAGCCCCAGAAGACGTTCTTCTGCGTCTCCAGGCTCGCCTTGGCGCCAACACCGAAGCCGACGTCGGCCGCTCGGGACTCACGAGAAGGCTCGAAGAGGTCGAAAGGAAAGGCCGGTCCCAGACGCAACTCGACCTGCGCGCGCTGGTGCAGCATCTGATTGCGCTGCACGGTCTCGATGTTGATTTCCTCGTCGTCAGCGATCTCGGCGCCGAAGTCGTCGGCGTGCGTGCCCGAGGCTATCTGGGCCCTAGTGGCGTTGCAGCCGGCAACGAATAGCCCGGCGATCATGCACCAACCGAAGGAGCGGGCACACACTCGGCACAGGAACATTCTTTCATCCTCCTTGATTCGGCCCCCCGACGCTCATGGAACGTCGCGGACAAGACCAGCTTGCTTCACCCTTGCTTCCTCGCTCTGATTCCCTCGACAGATCGAGTCGGAGCTTCGAGATTCTGTACGACAAGCACAGCTGCCGAAAGAATCGCACGAACTACCCGCCAGCCCTTCTGACGACCTCGCGGGCACGCCTGCCTCGCTTGCGAGACCTGTCGCAAGGAAGCGACGCAGCTGCGAGCGGGCCACCGCGGTGGTTCTCTATCTCACGGCAAACGGCAATACGTCTTACGAAACTCGAAGACCAAGAGACCGCGGGAGACTTCCTCCGAACGGCGAAAGCCGCGACGTCTCGGAATCCCACGGGTGAGGGACAGACAACAACCGTATCACCTCGCACCGGCAATTTCAAGGCCCTCTGAACCCGACCACTTGGCGCAACTTGCGATCGAAGAAGGAGATCCGTGCCGGCCCCGCACCCCGTGACGGGCCGGCGTCGCCCCCGACCGGGAACACGGAGCGCAGGACGCGGGATGCCGGGCGCAAGGCGAGCTACAATGAGACCTGGCGGGAGACGGCATTGCGCGGCTCGAGTCCGGCGAGAACCATGCCCCTTCGTATCAAGTGTCGCTGCGGTCAGGAGATGGTGCTCCGTTACAGCGAGTGGGTCTACCTCCTCATCGGGCTCGCGGTCACCGGATTCGTCGGTAACCTCGTCGCCGTGATCGTCCTCTATTCGCGTCTGGAGCACGTCGAACAGGACCTGGCGAACGCGAGGGAGCCCGACCGCAGGGGCCAGGTGGTCGCCAGCGAACCGGCAAAGGGTTCGGGAGATGGTCGCAGCCCTACCCGAACCGGTGCGGCGCGGACCGTGACACGACCGGAGCCGAAGTCGGAGTGGGCAACGGGACGGGAGCCCGAACCGGCGACGGAAGCGCAACCGGTCGCGGGACCCCGATCGGAATCGGAGCCGAGCCCGGCGACGGGCTCGATCACCGCCAGAGGGGACGTCGCGGTCTCCCGCCCGCCGCCACCCTGGAAGGACGCGCGCGAGCTCCAGCCCCTCGGCTCACCCCACAGCGCCTCCGAAGAGAGCCTGCTCGATCGCCTGCGGGAGCAGCTCGAGGACCGGCGAGCCCTCGCAACCCCGGACGACGGCGAGCCACCCCGGAGCGATCGTGACCCACAGATCGAACCCCGCCGCCTCCTCGACGCCGCGCCGCTGACGAGACTGGTGCTGCTCGAGGAGGCCGCGGCATTCTCGACGATCACCGCAGCGCACCTTCTCGATCCCGAGCCACGCATCGTGCGACGCGCGATCGAGATCCTCGCGGACCGTCCGACACTGGGAGCCGGCGAGCGCGGGCTCATCACGCCGCTCGTGCTGGCGGCCGTCGGTCGCCTACGCGAGCTTCCCCGGGGACCCGCGCTGTTAGAGAGTCTCGGAGTCCAGACGCAGACGAGCGTCAAGCCGCAAGAGCTCGAGATCGGCTGGCAACGAGCACAACATGGTCTCGAGGATCTACGAAAGCGATTGCCCCTCGTCAACCACCTCGACGCCTTCCTCGCAGACTCGCAGAGCGACGGCACCGATCTGCTCCTGACCATCGACACGACCCGCAGCATGGAGGTCGGGCTCGCGGAACTCAAGGCGACGTGCACCTGGCTGTTGCCCGCGATCGAGTGGGGAACGGCCGGAGTCCGCGTCGGCCTGCTGCTGTACAAGGACGAGATCGTCGGAGTCCACGATTTCTCCACCACGCCGGCCCGCGAAATCCTCTCCGCTGTCCTCGAGCTCCGACCCGAGGGAGGCGCGGATGTCCCCGAAGGAGTCGACACGGCGGTGCGAGCGGCGCTCGAGCTCGGCCGCTTCTCCTGGCGGCCCGAAGCCCGCAAGCACGTCGTGGTTGTCGGCGATGCCCCGCCGCGCCACGAGAAGCTGCGCGGGCTGAAGAGCCTCCTGGCGGCCTGTCGTAGCGAGGGCGGATTTCGGGTCCACGTCCTCGGGGTCGATCCGAAGGAAGGCGGGTCCGTGCCGTTCTTCGCCGAGCTGGCGCGGGAAGGCGGCGGCCGTGGCCCGACTTGCAAGCCGGGTGAGCTCGGCATGGAGGTGCTGCTCTGCCTCCTCGGTGACGAGGCTCGTGACGTGATCAAGCGCCTCGAGAGCCACGTGAAGGGACAGTTCTCACTCGGCGGGTAGGGCCCCCCAGTCGGTGGCTGCCGGACGCCTCTCGCGCGGCCTCCGGGTCACGCTACAAGAAGAGCCTTCGCTCCCGCCGGCCCGGGGCGACGGAAACGAAGGCTCTCGGTGTATCACACGTCGACGGGTCGACGTAGCTCTCAGCTCTGGTCGAATCGACGCAGAATGCCGACGACGACTCCGCGGATCTCGAGGTCCTTGACCGTGTCGGTCTTCAGGCTGCCATTCGTCGACTGCAGGCGAACGTGATCCTCGTCGTTGAAGTAACGACGGATGCAGGCCTCGCCCGAGTCGAGGACGGCGACGACGGTCTCTCCGTTGACCGCACGCTCCTTCTTCTCGACGATGACCAGGTCACCGTCGGCGATGTGGTCGTCGATCATGCTGTCGCCGCGAATCCTCAGCGCGTAGCAGTTCTTGCCGAACGGCAGGAACTCCGAGAGGTTGAAGTCCTCACGCGCCTCGGTCGCCTCGATCGGCGAGCCGGCGCGAAGATTGCCCATGAGCGGCATGGCGTAGCGCGCCTTGCGCTCCTCGACCGGCACGAGCAGCTCGATCGAACGAGCACGAAACTTCTCGCGCTTCAGGGCGCCCTTGCGCTCGAGCTGGTTGATGTGCTCGTAGATCGTGATCTTGGTGACACCGAAGTTCTCGGCGATCTCCTCCAGAGTGGGCGAAATCCCGCGCTCGTCACGAAACTGCTTGATGAACTCCAGAATGCGAAGCTGCTTCTCGGTAAAGTACATGAGACTCTCTCCTCGTAAGTGCCCCCGGCTGAACCGTTGCGGGTCAGCAAGTTGTCGTTCAGGGGTTTCAGACCTGTCTTGGCCGCGCCCGGACCGGTGCCGTCAGAGCAAGCGAATCCGCTCGACCGACGACACAACGAGTCCCCACGGCGGTGAGGAACTCGGACCGGGTGCTGCTCGTAACGTCAGCTCCCGAGCGCGGGTATGGACTTGAACTCTCTCCTCGTCGCTCTGCTCGCGGTCGCCTCGCTCCGGAGATCGAGGGCGGTGGATCCCGCCCGTCGAGAGCGACGAGCATGACATGCCCCGCGAACAGGTTTCTCTCCTCGTCGAGATTCAGACCCTAACCAAACTATGTGATCCGCCTAAAGATTCCCAACACGAAAATTGATCGAATCTCGTGTAAGAGAACGGACACCGAGTCTGGAAAGGCCCCCCCCCACAAATCCCCACCCACAAATCCCCACCTACAAATCTACGGGCTACCCAGCCCTCGAGCCGCCGGTCGCTCAACCGGCACTCGCCCCCACCACATGTTTGCGGGGAACGCGTCCGGAGCCGCCCCAGGCGGGCCGTCTCTGGGTCGCGTTCGTAGAGTGTATCCTACCACTTCGACGAACATCACCGCCCACAAAAGCCGCACTATCTCACGGACAGGACCCGTCATTTTCCACAAATCGTTGCGACGGCGGGTCCCGCGAGCCGAGAGGATCTTGCAACTTCCGGCCGACTTCACGACACTTTTTCACCAGCGGGCAAGCACGCGGCGAAAACCGTCTCTACGACGTTGCCGGTCCCGGACCGGAGTCCGCGGACGAGATCCTTGCCGGATTCGACGACGGGGACCCGGACGGCGCCGACGGCGGCAAGGACCGGAACGAGGATCACCATGGCGAAGAAGCGAAGTGTAGGAGTCGGGCTCGTCGGGCTCGGATTCATGGGGCTGACTCACCTGCGGGCAAGCCGCCGGCTGCGTGGTGGGCGCCTGGTGGCGCTGGCGACCAGCGACCCCCACAAGGCACGGGGCGACTTCTCGAAGGTCGGCGGCAACTTCGGAGACGAAGGCGGCCAGGAGGACCTCCGCAGCCTCTCCGTCCACCCCACCCTGGACTCGCTGCTGGCGAACCCCGCAGTCGACCTCGTCGACATCTGCCTGACCTAGTACCTCCATGCGAGCGCGGCGATCCAGTGCCTGCGCGCCGGCAAGGCGGTTCTCGTCGAGAAGCCGGTGGCCCTGAAGGCTGCCGACGCGAAGCGCATGCTCGAAGCGGCGCGCCGGGCAAGACGGCCACTGATGGTCGCCCAGGTACTGAAGTTCTTCCCTGAGTTCGCGCTCCTCGCCGACGCGGTCCGTTCGAAGCGGTGGGGCGATTTGCACGCGCTTCACCTGCGACGTCTGATCGCCATGCCGAGCTGGGGCGACTCGAGCTGCTTCGGCGATCCGAAGCTCTCGGGCAAGATGGTGATCGACCTGCACATTCACGACACCGAATTCGTCGTCCATCTCCTGGGCAAGCCGCGAAGCGTGACGTCGTCGGGACTGGTCGACGCGCGCGGCCTGAACTTCATCCGGACCATCTACCACCGGGGCAAGAGAGGGCCGCTGCTGTCGTCCGAGGGCGGCTGGATCAACGCGCCCGGCCTTCCCTTCGAGCACGGCTTCGACGCCTTCTTCGAGAAAGCCACCCTCCACTACAGCTCGTCGAACGCTCCGAAACCCCGTCTGTACACGACATCCGGCCGCAAGATGAGGGAGCTGAAGATGAAGCCGGGCGACGCATTTCGCCTCGAGATCCAGGCCGCCGTCGATTCCGTGCGTTCGGGCAAGGTCGATCCTCGGCTGAGCGCGAAGTCCGCCGCGACGTCTCTGGCCGTCTGCGCGGCCGAAGAGAGATCGGCGCGCAGCGGCAAGAAGATCGAGGTGAAGCCGTGAGACCCACGCGACCCGTCTTCATCGTCGGTGGCGCTCACACCACGTTCATCGGCAAGCACCATCCGGATTTCATCTGGAAGGGGCACCCCGATCACGGCAAGCGAACGAATCCGGGCCTCGAGGACCATCTCGAACGTGCGACGTACGACGCGCTGGCGGATGCGGGCGTCGATGCCGGCGCGATCGAGCGCGCCTACATCGGCAACTTCGCGGGCGAGTGCTTCTCGAGTCAGGGGCACCTCGGCGCCATGCTCGCCGGTGTCGACGACGGCTTCGACGGCAAGCCGATCGCGCGGATCGAGGGCGCCTGCGCCTCCGGGGGGCTGGCGATCGCCGCCGGTATCGATGCGATCGCCGCCGGCGCCAACCTCGTGCTCATCGTCGGCGTCGAAGTGCAGACGACGGTCAGCGCAAGACAGGGTGCGGACTTCCTGGCTCGCGCAAGCCACTACGAGACCCAGCGATCGATCGACCCGTTCACGTTCCCGTGCCTCTTCGCCCGCAGGGCGCACGCTTACCGCGAGGCCCATGGAGTCGATGACGAGACCCTCGCTGCGATCGTTGTCAAGGCACACCACAACGCGGCTCGCAACCCGCTCGCTCATCTGCACGCCGTCGGCGGGAACATGAGCCTCGAGATCGCCGGCGGTGCCTCGGAGGAGAACCCTGTCTTCCTCGAGAACGCGGACCTGCGCGACCATCTTCGACTCGCCGACTGCTCGCCGGTGAGCGACGGAGCGTCGGCGCTGGTGCTTGCGTCGCACGAGGGACTGGAGGTTCTCGGACGCGGCCGCGACGAGTTCACGGAGATCCTCGGCTTCGCTGTCAGCGTGGCGCCTCTGCAGGACACGAGCCCCGACCCGCTGCACCTCCACAACGTCGCCCGTGCCGCGAACGCCGCCTACGCATCCTCGGGCAAGGGACCGGAAGACATCGGGGTCGCCGAGGTCCACGACTGCTTCGCGATCGCCGAGGCCGAGATGATGGAGGCTCTCGGCTTCGCGGATGCAGGTGAGGGCGCCGGCTACATCGCCGACGGACGTACGGCTCTCGACGGCGAGCGACCGGTCAACACCGGCGGCGGGCTCATCGGCTTCGGCCACCCGGTGGGCGCCACCGGCGTCAAGCAGGCGCTGGAGATCTCGCGTCAGCTCCTGGGCAAGTGCGACGGCTACCAGATACCCAAACAACCACGTTGCGGCCTCAGCGCCAACATGGGTGGGGACGACCGCACCGCCGTGGTCCTGGTCCAGGAGCGTCCCTGAAAATCGGTTCCAAATCGGCGGGTCTCCCTTACAATCGGCGACCTTCCTCGAACACAGCGAATCCCTCGAAGAGGCCAGCCCGATGCACGTCCTGCGCCGTTTCCGCCTTCTGCTTCTGATTCCGCTTCTCGCCGTCGTGGACGTCAGGACCGTCGAGGCTCAAGCTCAAGGCAAACCCGGCAACGCTCGCCAGTCGCCGCCACAAGCTCCTGATCGAGCCTTCCTCGGCGCCTACACGGAGCTGCTGGATCCGCAGCAGGAGGACAGCGGGCTGAAGGTGACCTTCACGTACCCGCACTCGACGGCTCGTGAGATCGGGCTTCTCGTCGGCGACGAGATCGTCGCGCTGAACAACGTCCTGATCAAGAACCGCAAGAGCTTCGTCGCGGAGCTGCGCAACAACAACGTCGGCGGCACTGTACGCTTCATCGTCCGACGCGACGCGAAGAAGGTGAAGCTGAAGGGGAAGATCAAGGGTTATCGCAAGACGATGGGTCGGATCCAGGTGGATCTTCGCAAGGGAATCCTCGGGAAGCGCTTGCCCGAGCAGCCGCCGATGCTGCTCTGGGATCCGGAGGCCAAGAAGCTCGTCGAGTCCAAGAACGCGCTCGGCCACCTCGCCGGCAAGATCGGGCTCGTCGTCTGGTACGACGACTGCAGCTACTGCCAGAAAAAGCGCTTCGACTTCCTCGCCGGCCTGCACCTGCGCAGCAAGTCCTCCCCCGGCTCCTTCCCCCTGGGATTCACCGGACTGTACTACAGCGACCAGCTCCGCGACACGAGTGCCAAGGCGAACCTGGAAGGCGCCGTCAGCCTCTACACGACGAAGCGTCCGGCCTTCCCGGCCGGCGTCGTGCACTACTCAGACAGTAAACCGGAGCCGGCGCAGCGCTACGAGTCGCTCTACATCTTCAATCACGGCGTGGCGATTCTCGAGCCGGACGGCAAGGTCGCGTATCTCCAGGTCTTCGGCGCGCCGGACGAGCGGGCCATCCAGAGCGCGCTGGTGAAGGTCTTCGCCAAGCACTTCCAGAAGAAGCCGGACGCCGGGAAGGCCTCCGCCGGGTCGGCTCCCCCGAGCAAGGCGCCACCGACCGAGTCCGCAGGCAACTGAGCGGGCTCGCCGCCGAGACAGCGGTGTCGTGAGAATGACCGAGTCGTCCGACAGCGCTCCCCAGCCCCCGGGTCGCCGGCGCCTGGTCCTCATCGTGCTGTTCCTCCTCGTCCTCGCCGGCGCCGGCGGAGCGATC
>CAYMLL010000059.1:0-29666 GCA_964390645.1 uncultured Planctomycetia bacterium | reverse complement strand
ACGAGTCGGCGCGCTTCCCGGAGCCCCGTGACAGGGTGCAGCTCAGCCTGCGCAAGCGCTCCCATGACGGGTCGTTCAAGGAGATGTTCACGGTGGTCGTCGATCCGTCGGACCGGGCGGTCAATCGCTCGCCGCTGAATCCGGTAGCCGATGTGAAAACCGTCCTCGACAGCGGGCCGGTCGCGCGCAAGGTCGATCTCCTGATCCTGGGGGATGGCTACACGAAAGCGGAGAAGGAGAAGTTCCACGGCGACGTCGATCGCCTGCTGAAGGCGCTCTTCGAGGTCGAGCCGTTCAAGTCTCGACGCTCCGACTTCAACGTCCGCGCCGTTCATGCGCCGTCAGCGCGATCCGGAATCACGAACCCGCGCGGCAAGCAGTGGAACGACACGCCGCTCGGCCTCAGCTTCAACGCCTTCGACAGCGACCGCTACGTGCTTACCTACAAGAACCGCGACCTGAGGGAGATCGCCGCGCTCGCGCCGTACGACACGCTGATGCTGCTCGGCAACACGGAGAAGTACGGCGGCGGGGGTATCTTCAACCTCTGGTCCACCTGCGCGTCCGACTCGTCGCAGTCGCCCTACATCTTCGTCCACGAGCTCGGCCACTCCTTCGCCGGGCTCGCCGACGAGTACTACACGTCGTCGGTGTCCTACGAGGAGTTCACACCACCGGGTACCGAGCCCTGGGAACCCAACATCACGGCACTGCTCGACCCGACGAAGCTCAAGTGGCGCGACCTCGTCGACGCCTCGACGCCACTGCCGACACCGTGGAGCCAGGGAGCGTACGACAAGGCGTCATACGACTACCAGCGCCGGCGCAAGGCGCTCATCGGCAAGGGCGCGCCGAAGGTCGAGATGGAGAAGCTCTTCGACGAGGTCAAGCGCGAGACCGCGCCGATGCTCGCCGGCGAGAAGCACGCCGCGGTGGTCGGCGCCTTCGAGGGAGCTGGCTACCAGGCAAAGGGGCTCTACCGCTCCGAGACGGACTGCATCATGTTCACGCGCAACCCCGCGTACTTCTGCCGCGTCTGCTCGCGAGGTCTCGACCGCGTGATCCGGCTCTACACCGAGTGACGGCACCGTCCCCTTTCCTCGAGCCGATGCCGTCGGGACCCGGGCGCCAGGTGCCGGCATCCGACAACCGCGAGCCACCGCGCGTCTACGTCGTCTCCCAGTCCGCGGTACCCTGGAGTTCTCTCGGGAGAGTCTTGCACCTGTGCTGCACGGTCTCCCGATCCACCCCCCGCGGCACGCTGAAGACGAAGGTCACCTGCCCCTTGAGGAAGTTCTTGCGCTCACGAATGATCGCACAGCCGGCCTCGGTGAATATCTTCCGGTACGCCTCGGCAGAGCGGGGGATGTCGTCGTTCTCGAGGCCCTTGATCTGCACACGTTCGGCCTGCTGCGACTCGAGGATGTAGATCAGGATCCACCCGAAGCCCGTCGAGAGGAAGGCCAGCACCAGGAGCTTCAACCCGCAGCAGAGTCCCACGACCGCGACCAGGATCACCCGGCCGGTGTCCTTCGCCTCGCCGACATCGGTGCGGAACCGCATCAGCCCACCGAGCCCGAAGACGACGAAGGCCATGGCCGGCTCGATCAGCACGAGCTGCGCCACGACGGCACCGACCGTCGCGTAGAGAATGAACGTCTTGGGCTGCTCGAACTCCGCGATGCTCGAGACCTTGCCTCGGGTCATCGGATGGTAGGCAATCACCGCCCCGAGCGCCATCGCGATCAGCAGAACGATCGCCACGTCGACCGCGACCCAGGGCTTGCCGAAGTCTTCCCATCCCTGTGCGACTCGATCCCAGCTGTCGGGAAGCACGGGGAGCTGCCCTCCCGACGGATCGATCTGCGCCACCGCCATGACCGACGCAGCGCCGAAGATCGGAAGAACAAGCAGCAAGGCTCGGCCCAGTCGGACACCGCCCAGTCGGTCGCGACCCCGTCTCACTCTCTCGGCCCCTCCACCCAGGAAACGTCGTCGAAGCTCACCTGCGTCGGAATCGCACCGAGAAGAACGGTAACGGTACGCTCGCCCTTGTTGATCTTGCGGACCTTTCCCCGGGAGCGGAACTTGGGCACGTACACCTCATCCTCCTTTCGCAGCGAGCGGGCGAACTCCTCACGCCGGTCTCCGAGCGGGGTCGCCACGAGGAGCAGCTCGATGGCCGTGGCGAGCTCGTCGACAGTCGGCCTGTGAGTCTGGGGGACGTTCTTCAGCTTGTCAACCAGAGGCCGCAGGCGCTCGCGCGCCGCGCGCACGGTACGGTCGACCTCGACCTCGGCCTCGCGGTCGAGCGAGTCCTTCCGCAGCTCGATCTCGTGCAGGCGCTCCTCGTACTCGCGCTTGTCGCCCTGGACCCGTCGTCGCATGCGCTCGGCGCGACGGTGCTCCTTCTCGACGCGACGCTTCGATCGCTCCATGCGGGAAATGATCTCACGCGTCGGCTCCTCCTCCTGCGCGACGGCCTTCTCGGCAGCGGCGACGATCTCCTCCTTGACGCCGAGTCGCCGCGCGATCGCCAGCGCGTTCGAGCTGCCGGGCACGCCCATCAGGAGCCGGTAGGTCGGACGCAGGCTGCGGGAGTCGAACTCCATCGCAGCGTTCTCGACCGCATCGTGCAGGTAAGCGTACTCCTTCAGTGAGCCGAGATGCGTCGTCAGGATGGCCGTCCAGCCATTCTCGCGAAAGTGATCGAGGAGGGCGGTCCCGAGCGCCGCGCCCTCGAGCGGGTCGGTGCCCGATCCCAGCTCGTCCAGGAGTATCAGCGAGCGCTTCGTCGCGTGCCGAAGCACATGCACGATCTGCCGCAAGTGTGACGAGAAGGTGCTGAGGCTCTGCTCGAGGCTCTGCTCGTCGCCGATGTCGACGAAGAGGTCGTTGAAGCTCGGAACGCGCGAAGCCGGCGCGGCGGCGATAGGGACACCGCTGAGCGCGAGGAGCACGTTGAGCCCGATCGTCTTCATCGCGACGGTCTTGCCGCCCGTGTTCGGGCCGGTAACGATGAGGAGGGGCTTGGCGCCGCCGAGCCGCACGTCGAGAGGCACGACTTGCCGGCGCACCGCATCGAGATCCGGCGCACGAGGATCACGACGAACGTCGCGAGCGAGCCACATGAGGTACGGGTGTCGCGCCTCGCGCAGCTCGAGCCGGCCGTCCGTATCAATCTCGGGAGCAACGAGGTCGAAGGCCTTCATGTACGTGGCCTTCGCGAAGGTGAGGTCGACGTACGCGAGCTTCTGCTCGACGCGACGAAGGACGATGCGATGTTCCCGCACCTCGCGAGTGAGCTTCCACAGGATGCGCAGCACCTCGTCACGCTCGCGATCGAGAAGCGTCAGGAGAAGGTCGCCATCCTGGACGATCTCCTCGGGCTCGACGTAGAGCGTCGAGCCGCTGTGCGACCGATCGCGAACAGGACCGCTCATCCACGAGCGGAACTCGGCCTTCACGGGCAGGAGGTAGCGGTCGTTCTTGACCGTCAACCCGTCGGTCTGAAAGCACTTGCGCAGCGACGGACGTCTCAGGATCGACGTGGCACGCGCGCGAAGCATCCGACGCAGCTCGTGACTCTCGAGGCGCAGCGCCGCGAGCTTCTCGGACGCCTCGTCGCGCACACCCTCACGAGGGTCGATCATCTCCGGTATTCTCTCGCGAAGCGCGGGAACGTCCTCGATGTCCTCGCCGAGCGCCCGGAGGCGCGGGAAACGATCTGCATGACGGGTGAGAATCGTTCGGACGGTGAGGCCGGCGCGCAGCAGATCGACGACCTTCCACAGGAAGTCGGGCTCGGCAGGTCGTCCCTTCGAGGCGCCGGTCTCCATCTGCGTGGAGACGTCGGAGAGCCCGCTGAGGGCGAGTCGCTCGAGGTCGAGGAGCTCGCGCATCTCGGCCGTCTCCTCGTGGAGACGGCGCAGCAGGTCAACATCGGGAATCGGCGCCAGCTCGCCAGCGAGCCGACGACCGAGGACCGAGGCCGCGAAGGACGTGAGAACCTCCCGGACGCGATCGTACTCGAGGACCTCGAGGGCGTGTCGGAAGGGTTGCATGAGCTACGAGGTGACGGCACGCAGGAGGCCGATGACCTCATCGTCGTTGTCGGGAAACCGCCCGAGCGCCTTCTTGCTGAAGACGAGGTCGCCGTCAGCGACGATCTCGTAGACGCCGCCGGAGCCCTTGATGAGCTCGGGAACGACACCGAAAGCGTCCTGGATTGCGGCGGACAGACTGTCCGCGCGGGGCTTGTAGTTTCACTGTACGCAGTACTGGATCGAGATCTTCATGAAGAGATTCTCCTGGGCGAAGAGTCGAGAACAGCAAGCGGAGATTATAGCAACACGCGTGCGAAAAGGAACGCGGTGGCGGCGCGTGTGACCGGGCGGGGGGGGGGGGGGTAGCGGGGGGCAGGCGGGGCGGGTGACCGGGTGCGGGCAACGCGTTCGTGCTATACTCCGCGGTCATGGATCCTGCCCTCTCCGCGTTAGACTGGACCGTCGTAGGCGCCTATCTGCTGGGAGTCGCCTGGGTCGGGTTCATCGTCGGACGTCGCCAGGAGTCGACGAAGGACTACTTCCTCGGCGGACGATCCCTCCCGTGGTGGGCGGCGACCCTGTCGATCATCGCGACGGAGACGAGCGCGGTGACGTTCATCGGGTTTCCGCGAGCGGCGTACGCCGGCAACTGGTCGATCGCACAGCTCTTCATCGGCTTCGTCCTCGGCAGGATCTTCCTGGCGCTCGTCTTCGTGCAGGTCTTCTATCGCTCGGAGCACGTGACGGTCTACGGCTACCTGGCGGACCGCTTCGGCGCGGGGGCGCGGGTGACCGCCGCGACGCTCTTCGTGCTGGGACGCCTCGTCGCGAGCGGGGTACGACTCTTCGCGGGATGTCTGGCGGTCCACGTGGCGACGGGAGTCGACGTGGAGTCGATCATCGTGGCGGTCGGGATCTTCGGCGGCGCGTTCACTCTGCTGGGGGGCATCCGTGCGGTGGTGTGGACCGACGTGATCCTGGGGTTGACGTTGCTGGGAGGAGGCATGATCTCCCTGGTGTACCTGGTCGGTATGATGCCGGATGGACTGGACAGCGTGCTGACGAGTCCCAGGCTGCTGGAGAAGACGGCGGTCTTCTTCGCGGACACCGGGATCGACCGTGACGGAGGGATCATCTGCGGACTCATCGGAGGATTCGTGCTGACGCTGGCGACGCACGGAACCGACCAGGACATCGCGCAGAGGATGTTGACGTGTCGGGACTCGCGGAGCGGGAGCCTGTCGGTGCTCGGCAGCGCGGTGCTGCTCTTGCCGCTCGTGTTTCTGTTTCTCGCCGTCGGCACGCTCCTGTGGTTCTTCGTCGAGCAGGGGGGAGCGAGCTTCGGTGAGCCGCCGCAGGAGGAGCTCAACCGGATCTTCCCCCTCTTCATCGTCCACGAGCTGCCCCGAGGCCTCGCCGGGCTGGTGATGGCCGGGTTGCTGGCAGCAGCGCTGTCGAGCTTCACGTCGGTGCTGAACGCGCTGGCCGCGACGACGATCGGCGACTTCTACGGTCCGCTGACGGAGCGACGGGCCTCGAAACGAGGCACATCGGCGAGGAGGGAAGAGCATCTGGTGAGGGCGTCACGCGTGGCGACCGCGTTCTGGGGACTGGCGCTGATCGGCATGGCCATCGCGTTCGTCGGCAGTAGCGACAGTCTCATCAACCTCGGTCTGAAGGTGCTGACCTACTGTTACGGCGGGCTGCTCGGCGCATTCGTACTGGGAGTTCTTACCCGGCGCGGCAGCAACGCGAGCGTCGTCGCCGGGATGCTCGCCAGCGTGCCCGTCGTGCTGCTGCTTCAGCTGCGGCAGTGGGTGGACGACCCGGCCAGCGTCCCGGGCGCGCTGTCTGCAAGCCTCGAGGGACTGTCGATCGGCCAGAAGGGTGCGATCCAGCGCTGGATCCCGACCATCGCCTGGCCGTACTGGATCGTCATCGGCACCACGCTGAGCGTGGCGATCGGAGCGCTGGGCAGCACCCGGAAGCCGACCGTGCCGGCGAACGGCGCTCACGAATCGACGACCCGGTCCCGGATCCCGGGTTGAGGCCCCCGGCCCCCCGGTCCCGGATGGACGCGCCGGCTCCACGGGGTCACCCGGAGCCCCGCCGCTCGATCCGATTCGCGGGTCAGAAACATCCGGCACAGCACGAGGCGCTTCTGACACCTCGACCCGGGTCAGCCACGTCCGACACGTGACACATCACGGGGTCAGCCACACCACACGGCACCCGACGATGTCTGCACGCACCTCGATCGTCGGCAAGTCTGCCCGGGGCCGTGGAACCGGGTCGGGGAGAGCCACGAGACCCTCCTGGGTCCCGGCAGTCGGGAAGTCCGGGGGGCCCGACCTCAGGGCGCGCTCTGAGCCCAACCCTGGTCGAGGAACCTCGGCAGGTCGAAGAACTTCCAGGCGCTCTGGATGTTCAGATAGCGCTGCACTTCCTCTCCCCGGGTGTTGAAGTAGATGTAGGTGGGGTACGAAGTCACAGCCAGCTGCTTCGCCAGCTTCTCGTTCGGATCGAGAACCACGACGAAGCTGGCGCGCTGCTTGCGCAGCCAACGGTCGGCACGCTGGCGATCCGGCTCGACGCACACGGTCACGAGTTGCACGCCCGAATCCCGGTCGTGAAGCGTGTTCAGCGCCGGCATCGCCTCGATCGACTCGATATTGTCACAGTCCCAGAACGCCACCACCGTCGGCTGACGTCCCACGAAGTACGGCCACACCCACTGCTGACCCCGTGTGTCCGCCAGCGGAATCGCCTCCACCGATCCACAACCGACGAGCGACGACAAGAGAGCCAGCAGACCGACGATGCAGATGACGCGACTCATCAGGTCACTCCTGAGCGTTGAAACACTCGCTTACCGGAACTCGATTCGCGAGTCCGTACCACACTGAAAGCCCGTCGACCCGTCAGTCAACGAGCCTCCTGGACCGTGATCACGACTGGAATGACTTCGGCGATCCGCTTCGATTCCTTTAGATCGTAAAGACGCACCACCCCCTGCAATCCGGCCACCGCCAGCTGTCCCCCGTCCGGTCGAAACGCCAGCGCGAAGGTCCACTCAGGCCCGCTCGCCAGGCTCGCCACCCGCTTGCCGTCGTCGCTCGCGTAGACCCGGACCTCGTTTGCGACGCCGCCGAGCGCAAGCTGCTTGCCATCGCGACTGAAAGCACCGGCGAGCACCGCCCCGCTCTGTTTCTCCAGCTGGCGCTTTTCCTTCAGATCCCCGGCGCCGATAAGACGCGCCCCCCCGGTCTCGCTGAAGACGAGCACCTGATCACTCCCGGGTCGCCCCAGCACTCCCGAGACCGACTTGCCGAACGTCACCAACGTCTGGAGAAACCTGCCGTCCACCGCCCCCGACACCTTCAGCGTCTTGTCGCGCCCGCCGGAAAACAGCCTCGAGCCGTCACCGCCATATGCCACGCCGAAGATCCAGTCCGAATGGATCTCCGACGCGAAAACATCCTCGAGCCCTGCCGTCGACACGACATGCAACGCACGATCCGTTCCCGCCGTGGCGATCCTCGAACCGTCCGGCGCGAAGTCGACCGCGTAGAGCACATCCCCCCCGATACGACGGAATTCGACGAGCTCGCCACTGTCGACTGCCCACACCTGCAGCTCTCCGAAACGCCCCGGCGACCCCGCCGCCACCGCCAGAAGCTCTCCGTCCGGAGACAGCGCCAGATCCTGAATCCGCTCCGCCTCGCCGACGAGCCTCCCGACCGGCTCCAGCGCCACACCACCCGCCCCGGCCGCGACGATTCTGTCGACGTCATGAACGAGCACCTCACGGTAGCCGCCCACAAAAAGCCGCTGACCGTCCGCCGAGTAGGCGAGCCCCGCGATCACCGGCGGTCGCGAGTAGGTCGGTGCCGCTGGCGGGGTCGCATAGGGCGCCGCCTCACCCGGCTCCCCCGCCTTCGCTCCCCCTTCAATCCAGGCACGGAACGTCAGGATCTCCACCTCGCTGAGGGGCTCCGCCTTCCTCGGCGGCATGAAAGGCTTCTTCGCGCCACAGAGCAGCTGGTACAGGAGACTCTCGTCAGGCTTTCCGGGCACTACCGGCGAGCCTTTCTTGCCGCCCGCGAGCAGACGCCCGAGACTCTCCATACTGAGCTTCCCCTTCGGCCGCTTGCCCCCGTGACAGCCGACACAGCTTCTCTTCACGATGGGCACGACATGCCGGTGATACGTAGCCTCGGCTGCGGCCGGCGCGATCTCGGCCCCGGGATCATCGTCTCCGAACGCCACCGGAGCGACGAGCAAAACCGCCGCCGTCAAGCCGACGTCCCTGCGACTCACCCGGGTCGATCTCACAGAATGCTCTCGAGCTCTCTCAGATGCTGGATACGATGATCCGGGCGATACGCCTCGTATCGATCCTCGAAATCCCGATCCGCAGTATACCCGACGTGGTGACAGGTGCGCATCCCCTGACGATTCGCGCCGAGCATATCGGCGTCCCACCGGTCGCCGACGAAGAGCACCTCGGCCGGCGGACAGGGGAGCTTCGAGACCGCCGCCTCGAACGGCAATTCGTGCGGTTTCACGAACCCGACATCGCCGCTGACGACGACAACACGAAAGTGCTCGAGGACTCCGACGGCCGCGAGCGAACGACGGAGCGTCTCCCCGCAGGGATAGTTCGACACGATGCCGAGCGGCAACCTCTTCGAAAGCTCGGCGAGGTACTCCGCGACCTCCGGCTCGATCTCGATGGACTCGACAAAGCGCCGCTGGAGCTCGTCGTTGGCCTCCGCGACCAGCGGTTCCGCGATATCGAAGCGCCGATCGAGCGAACGCTCGAGCAGCATCGCCATCTGAGCCAGCGGCGTGTGCTCACGAAATACCGACTCTCCCTTGCGATAGGGCATCGCGCAGACGACCCGCATCGCATCTTGAAGACGCTCGAGCTCGATGCCGCTCACCCGTGCCGACAGAAACGTCGCCAGCTCGGACAGGACCCGATCCGTCTGTGGACGGTCGAACTCGACGATGGTGTTCCCGTAGTCGAAGAGACACGCCGAGATGGCTGACATGATGATCCCTTGCCTCGAAGTCCACGGGCTTCCACCCGCATGCGAGAGCCCCCCGGAGCTGACTTCGTCCAGGACGGGCCGTCGTCCTCAGTCGACAAGACCACGTCGCCCCGAATCATTCAAGGTATCGAGCCGAGCCGAGCGATAAGACATGGATGGACGGCACCGACTCCCTTATCGGCACCGCGATCCTCGCCGCTGCGATCATCCTCTTCGTGGTCCTGACGCGACCACGCAAGAAGGAGAACGCGGGAACACCCCGCCAGCCCACCCGCTGGCGCCGCCTCCGCGTCCACGCGTCCGGGCTCTACCGCGAGGGCCCGAGCTCCGTGGTCCAGTGCGAGGCCCCCGGAGACGTGGAGCTCTCGACGATCTCGGGCAGCATCGAACGCCTGCCGATTCTCCTCGGCGTGCCTCCACACAAGACCCTGGTGAAGATCGAGCGGCCCCGGATCTCACGGCAAGCGACACTGAAGCTGCGCGTGAAGAACACCAGCTGGCTGAAGCTGAAGCACCCCGGAGCGGACCGGATCCCCGATCTCGTCGGCCCTGCGAACGGACTGCCGCCGGGCTTCCCCGCGGCCGAGGACCTCGAGGTCGTCGGCGATCTCGAGGAGCGAGAGTACGAGATTCGCGCTGACGGACGACTCGTCGCCTCGGTATCCTGGCAACGCGACGAGCAAGGCTCACCCGCAAGCACGGGGCAGCGCTACACGGTCGAGATCACGAAGAGCGCCGCGCAGCTGCCGATCGTGGCGCTCGTCCTGGCTCTCGAGGTCGCAACGTCCCTCCAGGGCAGCCCCATCGAGCTGCGCGAGACCGACGAGACGACATGATCCCCCGGCGTGAACGGCGCGCACCTCGTGTGCGACCCTGGAGCGCCGAGCCGCGCAGCCCGACGCAGTCCTCGGCGCGACCTGTGACTTCGCAGCAGGAAGCGGTGAGACATGCGGACTAGCTCCCTCGTGACCGTGTCTCCTCGTTGAGCCGGCGGGACTGCTCGGTCGCTGTGACCACCGCGCTGATCAGCATCGCGCGCAACCCACGTTCCTCGAGCTCGTGTACGGCTGCGATCGTCGTGCCGCCTGGAGTCGTCACCTGATCGCGCAAGGTCGCCGGATGCTCTCCGGTCTCCTTGACGAGCCGTGCCGCTCCCGCAACCGTCTGAGTCGCCAGCTTCATCGCGACATCGCGCGGCAATCCCATCTTCACCCCACCGTCGCACAGCGCCTCGATAACCATGTAGATGTAGGCTGGCCCGCTGCCACTGAGCCCCGTGACCGCGTCAATCTGGTGCTCCTCCACTCGCACCACGTCACCGACGGCACCGAATACCTTCTCCGCCAGATCGAGATGCTCGTTCGTCGCGACGCCACAGCTGCAGATCGCGCTCGCGGCGGCATCGACCGTCGCCGCGATGTTCGGCATGCAGCGCACGACCGGGTTGTCCTTCCCGATGCGCTCACGTATGTAGCCGGCCTCGACTCCGGCGATGATCGACAGCACCAGCTGACCGCGACGTACCTGGTCACGAAATCCGTCGATGACATCGTTCACCGTGTACGGCTTCACCGCCAGTATGATCACGTCCGTTTCGGCGACGACGGATGCGGCATCGGTCGACACGTGGACCCCGAACTTCGCGCGCAGCTCCTCGAGCTTCCCCTCGTGAACGTCGACGACGGTGAAGCTCTCCGGCGGGGTCAGCCCCGCCCGGAGGATCCCGCGAAGAAGAGAGCGGCCCATGTTGCCACCGCCGACAAGCAGCACTCGCTGGTTCAGCATCGGAGTCCGTGTCCCGGATACGAGTTCGGTTTAGAATCATCGAAAGACCGTGTGCAGCATCGAAAGATAGAGCCTCTTGTCGCTCCCGTCCACCCCTCGAAGAGCTCCCCATGACATCCACCGAGAACTCCACGCCAGAATCCATTCTCGAGGGCTTCTCGGCCTCGACGCCGGAAGCGCTCGTCCACAGGCTCGACGATGATCGACTCGAGTGTCTCGCCTGCGGCCATCGGTGCCGCATCGCCGAGGGGCATCGAGGCGTCTGCCGCGTGCGACACGTACGTGACGGGGTGCTGCGGCGCCCTGCGAACTACGTCAGCGCGCTCGCGTGCGATCCGATCGAGAAGAAGCCCTTCTTCCACGCCTTCGCCGGCCGTGACGCGCTGACCTTCGGCATGCTCGGCTGCGACCTCAAGTGCGCCTACTGCCAGAACTGGCTCTCGAGCCAGACGCTACGCGACGAGGAGGCAAACGCGCCACCGATTCCGGCGCGACCCGAGCAGATCGTGGACGCGGGCCTGAGGGCTGGCGCGCGCGTCGTCGCCTCGTCCTACAACGAGCCGCTGATCACCGCGGACTGGGCCGTCGAGATCTTCCGCGTCGCAACGAGCCGAGGGATGACCTGCGCGCTGGTGTCAAACGGCAACGCCACTCCCCAGGTGCTCGAGTTCCTGCGCCCCTGGGTCGATCTCTTCAAGGTCGACCTCAAGGGATTCACCGACGCCGCCTACCGCGAGCTCGGCGGCCGCCTGTCGAACATCCTCGACACGATCCGCGAGCTCAAGCGCCTGGGATTCTGGGTCGAGATCGTGACGCTGATCGTGCCACGGTTCAACGACGACGATGACGAGCTGCGCCGCGCCGCCGCCTTCCTCGCCGGTGTCGACCCGCTGATGCCCTGGCACCTGACAGCCTTTCACCCCGACTACAAGATGCTCGATCGCGATCGAACCACGGCTGACACGCTCTTGCGGGCCGTCCAGATCGGACACGACGAGGGCCTCCGCTTCGTCTACGCGGGCAATGCCCCCGGCCGGGTCGGCGACGCCGAGATCACGCATTGCCACGAGTGTCGCTCCCCGCTGGTTCGCCGACGCGGATTCCTCGTCGAGGAAAACCGCATGCGTGACGACCGATGTCCCGACTGCGGCGTGCTCGTGCCCGGAGTCTGGGAGAGCAACCCACCGCGGATGACACCGGGCACCGGAAGGCCGAAGCCTGTCGAGCTTTGACGCTTCCTTCTGCGACCCGCGCCTGGAAGAATGACGCGAGCACTCGAGAACCCGGAGATTGCCAGCTGATGAACCAGGAAGATCGCATCCAACTCTTCGAGAACATGGCCGACGCGGACCCCGACAACGAGCTGGCCCACTTCAGCCTCGGCAAGCTCCACTGCGAGTCCGGCGAGTTCACGAAGGCGGAGCCGGCGCTGCGCCGTACGCTAGAGATCAACCCGCGACACTCGGTCGCGTACGCTCTCCTCGGCGAGGCTCTCGTCGGTCAGGACAGGAAGGACGAGGCGATCACCGTGCTGGAGAACGGAGTCCGCCTGGCGCACGAGCGCGGCGAGTTCATGCCCCGTGACCGAATGTCGAATCTCCTCCAGTCGCTCGGAACGACTCCGCCCGACCTCACCACGGCAGGCTCGAGCGATGGAGCTCCGGTCCCCCCGAACGCCTGGACCTGCAAGCGCTGCTTCAAGGTCAACCCACAGCTCGACGAGGCCCCCTTCTCGGGCGATCTGGGCCGGCACGTCCACGAGTCGATCTGCGGCTCCTGCTGGCGGGAGTGGATCGCGATGTCGATCAAGGTGATCAACGAGTACCGCCTGAACATGGCTCTGCCGGAGTCGAACGAGATCTACGACAATCACCTGCGGGAGTTTCTCGGGCTCTAGCCTCGAGCGTCACCATCGCCGACAGGCCCGGTCTCTCTCGTTCGACCCGCCGGTGAGCGCTGATGACTTCTGCACGCCGCGCGATGGAACCGACAAGCTCCCCCGGCAGCCCATTCGGGGAGCAGCTTGCTGGCGAAACCGGAGCTCGCCTGGAAAACGTCACCTCGACGTCGAAGCGGCCACCTCGCCCGAACCCTCCTGCGCTTCTTCTCCCTCCTCACTCTCCATCCCGTGTGAGAGTCTCCCGCTCGGCTCCCGCGTCGGTCCGGCACCCGATCCGCCGACCACCGAATCCACCAGTTCCCTCAACGCCGCCGCCGGATCGAACCTCTCCCGGGCGATCTGCCGCGACCGCGCCTCGAACCTCTGTCGGATCGGGTCCTGCGACAGCACGTCGACGAGCCCCTGCGCCAGCATCTCCGCGCTCGAACTGACGATGCCGTCCTCCCGGTGACGCAGATCGATGCCGTACGCGGCCTCCTCGGTGACGGCGACGGCCTTGCCGAAGGAGATCGCCTCGACGAGCCGCCGCCGCACCCGCCCACCGAGGCGTACCGGCAGCACGACCGCCAGCGCGTCACGATACTCGCGCTCGAGATCGTCGACCCAGCCGACACGATCGATGTCGTCGCCCGGCTCGATGTGCCTCCCGGACTCGCCCACAATTCGCAGACGGCACGTGGGGGCCAGACGCCGCACGCGCGGAAGCACCCGGCGGCGCAACCAACGAACGGCGTCGAGATTGCCGGCGGTCTCCGATCCGACGAAGAGCAGCCGCGGAGGTCGCACCGGAACGTGCTGCGCCACGAGAGCCGGATCCGCCAGCGGCGGGATCACCAGGAGCCGCAAACCGCTGACGACGCTCTCGAGCTGGCGTCGATCCTCATCGCAGCGCACCGTGATTCCGTGCAAGCCGGACGACTCGATCGCTTTCGCCGTCAGCGGGCGATCCGGCGCGACCGCGTCCTGACGTCCCATGCGAAGCGATGAAAGCTCGACCGGCACGACAACGTCCCGCACGTCGAGGAACACCACCGACTTATCCCGCAGCAGCGATGCCGCAGGAAGGAGCCGCGAGGACGTCAGGACGACGCCGTCGTAAGGCTCGCCCGGGTCGAGGCGACGCAATCGCGCGAGAAGCCCACGGGGACAGTCGGAGCGAGCTGTGCCGTCGCGACCCAGCAGCGAGGACAGAGCCTTCGCCCACCAGCGCGCCAGCCCGGACTCCTCGATGATCTCCAGTCGTCGGCAGTCCTCACGAAGCCGTACGATCTTGCGCTCGTCGGCCGGGTGCACAGGGTGATCGAGAACGACGATCTGATCGACCACGCATCCCGCCGCGCCGAGATGGCGGCCGAGCTCCCCGGCCCGCTGCGGTCGCGGTTGGGTCGGAGGTCGACCGTGCGAGCAAGAGACGATGAGAACGCGGGGT
This sequence comes from uncultured Planctomycetia bacterium, assembly GCA_964390645.1. Classification (GTDB taxonomy): domain Bacteria; phylum Planctomycetota; class UBA8108; order UBA8108; family UBA8108; genus CAYMLL01. The sequence goes on along the minus strand of CAYMLL010000059.1, from coordinate 15,449 downwards.
GAGTCCATGCCCTCTGGATCGGTCGACGGCGGTCTCTTTCTTCCGCCCGACGAACCGATATCATGACCGCCATGACCGCCATGACCCGGCCGCCCGGTCTCCCCGTCACGGGCGACCTCCCCATCGCGACGTCTCTGCTCGTCGCGACCGTGCTGATCTCCACGTCTTGTCGCGCGACACCGCGGAACGGGCCGGACTTCTCCGCGACGGCCGTCGTGCTCGAGCGAGCGATCTCGGATCGGGCCTTCGCGGGCTGTGCCGTTGCCGTCGGCACCAGCGACGGACCGCTCTGGCAGCGCGGCTTCGGCCATTTTGTCCACGACGACGCGACAGCTCGCCGGGTCGGGCTGAGGGGCAACCCCACACCTTCCGGGAAGACGCTCTACGACCTCGCCTCGCTGACTAAGGTGATCGGTACGACATCCGTCATCATCGCGCTCGTGCGCGACGGCAAGCTGCGGATCGCAGACCCCGTCGATCGCTGGCTGCCGGAGTTCTCCCGGGCAGGCGAGACACCGCAGGCACGACGGAGGCGCGGTTCGATCACCGTCGAGCACCTGCTGGCCCACGCCTCCGGTCTTCCGGCATGGGAGGCCTTCTACCAGCAGACCAACGGCTACGACGGGATTCTGCGGGCCGTCGCCTCGTCCCCCCTGCAGAACGATCCGGGAACGAAGTACCGCTACAGCGACCTCGGCTTCATGCTCCTCGGCGAGATCGCGTCGCGCGCCGGCGGCAAGCCGCTCACCGAGCTCGAGCGCGAGCTGGTCTTCACGCCCCTGGGCATGACCGACACGCTGCGCAACCCCGCGATGGAGCGTCGAGCCGAGATTCCGCCAACCGAGCTCGATCCCGAGACGAAGCGCTACCTGCACGGTGTCGTCCACGACGAGAACTGTCGTGCGGCCGAAGGCGCCACCGGTCACGCCGGGCTCTTCGCGAGCACGAGCGACCTGTCGATCCTCGCGGCAGAGCTGCTGCGCGGTCTGCACGGCCGCAGTCGCGTCTTCCCACGTGAGCTCGTCAGCCGGTTCGTCCGACGACGCGAGATGATCGCCGGATCCAGCCGCGCCCTCGGCTGGGACACCCCATCGGGCCTCAGCTCGGGCGGCAAGAAGATCTCCCCGACAGCCTTCGGGCACACCGGCTTCACCGGCACATCGATCTGGATCGATCCGGTTCGCGACGTGTTCTTCATCCTGCTGACCAACCGCGTGCATCCGACACGCGAGAACCGCAAGATCCTCGCGGTTCGACGCGCCTTCGCCGACGCCGTCCTCGACGCCTTCGACGGCGACGAGGAACGGACAGCGCGAGGGGACCACGACCGGTGAGCGATCCCCGACTGATCGTCGTCGGCAACGCCTGCGTCGATCTATTCATCCCGCCGCACCCGCCACCACCGCCGAGCGGGGTCGTCAACATCCCGCCGATCGACGTGCAGATCGGCGGCAACGGCGCCAACACCGCGATCGCGGCGTCGCGTCTCGGTGTCGACACGGCACTCGCCGGGGTCCTCGGCGACGACATGTTCGCCCGACACGTGCGGGACGGCCTGCGGGCGGAGTCCGTGGACACGTCGCTGGTCGAGACCCTCGACGGAGTCTGCGGCCCGACAACGATCGTCGTCAACGACGACAAAGGGGAGCGAAGCTTCGTCCACCACGCCGGGAGCAACGATCACTACCGGCTGCCGCCGGCCGCGTGCCGGACCCCCTGTGAGATCTTCCACTTCGCGGCTCCGGAGCTTCTGGGACGGTTCTTTCACGACGAGTGCGCGAACGCCGCGGACGAGCTGAGGCGCCTTGCCGGCGCCATCAGCCTCGACGTCATCGACGTCGATCTGCAGGGGCGCGATCCCGTGGCGGCTCACGCGCCCCTGCTCGAGGCCGTCGACATGGTCTTCCCGAACGAGGAAGAAGCGCGCGCGATCACCGGCCGCAGACACGTCGACGACATCCTCGCTTACCTGCGTGATCGGGACATCCACCGCGTCGTGATCACACGAGGAAAAGACGGCGCGCTCCTGTGCTGGGACGGCGAGGTGACGACGATCCAGACCCGTGTCGCGAACGTCGTCGACACCTGCGGTGCCGGCGACAACTTCGTGGCGGGTTTTCTCACCGGCCTCCTGGGCGACCTCCCGCCGGAGAGCTGCGCACGGCTCGGTTGCGAGCTCGGCACGCGCTGCGTCGAGCACCGCGGCTCGCTCGGCGGAACCGAGGACCGCCCCTGGGTCGACGGGCTTCTCGCCCGCCACGGCCTCATTTGAGCGGATGCATTGCATCCGTCGGCGCGCGGACCAGAATATCGGTACCGATCGGAAGCTCTGAACATCTCGCTCTCCTCGATCCGAAGATCAACGCAGGAGGTTCTCGAAATGTCATTCGCTCCTCACGAGCACCCAGCTCGCACCACGACCGACCTGCTCGTCCTCGCGGCGCTCGTCGTCGGCACCGAGACGGGACGGCGCTTCACACGCCCCGGAACGCTCGCTCAGGACGCGGAAGACCACAGCAAGGCCGATCCCCGGCGCCAGAAAACGTCGACGGGGCCGCTGCGCCTCGTTCCACAGTCACGTCGCGAGTCGCGCCCCGTCCTCCTGCCCGTCGGCGAGATCTATCTCCTCGACTTGCTGCAAGGGCTCGCTGACTCGAACGCTCGCACCGTGTACCTCGACGGCAAGGTCGACGCCGGGAGCTCGGTGCGCATCGGAAAAACCTACTCGAAGCTGAGCTTCGCGGAAGCCAAGAGCATCCTCGCCGAACACGGTCTCTACCTCGGCGAGTCCGAGATGACGAGCAGCGTCTCGGGCAACAAGAAGAGCTTCTGGGTGCAGGCGAAGGTCACCAGGCCCACCCAGCGCGGCGCTCTCGTGCGCCGGAACTCCGGCGGCGTCAAGTCCCGCGGCCGGGTTGCGAGCGGCCGTGATGCGAACGGCCGGGCTGCGGGCGGTGGAGCCCCGACCGGCAAGGCCGGCCCCCGCGGACAGAACCCGGGATCCGCCGTCCAGCGGCGGCCGGTCGCCGGAGCTGACGACGACGTGCGCGTCTACCGCCGGGACGATGGCAGCCTGATCACCTGGCTCGTGCAGTACGAGACGAGCTCGCGTACGGACGCCGAGGACATGGCCAGCGTGATGAAGGCCAATCTCGAGGCCTCCGCGCGATAGTCCGGCGCAAGAGCAGCCGTTTCATCCGAGCTCCTCGTCGCCAGAACTCGACAATCCACGTCGTCTCCGACGTTCTCGTGTCCCGCTCCCGGACGAGACGACTCGCGCTCGCATCCGGGTGCGCTTCCTCACCAGACCGCCGGCAGCCAAGTCGCCCGAGCTCCGCGTTGCCGCAACGCGACAGGCGGCCCCGATAGCCAGGATCCGGCGTCGGAATCCCGCCGGCAGCGGCCCGCTCCCGTGTCCGGTACGGCGGTCCGGGCCTCGGTCCCGACCGCCAGACGTGCAGCCGAGCCGATGCCGGGAAGCCTGGCCCCGTGAAGCGCGGCTTCGTATACTGGCCCCCTCACCTTGACAGAGTCGGAACAGAAAACGAGGATCCACCCATGCAGAAGATCATCTTGCTGACCGGCGTGACCCTGCTGACGGTTGCCTGGCTCTTCGCGCCGACGCCGGGACGACGACAGGAGGTCGTCGCCGCGCCGACGCTCGAGGCATCCGTCGGCAGCGAGATCGCCCGACACGTCGACATGACGCTGGCGAGCCTCACCGAGGAGCAGAGGAAGAAGGCGAGCTTCGCCTACGACGACGGGGAGCGCTTCAACTGGCACTTCATCCCGCGTCCGCGCAAGGGCGTGGCGCTGCGAGAGCTCGACGAGGAGCAGAAGGCCACGGTGGCAGCGCTGCTCCGGGTCAGCCTCAGCAAGGTCGGGGTCAAGACGGTCGACGACGTGCGCTCGCTGGAGGCGGTGCTGGCGAAAATCGAGGGGCCGAATCGCCGCTTTCCGCGCGATCCCGAGCTCTACTTCCTGAGCGTCTTCGGCAAGCCCGCCGAGACCGGCAAGTGGGCCTGGCGATTCGAGGGTCACCACCTCTGCCTCAACTTCACGTTCGACGGCCACCAGATGGTCTCCGCGACGCCGCTGTTCTTCGGTGCCAATCCTGCCGAGGTGATGTCCGGCCCGAACAAGGGCCTGCGCGTGCTCGGGCCGGTCGAGGACCTGGGGCGCCAGATCGTCACCGGACTCGACGAGGCGCAGAAGGCCGTCGCAATCGGCAAGGAGAAGCCGACGGAGGTCGAGGCGACGCAGTCGTCGACCTACAACGCCGACCTGCCGAAGGGACTGTCCGTCGGCGAGCTCGACAAGGAGCAGAAGAAGCTCGTGCGCAAGCTCATCGGCCAGCACATCAAGCATCTCGACGACGCCACCAGGAAGACGCTCCGCAAGGGCATCCTCGGCAAGGGCAAGCTACCGCACATCCAGTTCGTATGGCGCGGCGGAACCAAACCGGGTGAGGGCCACTCGTATCTCGTTCACTCGCCCGACTTCGTCATCAGCTACGCCAACTTCCAGAACGATGCGAAGCACGTCCATAGCGGCTTCCGCGCACTGAACGGCGAGTTCGGTCAGAAGCCGAAGGAGTAGCGTCGCGATCGACCTCTCCGGACCTTCAAAGCGAGACCCGCCGGAACGACGATGAGTGAAGGACCGACCCGTGAGCCCTCCGAATCGACGGACCACGACCGGGCCGACAGGACCCGGCTGGAGAATGCCGCTCAACAGGAGCGTTTCTGGCAGCTCTTCTGGCGTTGCGAGAAGATCGCGAAGAGGATGGCGATCTGGCTCGCGTTCTTCGGTCTGATCTATCTGCTGAGCGACTTCTTCCCGCTGATCTTCCTCACCTTCGTGTTCGCGTTCGTTGCGACAAGCTTGACGCGCCTGCTCGGCAAGGCCTGGCCGCGGCTGGGCTGGAGACCGCGCGTGACGATCGTCTACGCCGGCGGCCTGGTGCTCGGAACCGGTCTGGGCTGGTTCATCCTGCCAGACATGCGCTCGGGCGCGGCGGAGGTCCGCGAGAAGATCCGTGGGCTACCGCAGGACTGGGAGACCAAGATCGAGCCGGGCCTCAAGAAGATGCAGTGGTACGGGGACATGCTGAGACAGCTGAATCCGGCCTCGAGCGAGCCGGCAGAGAGCCTGACTCTCTTCGACTCGGATGTCGCGAAGGAGAAGCGGAAGGCCTTCGAGGCCTGGCTCTTCGAGCAGGCGCCGAAGGCCGTCACCGGAACCGTCACCGTCGCGCTCGGCCTCACCTCCCTGCTGTTCCTTGCGACGCTCTTCAGCTTTCTCATCGTGCTCGATCTCGACGTGCTGCGCCAGGAGGTGCGGAAGCTGGAGAGCACGAAGCTTCACGAGTTCTACAAGGAAACCGGTGAGAACATCGTCAAGTTCGGTGGGGTCCTCGGCAACGTTCTCGAGGCGCAGGCGATCATCTCGATCGTCAACACGGTTCTCACAGCACTCGGCCTCTGGCTCATCTTCGGTCTGCCCTTCGTCACGTTCCTGGCGATCGTCGTCTTTCTCTGTGGCTTCATCCCGGTGGCCGGCGTGTTCATCTCCAGCCTGCCGATCTGCCTTGTCGGCTTGACCACGGAGGACGGCGGTCTGGTGACCTGCCTCTGGCTGATCGTCTTCGTCACCACGATCCACTTCGTCGAGGCCTACATTCTCAACCCGCGGATCATGGGTGCGAAGCTGAAGGTCAACCCGGTGCTGGTCCTCGTGATCCTGGTGGTCAGCCACCACGCTCTCGGCGTCTGGGGGCTGCTGCTGGGGCTGCCCCTGTGCTTTTACTTCTTCAAGCACGTGATCCAGCGGCAGCCGGCGACGATCGGCTTCTGGGCCCGGAGGGCCTAACCTCGAGTTTCGTCGTCGAGATCGAGGCGCGCAGAACGGTCTCGACGTGGCGCAACCCGGCCGTTCTCCTGGCCAGGACATCCACGACCGGGCTGCTCCCCGAAGGGGCTGCCGCGAGTCTATCGACACCCTCCCGGGGCAGGCAGGTGTGCAGAAGCTCGTGAGCACTCCCCGGTGGGTCGATCGACGCAGACCAGGCCGACGGGCGACGGCGAAACCCGGGCCGCCAGCCCGTTGAGAACGCCCGGCCGCGGCGTTCAGCAGCTTTCCGCCACGCGCGCCGCGTAGGGAGGCTCGGCGACCGGCGTGTCGGGTGAGATCGCGTCCATGAAGCTGCTCACCGAGAACACGGCGTTGCCCGCGCCCGGGGGGCCGTAGCCGGCAGGGGCGGGCAGCCCGTGACGCTCGTGCGTCTGGCGCCACAGCCGCAGCAGCCCGACATGGTACTCGAGCGGCGCCGGACCCTGGTCCTTGCCGAGCACACTGAGCGGCTCGGGACACCAGACGGTGAAGCGTGGCGTGATGCCCTTCGACATGAAGAACTCGAGACCTCGCGCGGTCGACGCGAGCGCCTCGTCCACCGCCTCGTACCCGTGCGGCTTCGCCATCTCGATGCCGGCGACAAAGTTGGGGATCACCTGGGCCGGTCCGAACACGTCCGCCGCATCCACGATCCGGCGCATCCACTCGTCTCGACCGACGTGGCTCTCCTTGCCAGGGCAGATGATCGGAAACAGCCGCTCATCCCAGATCTCGTAGTTCGGATGGTAGATCTGCACGCCGGCGTCCCGGAAGCGCCGGACGTCGTCTCGCGGCAGCGCCTGCACGACCATCTTCGACAACCAGCGGTCCGGAAAACGCTCGTTGATCGCCCGCGCGTACGGCTCGTAGAAGCTCGCCTCGTCCCGCCCACCCAGGTGGCGCGTGATGCTGCCCCCGGTGATCGTGTACGCGCCCGTACGGCGCTCGGTGTCGAGCTCGTCGATGATCTCGAGCGCCTCGATCACCTCGTCGACGGTCTTCACCGTCGTGTTCGGCCGCCCCCCCGCCGTCTGCTGGCGCCAGTTCTCGTTGATATCGCAGAACTGACACTCCTCCTTGAAGCCGAAGTACTGACACTTGCGGTAGACGGTCAGGTAGACGAGGTAGCCCCACTCGATCGTTGGCGCGATCTCGGTGACGGTCTTTCCGCAGCGCAGATCGCGGCGATAGTACTCCGGAGTCTCCTGCAGCTGGACCTCGCAGACCGTCTCTCCGTCGACGACGAGCGACAGCCGCCCGTCGACGATGTCGACCTCGTAGGGCGACGCCGGATTGATGCGGACGCTGACGATCGTGCGCCGGAACTCGCGGGGGCCGCCGACGAGCGCCAGCTCCTCCGGCGCGCGCAGATTCTCGTCGCGCTGCATGTCCGGGATCGACCGCAGGTCAAAGCTGAAGATGAAGTACGATTTCGGCTTGAACCCGGACGACACGCGCAGCGCGTCCTCGGAGAAGCCGACCCCGAGGCGCAGGAGATCCTCCTTGAAGATCGCCTCCTGCGGCACGTCCGGGAAGCGATCGATGAATCTCTCGACCTCGGGCAATCTGGGCGCGAGGCCCGGCGAAGTGGACATGGCCAAGATCTTAGCCCGATTTTCGCCGTTTTCCGAGGGACTGGCCGCGAGACGTGGGATGGATCCACGGACGCCGCGCTTCTCGACGACCCCCGGGTCCCACCCGGGAGTCTCGAAGGTCGTACCCGACCGCGCCGCGAACCGGTCCCTCACAGCGCCCTGCGACGAGGAAAAAGTTGCTCCGATTCGACGAACGCCCCCCTATCATGGCAGGTGGTGGGTCTCGCCAACGGACCCGGCGGGGTCGAGCCGAGACGTCGAGGAGCGCATCGCGCCGGAGACCATATATGCCGGATGTCCGTTCCAGCAGGCTGCTGCTGCCGCTCTTCGCACTGCTCGTGACCACGCCGCGGGTCGCCGAGACAGCCCTCGTCTCGCTCAGCCTGGAGCAGCTGACCGCCAGGTCGGGTTTCGTCGTCCGCGGCGAGGTGCTCGACGTGAAGAGCCGCTGGGGTGCTCTCGGTGGCCACGGCCGCGTGCTCCTGACTGACGTCCGCATCCGTGTCTCGGAGGTCTGGAAGGACACGCCCGGTCACCGCCCGGAAATCCTCCGCCGCAGGAGCGAAGGCGGCACCACCGCCGCCCACGCGAGGATCGAGGAGATCACTGTACAGTACCTCGGCGGGGTCATCGGACAGCGCTGGCAGCTCTGTCCCGAGTCGCCCCGGTACGAGAAGGGCGAGCAGGTCCTCGTGTTCGCCCGCGTCCTCCAGGGGCGATTGTGGACGACCGGCTGGATGCAGGGAAAGTACCGCGTCGGTCACCAGCGATCGGCCGGAAGGACGGTCGCGGTGGTCGCGGGAGATCCGCGGCTGCCGGTGCACACGACGCAGCCCCTGTCGGACCTGCGAGCTCGTGTCCGCGCGATCGTCGCGCGCCGGGAGACGCCGAAGACCTCCGCCCGCGCGGCCTCCCCGGACAGGGCCTCCCCGAACGGGAAGAAGAAGAGAACGGAGGTGAGGCGGTGACCCCCTCCCGTTCGACGACGACATCGGCCCGGCGCCTCACTCTCATCGCCGTGATCGTCCTGTCGACCGCCCCCACCGTCAACGCCTTCGAGACGCTCGGTGTCACATGGAACCGCGGTCGCGTCAACTTCCGGATCAACCCCGGCTTTCCCCGGGAGAACTTCGAGGGCAGCACCGACGAGTGGCGGGATCTGCAGATCGAGACGCTTCGCTGCGCCGCCGATGTGTGGCGCGAGCAGTCGCACGCCGACTTCCGCTTCCAGTACCTGGGTCGTACGTCCCGTCGTGGCTTGAACCTGTCCGACGAAGTCAACAACGTGTCCTTCGTCGACGGCGACGGCGGCGCGGCTCTCGCGGTGACCGTTCTGGACGGCGTCGGACAGCGGGCGACGGGATTCGACATCGTGTTCTTCTCCCTCACGAACGGCTCCCCGAACACCTGGAGCGCCGGCGAGGATCCGCCGAGCGGCACCCTGGACATCCTCGGTGTCGGGGTCCACGAGTTCGGCCACGCGCTCGGGCTCGCACACTCGCCGCACAGGGACGCGACGATGTTCGAGTCGGAGCGCCAGCGCGGACTCGAGATTCGCACGCTCCACAGTGACGACATCGACGGCGTCGAGACGCTCTACGGCACCCGCGACGACGCCGATCCGTCCCTCGGATTGCTGTCGACAATGCCGGCGTACGGACCGCTCGCCGGTGGCAACACGGTCGTCATCGGCGGTCGCAACTTCTCGTGGACCACCGACACGACACTGTGGATCGACGGCGACATCGTCCGGCGTTCGCTCTTCGATGTGATCGACTGCCGCCGGATCCGGGTCCACCGCATGCCCGGGGGCGCACGGGTCGGTCCGGTGGAGATCCGCGTGCGCAACGAGCTCGGCCTGAGCACGCTCGACGCCGGCTACCGCTACGGCGAGCCCGGCCCGAGGCTCATCTCCGTCGAGCCCGCCGTCGGCCCCGTCTCCGGAGGCATCCCGGTGACGATCCACGGAGAGAACCTCCTTCCAGGCGTTCGCGTCGCGGTCGGCGCCAACCTGCTGCGAGAGGCGGTTCTGCTCGACTCGAGCACGCTCACCGGCACGCTCCCGGAAGCGAACGGCGCGGGCGCCGTCAACCTCATCCTGCAGCAAGGTGAGGATCACTTCACCCTGACCGACGCGTTCACGTACGCATCGAACGTCCTGCAGCTCGACAGAGCCACGGCTCCCCCGGGAGCCCGTGGAGTCGCGCTGCGGGTGCTCACGTCGAGCGACCAGCATCTCGGCGGCGCTTCGTTCGCGCTCGTCTACCCGGCAGCCGACCTCGGCGTCGACGCCATCGACGTCGACGGCACGCTCGCCGCGGCCGCGGAGTTCGCCGCCGCCAACATCGACAACGACGCCGGCGTCACGACCTTCGGGCTCGTGATGTCGTTCACGCGACCGACTCCGAGCATTCCGCCCGGCGTGGGTCAACACATCGGCAACGTCGTCGTCTCTCTATCCGAGGATCTGGAGGAAGGCGAGGAGCTGCCGCTGACGTTCCAGAACGGCGCTGGATCTCCCCCGATCGACCTGCAGTTCACCCTCGCGGGCAGCGGAACGGTCGTCGAGCCCGTCGGGCTCGGTGGCAAGGTGATCGTCACGAGCCGGCCACTCTTCATCCGCGGTGACACCGATCTCTCGACGCAGATCGACATCTCCGATGCCGTCGTCCTCCTCGACTCGCTGTTCGGGGGCACCGAAGGAGTCCGTTGCGAGGACGCCGCCGACGCGAACGACGACGGAGGGCTCGACATCTCGGATGCGGTGGCAGTCCTGCAGTTCCTGTTCGTCGGAGCCAACGCACCGCCACCGCCGTTTCCGGATCCCGGAGCCGACACGACTCCGGACGATCTCGATTGCGAGATCGGTGTGTAGCTGGCCACTGACAGGGCTCCAAGGGTGCGAAGTCGCGACCCGGCGTCGAAGCCGCCGGACGGCTTGGCGGGGAGTACGAGAGTGGAGCGAGGTGAAGCAACGTGAAGAGAATCGCCGTTCTCACCAGCGGTGGCGACTGCCCCGGACTCAATCCCTGCATTCGATCAGTCGTGCGCTCGGCGCTCGCGAGCGGGCTCGTCGTCGTCGGTGTGCGACGCGGCTGGAAGGGGCTGCTCGAGGACGACGTCGTCGAGCTGAGCGTCCGCAGCGTCGCCGGTATCGTCAACCGTGGCGGCACGATCCTGCACTCGAGCCGCTGCCCGGAGTTCCACGAGGAGGAGCACAGGTCGCGCGCCGTCGAGACCCTGAGGCGCCACCGGATCGATGGACTGGTCGTCCTCGGAGGTAACGGCACGCTCCAGGGCGCCTGGGCGCTGTCGGCGCAAACGGACGTGCCGGTCGTCGGCGTGCCAAAGACGATCGACAACGACGTCGGCGGCACCGAGTACGCGCTCGGATTCGACACGGCGGTCAACACCGCGGTCGAGGCGATCGACAAGATCCGCGACACGGCGACATCACACGAGCGCCTGTTTCTCGTCGAGGTCATGGGGAGGGATCACGGCATGCTGGCGCTCGAGGTCGCGCTCGCCAGCGGCGCCGAGGCGGTGATCGTGCCCGAGACACGGACCGACATCGAGGCGATCTGCCGGACACTCGATGAGGCCAGAAGCCACGGCAAGAAGTCGACCATCGTCGTCGTCGCCGAGGGTGACGAGGCCGGCGGCGCCTACGAGGTCGCGAGACAGATCGGCGACCGATCGCTCTACGAGCCCCGCGTCTCGGTCCTCGGCTACATCCAACGAGGAGGGGCGCCGAGGGCACGGGACCGCGTGCTGGGCGGGCTCTTCGGCAAGGCCGCCGTCGACGCGCTGATCGCCGGTGAAGGCGGCAAGCTCGTGGCGCTGCGGCACGGAAAAATCGCGCTGGTGGAGCTGGCGACCGCATGGAAGGAGACGCCGACGCTGGACGAGCGGCGGCTGGAGCTGGCTCGCGTGCTGGCGAGCTGACGGGGGCGGGAAGAGAAGACAGCCGGCGCGAATCCAGGGTCGGAAGCAGTTCTGCGGCGCGCCCGGTTCATCTTCCGCACCCCGGTGCGGTCCATCGGGTGTAACCGACTCATGAGGCCGATCCGTGCGCCCTTTTCGAGCCCTCGACGACCCCTGTTTCATCACCCGGATCGCTCTCGCCGTCGTCGGCCTCGTCGCCGGAATACTGCGCGTCCACTGCGGCGCAAAGACCGGCTCAGCGGCTGATCGCGCCGCCGATCGAGAAGAGCCGGGAGTCGGTGCGGATGTACATCCTTCCACCACTGATCGCCGGGGTCGAGAGGCAGCGCTCCCCCAGCGCGTTGCGCGCCAGGAGGCGGAACTCGTCACCCGCCTCGATGACGACAACATCTCCGCGCGCCTCGACACAGTAGATCCGACCTCCCGCGAGCACGGGTGAGCCGAAGAAATTTCCCCGAGCGCGTCCCTTCCAGATCTCCGCTCCGGTGTTCACGTCGACACAGCTGAGAATGCCGAGGTCGTGCCAGAGGAACATCTTCCCGTCGTCAACCAGAGGCGTCGGCACGTGTGGTGCCGAGCGCGTCACGCGGTAGACCTCCTTCACCGCGACGCCGGCCCCGGACGCTCGTGGGCGTACGGCAACAACTCGCCGCTCTCCACCCCTCGCGCCGCTCGTCCCGATGACGAGATCGCCCGCCAGAACCGGCGACCCCAGCGCACGCTGGGGGAAGGTGCCGAAGACGCGGATGGCCCACTTCTCCCTGCCGTTCTTCGGATCGACGGCGCTGATGCCCTCGTAGCAGTGCGAAAAGACGATCTCCGCGTCCGGCCCGCCGGAACGACGCACGCACGGCGTCGTGTAGCACGCACGCCGGCCAAGACGGGGAATCGACCAGCGCGGCTTGCCGTCCTCGCCGCCGACCGCGACGAGAGCGCTCCCCTTGCCGTGGTCGTTGCCGATGACGACGAGGCCGTCGTGGAGAATCGGCGAGCTCGCGCCGCCCTGGCCGTGCCGATAGGGGCCGAGATCGTACTCCCAGATCTTCTCCCCCGCGTGATCGAAGGCGACGACCGGGGACGAATCCGGAGAATGCCACACCACGTAGACACGCTTCCCGTCGCAGGTCGGCGTGCTCGCGGCGAAGCTGTTGTTCTTGTGCTTCTTGTGCTTCTTGAATGCGAAGCTCCGCTTCCAGAGGATCCTCCCGTCGCCCGCCGAGATGCAGAGCAGGTAGCGGGTCTTCGCCGTGATGTCGGCGCTCGTGAGCCAGATCCGATCTCCCCAGACGACCGGCGACGAGAGCCCCGAGCCCGGAAGCGTCGTCGTCCAGTTGAGGTCCTTCTTGTTCCACTGCACCGGCACGGTCGTCGCCCGGCTGACTCCGGAGCCGTTCGGCCCGCGAAAGCGGGTCCACTCCTGCGCCCGGGAAGGGGAGGCGAGGAAGGCGAGGAGCGTGATCGTCGTGGTGAGTCTCATCGACATCCGACCGGCCGAGGGAAAGCGGTTGAGGATACCCGAGAGGCCCCCCACCCGAAAGTGCCCTGACCCGGGAAACGACCCGTCTAACGCTTCCCCCTCTGCCGCCAGTACCGGAACCCCGGCACCGCGAAACACAGCGCCGACACCAGCCCGAAGATCGTCGGCCCGTACTGCGGAAAAAGCGCCATCGGCACGACAGTCAGGTAGAGCGCAGCCGCCTGGAAGTAGAATCTCCCGGTCAGGATCGCCGCCTTGGTGAGGAACACCGTGCCGCCGATGAGCCCCAGAATCGGCGTCAAGGTCAGCACGTCGAGCCCGAGGAGCATCTCCACGAGGTAGAGTCCGACGCAGCCGACGATGCTCGCGCCCCAGACGTGCGCGATCTGGCGCTCGACGAAGGTCACGGGGCCGGCACGTCGCCGCAACCACCAGAAGATCGACGCCCACGTTCCGAGCCCGACGGTCCACACCGCGAGGTAGGGCCCGAAACGATCGACTCCCTCCCACTGCAGCCAGTTCGTGAACAGGCAGAGAAGGAGCAGCACGAAGCTGTGCCAGATCCACAGCAGCCCCCAGTTCTCGAGGATCGACGCGTGGTGAGTCTCGCGAAACATGCGGCTGACGACGTCGAGGATGCTGCCCGAGCGAGCCGACAGCGGCTCGTCGGCAAGGTAGGCCTCGAGGTCGTCAGCGAGCGCCCCGGCGGACGCGTAGCGCAGCTCGACGGGCTTCTGCAAGCACCTCAACACGATCATCTCGAGGTCACGATCCAGCTGTGGGTTGAGCAGGCGCGGCGACACGGGATCCTGCTCCAGCACCTGCAAGATCGTCTCCACCGGAGTTGAAGACTGGAACGGCGGTCGACCGGTCAACGCATGATAGAGCACCGCACCGAGCGCGTGAACGTCGGTCGCCGCCGACACCTCGCCGCGGCTGCCCACGGCCTGCTCCGGCGCCATGTAGCTCGGCGTTCCGAGGACGACGCCGCTCTGAGTCAGCGAGTCGTCCGCCTCCAGACGCTTCGCGAGGCCGAAGTCGGTGACGAAGGGACTCCCCTCCTCGTCGATGAGGATGTTCGCGGGCTTGAGGTCGCGATGAAGGACGCCGCTGCGGTGCGCGAACTCGATCGCACGGGCGACGGGAGCGATGAGCGCGGCGACGTCCCGCGCGGCCATCGGCCCGTCGGCGAGGCGAACGGACAGCGTCGTCCCCTCGATGAGCTGCATGGTGAAGTAGGGGTGACCGTCGTGCTCGCCCACGTCATGAACGGGGACGATACCCGGGTGCTCGAGGCTCGCGACCGACTGCGCCTCGACGCGGAAGCGGGTGACGTCGGCGCTGGACGCCATCGCCCCGGCGCGGATGACCTTCAGCGCGACCGTGCGTCCGAGCTCGCTCTGCCGCGCACGGTAGACGACACCCATGCCCCCACGCCCGATCTCCTCGAGAATCTCGTAGTCGCCGATCCGCGACGGGAGGCTCGTCGCGCCCGGGTCGCTCTCGCGGGGTGGCTCGCCTACCGCCAGGGTGATGCTCGACGGCTCGTCCGACGCGATGCGACCGACCTCCCTGGCGAGCGTCGCCGCAGCCCACAGCTCCCGGAGCTCGCCGGCGAGCTCCGGGTGACGCTCGGCGTAGACCTCGACATCCGGCCTCTCGCCACGCTCCTGCCCGGCGCTGAGCTCCTCGAGAATCTGCCAGAGGATCCGGTCGCTCAACAAACGCCCCCGCTGCTGTCGCCGCCGTCGAGACCGCTACCGCCGTCCGCCTCGATGACCGTGCGCAGTCGCCGGAGCGCGCGCAGATGCCGCATCCCGGCCGCAGGCTCGCTGAGTTCGAGGGCCACCGCGACCTCCTGATTCGACAGTCCCTCGAAATGACGCATGATCAGTACCTCGCGGTCGCCGTCACCGAGCTGCTCGAGCGCTGCCTGGAAGCGGTTCGCGAGCTCGTGGCGGATCGCCGCCGCCGCCGGAGTGAGCTGCTGATCCGCGAGGTGATGGAGCAGGTCGACGCTCGACCGATCGTCGAATGCCGGCGACGCGAGCGCCCTCTCCCGGTCGACGCTGCGACGCTGCGCGACGCGGTGTCGACGGTGCGCATCGATGACACGATCGAGAGCGATGCGGCGCAGCCAGAGGTGAAATGGCATGTCGGTTCGGTCGAGATAGTCACCGAGCCGCCGGTGCGCCTCGATCAGCACCTCCTGCACGACGTCGCTGGCGTCGACACGACGCGCCACCGCACGATCGAGCCGCATGCTGACCAGTCGGTGCAGGGCCTCCCGGTGACGGTCCAGCAGACGCTCCACGGCGGTCTCTTCACCGCCGTGCGCACCGACGATCAGCTCACGCGTGTCCTCCCGGTCCGGCCACATCGTGCTCGCCTCACCGCCTCTCGATGACGTCACCGATCATCTTCATCGACAACCCCTCGACGACGCGCGTGTTCCACCGCTGACGGTAGTCACCGAGCACCCCCGACACCGGATACTCGACGTCGTCGTAGGGATAGGCGGGCATGCCTCGAAACGGCAG
>CAYMLL010000058.1:0-29739 GCA_964390645.1 uncultured Planctomycetia bacterium | reverse complement strand
CCCCGCGCCGGCGCGGACGACGGCGAGCACCCGCCCCCACGACTCGCCCTGGGCGAGCAGGCATCCCAGGAAGAGCAAGGCGAAGCCGAGGAAGGACTCGGTCGTGTGCCTGGCCGGATCTTCCCTCAAGGCCAGTACACGACGCTCGACGAAGAGCACCAGGCCGCCGGCCATCACCATCATCGCGGAGTAGGTGTGTGGCTGGGGCAGCTTGCCCAGGGACGCGTGCACCCAGGCGAAGACCTGGAGCAGGGTGATGACGAGAGTGCCACCGACGAACCAGGACACGCGCTTGTCGTCGGCGAGCTGGAAGGTGAGGTGCTTCGTGGTGAAGCTCGCGATCACGAGCACCACGGCGAGGAAGCCGAGGTAGAAGCCGACGCCGAGCACCAGCGGTATGTTGTCGCTACTGGCGAACGTCTCGGCCACCGGCCGCAGGATGACCAGACTGTTCAAGCTGAGCAAGGTGCCGCCGAGAACCACGCCCACCGGTGGATACACCGCCGTGCACCAGCGGCGCAGCCCCCAGCCGAACAGTGCCAGGTACACCGCGGCGGCGAGCAGGATGAACCAGACCCACCCCGGCACCTGCTGAACCTGCTGATCGTCGGCAAGGAACGCCACCGTCATGAAATTGACCGGCAGCAAGCCGATGGCAGCACACCGCAAACTGGCTGCCGTTCCCTTGAAGTCGCCCGCCTGGCCTTCCAGCCAACGCCCGAGCCCGGCCAGCCCGAAGGTGAAACCGCCGAGCAGCGCCGGCATCAGCGTGTAGCGCCACAGCCAGTGTCGATCCCAGGTGTAGAACGCGACGATCGAACAACCCGCGACCAGCATCAGCAGGCCGGCGAAGATGTACCAGTTGTCGGCGAAGAACGGCCGCAGGTGGGTGCGCCAGACCGAGGGCTTCTTCGGCCCTGGCGGCTCGACTGTCTGCGCCGCTTCCGGTGGCAGGTCCGGCGGTCCCGTCGCTTCGAGACCGACGAACTCCGCTTCCGCCGCTGTGGACTCCGACCTGGCGCGATGGCTCGCCGGGATCTCGGGCGGCTCGAGGCGCGGCTGCCTGTGAATCAACGATGGGCCGAGGCTCTGCACACCGAAGCGTCGGGCGAAGTCGTCCGGGTCGACCGGCTGCAGATGGGCGGTGCGCAGCGACAACGTCTTGTTCTGGATCTCGGCGGCGGACAGACCCTGGCCGAGCAACCAGGCGCGACACCCGGCCCAATCGTCCACCATCTCGAGCTTGAAACGATAGGTCAGCCCGACTGTGGCGCGCAGACACGCCCAGGCTTCGTCACAGGCCTCGACCAAGAAGCGACTCACCCGGTCGGTGCGCCAGGCGAGCATGCGGTCGAGCACCGCAGCCTGGTCCTCACGACTCGACGCCGTTCGAAACGACTCGGCAAGCTTGCCCAGCTCCTCACCCTCGGCGTCGTGTTCGGTGCAGGACCGGAGCAGGGCGACACTCTCCTCGTCGAGAACGTCCCTGGCCTCGAGATCCTCGACCAGATCACGGATCACCGCGGCATCCCACGGAACGGCCGTGCGTTCGAGATCTCCGCGCGCCGCTTCGAAGGCCTCCTCCACCGTCCGGGTGATGCCCTCGTCGATCGACTCCTGTCGGCCGGAAAAACGCCGATCCCTGGCCGCTGACAGGAAGCTGTCGAGCGCCTCCAGCCCGACCTCGGACGCGTCGAACAGCCCGTGGGAGGGCAAAAAGAACCCGTCCAGATCGCTCGCGCTCTCACCACTCACCCCACACTTGCGAGCCAGCCGAACGAGCTGCTGCTCGATGTGCGACGCGAGCTGTCGATGGACACTGCCCGACAGCGAATGGACCTGCTCGTGGAGCTCGCTCAGCGAAACCCGCGCCGCACCACCACCCGAGACGGAGAGTGCCTCGATCGCGGGGCGAAGGAAGTCGGCAGACAGCCGGCCGGCGGCGAGCTCGGTCACCAGGAGGTCTCGGAGAAGCTTCGAATCCAAGCCTGCCCTCCCCACGGCTGTTCAGGGGCGTTTGCGCCAGAGTATCGCGATCGGGGAGCCGAGAGCCAGGGAGAACATCCGGCGCTCCGTCGGCCTCTGGGCCACGGAGTCAGCCACGACCTGGTGCGCAACCTTGCTCGAAGGCGTCACGCGGGGCAGCCATCCACGGAAAATCGAATCCGTCTCGACGACACCGTGGGCGTGTCACCATATCGGCGGGTCGCCATATCCCGTCTGGCCCCCGCACTACGCCGGCCTCTTCAGCGGCCCGCCGGACCGGTTCCGTAGCCGCGGCCTTCACCACGGCGCGACTCGAGACCGCGGTCCGTCGCGAAGACCTTGACCTCGAAGCCCTGAAGACGCGTCGCCATCGAGCCGCGCTGAACAGTCACGCCCTCCGAACCGTGGAGCAGCTCGAGCCGCCGACCCTCGAGCGCATCGAGGCCGCTCACATCGACACCCAGATGACGGTGCGGATCCTCGTTGACCAGAATCAGCAGCCAGTCCGAGCCGTGCCGTCGAAGGAGGCCACGCACCCCGCGCCCCGGTGGATCGAAGAGCTCGTCGACGGTTCTCACCCGTAACTCGTCATGGTTCGCGCCGACCAGGAACGCCTGCAGCGCCGAGAGCTCGGAAGTCAGGGCGTACAGGGAGCGCCGGAACGCCGGGTCCTCGATTTCCCACGACCCCCAGTAGAAGAGACCGCGAGCACCGTGCGCGATGGCGTTGTAGGCCATGAATCGCGACTCGGCGAAGCTCGGATAGCGACGGCCCCGATCGGGCTTCATGGTGTGCCAGGAGAACGCCTGGAGAACCATCCAGACAGGCTTGCCCCGGCCGACCATCGTCCAGCGGTCCACGAGACGACCGATGCTCGGCAGCTCGTATTCGCTGCTGCGGACCGGGTAGTAATCGCAGCCCGTGACATCGATCGAGTCGATGTACCCTCGCACGTAGCGAAGGTCGCTGTCCGCCGCCTCGTTGATCCAGAACGGGAGATCGCGCTCGTCGAGCTCGCGGACGAGGCGGATGCCGTCCCGTATATTCGGGAGGATCTTCTTTCCCTGCGCCTCCGCGTACGCCACAGCAACGGGCGACTGGCGCTTCCAGTCCTCTCGAGTGAATCCCGCGCTCTTCTCGAGACCGCTGAAGGCGGTGAACGACCAGACGATCTCGTCCGGCCCCTCCCACACCGCCAGGGCGGGATGGTCGACGACCGACGCGATCCTCTCCCGCAGCCCGTCCGTGGCTCCCTGCTGCACCGGGAGCGGCACCCAGCCGTGGAGCCCGGCCTTCCGGGCGCGATCGAGATCCTCGCGGCCGCCGCAGCGCACGAGATTGACGCCGGCCGCGGCCATCTCTTCGAGCGCTGCGTCGTCAGCCGGCAGCTCGTAAAACCCGATGGCGAGACGCGGCTTGCCGTCGACCCGCAGGAAGCCGTCCGTCTCGTCCCGAGGACGGACGTCCAGAACCCGGCATCCCCCGGCACGCGGCACCACGATCTCGCTGCCGTCCTCGAGACGCAGCTCCTCGCTGCCGCCATGGTCTCCGAACTCCGTGCGGCGAACGAGGACGCGGTTTCCGAGCCGGAGCCCCGATATGACCGGGCCCGGACTCGCCGGCACATCGAACGTCACGGGCGTACCACGGTCGAGAAATCCCCGGTAGGCCAACGCCTCGGCGTAGACCTCGTGAACGAGGCCGATCTCCTCCTGCAGCTCACGAGTGACACACCACAAGAAGAACGTGTCGTGCCCTCGCAGAAGAAGATGCCAGAGCAGCTCCCGGTAGCTCTCCCGACTGAGCTGCCGGACGCCAGGGTCGGGCTTCGGCGGCGGGGCCGTGGTCGTCCAGTGGACAAACGGTATGATCGGTGTCGAACGCGGAGTGTGCGGGCGGGGGTTCGAGCCGACGAGGAGCATGTTGTAGAACCAACGGTAGTCCGGAACCTCGAAGTCGTACCAGCCGAAGGTCGGATACCAGGTGTAGACGACCGGCATCGCGAAGGTGTAGCCGGTGCGCTCGAACTCGGGGAACCACTCCCGATAGCGCGCTTTCTGGTCCGATCGGTACGGAACGCCTTCAGCAAGACGCTCGAAGTAGTCGTACCAGTAGCGATATCCATCGTGCGGATAGACGCCGTAATTGCCGACGAGAGCCTCGGGAAAATACTCCGTGACGTTGTCGCCAAAGGTCACCCGCTGCATCTCGCTGCGAATCTCGCGCAGGCTCCTCTGGAAGCGGCGAAAGTCGTCGATTCCCGGGAGGTGTTCACGACACCGACGGCAGCGCTTCGAGGTCGCCCAGGCGTCGTTCCACTCGATCGGCCCGTCGATCTCCCAGTCCGCGAAGATGAAGTCGATGCGCAGCCCCGCGGTCCTGTAGGCGCGGAGGAAGGACTCCACTCGCTCCTTGATCACGGGATAGCGGTGCTCGAGGGTGAACGGGCAGCCGAGCTTGCCCCCGAACGACGTCTCCGCAAAGGGCCGCCCGTCGTCGTCCACATGCAGCGTACGGTCCTTCCCGTCGAAGAACGAGTAGAGACAGGCGTTCGCGTTGACGGCGACCCGCAGCCCGAGCCGCTGCTGCATGGCACCGATGCGAAGACCTTCGGCGAGCGACTTCTCGTCCCCGGGGAGCCAGTCGACCGTGTATGCGATGCCGCGCCGATCGAGCTCGCGGAGGATCTCCTCGGTGCGCGCATCGCCGATCCCGGAGAGTGAGCCCGTGATGGGATGCACGAAGAGAGGAAGTCTCCCACCTCTCGGAAAGCGAAGTGGCTTCGTGTGCTCGAGAACGACACGCAGGTTCTGCGGCACCTCAGCGGTCCGCCCCGCTTCGTTGCCATGCAGTCTGCCGTCATACAGTCCGTGAGGCCAACCGAGAACCGGGACTGCAACAAGGAGGAATCTGCCTGCGAACCGCATATGACCGTCCCGTCGTGAAGTCTCGAGGGCTTCGTCGCGCCGTGGAGACGTTCCTCCGACACGATGGCTCGTCGTTGGCGAACCGGTTTGTCGTTCGCGGCATCGTACCACACTGCACCCCATCGCGCCGCGCCGCGATGGGGTGCTTCCCCTGACGACCTTCGGGAGTTCACCGACCGGTGCCTCCGCCACGAGCCGGCGAGCAGACTCTCCCACACGCGCCTGACAGGGCTCGAACCGGCTCCCCTCTCGATGACCGAGGCGTTGCTTCCAGCGAGGCCCCTCGAATCGTCGAGCCATGGCTGCGCAACCCCGTCGGGCGGGCGGCAATCGGCTCGAGAGGACATCGGAGAACGCGCTCCGGCGACGTCATCGGACTCTTCGATGCGAGGGCGGTGTCACGGACCGCCGCGTGGATGCCGGACCTCTCGAGAGGCCATGGACTCCGGCCGGCGCCGCGATGACGGAGCGCCGTCAGAAAAGTCGCGTCGGCCGGCACGAACCCCTGCGCGATCGGTCTCGGCCGGAACGTGAGAACGGAACGTGGCCGGCCTCAACGCGTTCGAGTACTTTGGCCTCACGAGCAGCCGCGCAAGATCAGAATCACTCCAGCGGCCGGCGATCGAGGAGACCGATCCGTGTCGAATCAGACGCGTCCAGGAATGCAGAGCCATCCGGAACCGGGGCGTTCGCAACCGTGCGGCGGTCTTCAGGATTCCGTACGAGGCAGCTGGTGGGGACCAGGCAGCTGGTGGAGAAGGGGCCGGCTGGTGATCGGTGTGCTCGCGGTGCTGGCGTCTGCTGCCGCATTGATCTGGGTTGCCGGCTCGTCGCAGGCGACCGACTCCAGGATGATTCACACAGTCACGCGCGGAGACCTGGTCGTCACGGTCACCGAACCGGGGACCGTCGAGAGCTTCAGGCGGACGGAGATCAAGTGTGAAATCCGCGGCGGGTACGGCGGCCGTGGAGGCCGGAGTACCGTCACCTGGGTGATCCCTTCGGGGACGATCGTGGAGGCGGGAGACGAACTGGTCAGGCTGGATACGAAAATCATCGAGGAGACCATCAGTCTGGGAAAGACGGACACGAACATCGCGAAGGCCGCACTCGCGAGAGCCGAGGCGGATGTGGCAAAAGCGAAGGTCAGCGTCGATGCGTACATGAAAGGCACGTATCGCTCTCAGATCGAGTCGCTGGAGAAGCAGCTGGTGATCGCCAAGCGGAACCTGCTCACCTCGCAGACGATGCTTCGTAAGACCGAGACGTTGTTTCAGCAGGGATACGTGACAGAGCTGGAAGTCGCGGCGAACGGGTACACCGTCACGCAAGCGGAGCTGGAGCTGAATGTCAACGAGACCGAGATTGATGTTCTGAAGCGACTTACCAAGGCGATGGAGCTGGAATCACTGAGCGGCCAGGTAGTCGCTACCAGGGCAAGGCTGGAAGGGCGGAAAGCGGGGTTGGCGCTGGAGCAGGGTCGCCTTGAACTCGCGCTGGAGGAATTCGAGAACTGCGTCATCAAAGCCCCGAGGAGCGGCCTGGTGATTTACCCTTCGACCGCAAAGTGGAAGGATGCACCCGACATCGCAGAAGGTGCGAGTGTCCACAACAACCAGGTCTTGCTGCTGATGCCCGACCTGTCGCGAATGCAAGTCAAAGTCCAGATTCACGAGTCGATCATCGACCGCATCAAGCCGGGACTGGCTGCCAGTGTAACCCTGCCGGACAGGACGCTTCACACCAGGGTCTCTTCGGTAGCCTCGGTCGCAAGTTCGGCCCGTTGGTGGACCGCAGACGCGGTGAGATACGACACGGTCATCCAGCTTCCCTCCGTGCGATCGCTGAGGCCCGGCATGAGCGCCGAGGTGGAAGTGATCGTGGCCCGGCACGAGAACGTGTTGTCGGTGCCGGTGGCAGCAGTGGTAGAGACCGACCAGGAGCACTTCTGCTGGGTCGAGTCCACCGAAGGAGCGCAACGGCGTTCTCTGCAGCTCGGCGAAAGCAACGACGAGTTCATCGTTGTCGAGGCCGGGTTGACGGAAGGGGATCAGGTAGTGCTCAATCCGACGGCCTCCATCGAGGAGGCACGGGAGCTGGTGGGTTCCACGCTGGTCCACACGATCAAGCGTGGAGCCCTGCTCGTCACCTTGACGGAACAGGGGACCCTGGAGAGCTCGAACAACACGCAAATCAAGTGCGAGGTCCGAGGGCATAGCACCATCACCCGGGTGATCGAGAACGGTACTCAGGTACAGCCAGGCGACGAACTGGTCCGGCTGGAGAACAAGCAGATCGAAGACTACCTCCACGAACGCACGAAGTTCGCGTATCTATCGAAGGACGCAGCCATAGGATTCAGGGCTCAGGCCACGAGAGCGGGGCTCGCCATATCCGAGTACCTGGAAGGCAAGTATCGCACGGAGCTCATGACGCTGGAGAAGGACCTGGCGATCGCCGAGGCGAAACTGCGTACGGGGACGAGCATGCTCGATCATGCTCGCATGATGTTCAAGAAAGGGTACGCAAGTGCTCTGGATGTGAAGCAGAACGAGCTCGCCGTCGAGGAGGCCGAGGCCGACGTGGAAATCAAGAGGATCGAGATCGATGTGCTGACTCGATTCGCCAAGGAAGAGGAGCTGGTAAGGCTCAGAGGCAACTGGGAATCAGCGAAATCAGCGGCAAACGCACACGAAGAAGTCCTCAAGATGGACGAGGCTCGGGTGGCTCTTGCGAGCAAGGAGATCGAGCGCTGTGTCGTCAAGGCCGAAAGGAGCGGCCTGGTGATTTACCCGTCGACCGCAAAGTGGAAGGACACACCCGACATCACGGAAGGTGCAACGACGCACAATGATCAAGTGCTGCTGCTCATGCCTGATCTGTCGAAGATGCAAGTCAAGTTCGGCATTCACGAGTCGATGATCGACCGCATCAAGCCGGGGATGTCTGCCAGGGTGACGCTGCCGGACAGAGCGCTCGAAGGCGAGGTTTCCTCCGTGGCTTCGACCGCCCGGCCGGCAGGGTGGTGGACGGGCGACATCGTGAAATACGACTCGATCATCCAGCTTCCCTCGGTGGAAGGTCTCAAGCCGGGCATGAACGCCGGGGTCGAGGTGATCATGACTCGGCACGAGAACGTGCTGATGATCCCGGTAGCAGCGGTGGACGAAACCGAGCAGGGGGCCTTCTGCTGGGTCGGAACTCCCGGAGAAGCACAGCGGCGTTCCTTGCAGCTCGGCGACAGCAACGACGTGTTCGTCGTCGTCGAGGCCGGTTTGCAGGAAGGGGATCAGGTGCTGCTCGATCCGCCGGAATTCATCCAGTAGCACACTCGTTCGGGCAGCGCTCCTGCACGATCAGCGGCGGGTCACTCGCCCGCCTGAGGCGAGAACGAGTGAACACGGCACGGGGCCGTGCTGCCCCTCACGCCCGTCGTGACCTGGCCGACCGGGCTCTCGACCGGGATGATTCATGCACCGACGCGGCGTTGCTGAATGATGCCGCGGGACGTGACCGTTCCCGTATGGTCAACAAGACGACGCAGCCTCCCGGTGGTACAGCTCGAAAACCCCACCGAAGTCGTCCATCAATCCGGGCTCTCGAGATTCGGTTCGCGACGGCGAGGTACTCTCTCCCGAGACGCCTCACCTCCTCGACGGAGCCGGTGACGTGCGCAAGCCGTTTCGTGGGTCTCTCATCTTCGCTCCACCGTGGCATCCGGTGAAGGCGATGTGGGCGGGTCTGGACGTGCTGATTCGAGGGACCCGATGAACGCGGAAAGCGGCCGATTCCAACTCGTTCGATCCTCCTGACCGCACGGGCATCGCCACAAGCCGAAAAGCATGGACCCGAAAGGAGCAGGAGTCCCCGATTCACGGGAACCCGTGGATTCGGAACGTGGCTGGCTTCCACATGTTCGAGTATTCTGACCCTACAAGTCGGGGTCCGACGGACGAAGAACGTTGTCGAACCAGGCTTCTACACGGAGAACCACGATGTCGAGACGCCTGATTCGAACACTCGTCGCCGCTCTTCTGTCGGTGGCGGCATCCGACGTGGTGGTCGCCGACGAGGCGAGCGGCAAGCCGGCGCCGATCGATCTCTTCGAGCAGAGGATCATGCCGATCTTCCGGTCGGCGAAGCCCTCGAGCTGTATTCAATGCCATCTGTCCGCTGTGGATCTCAAGGAGTACATTCTTCCTTCCCACGAGATGACGTTCGCGTCCCTCAGCTCCCAGGGGTTGATCGATCTCGAGCGTCCGGAGAAGTCGAAGATCCTCACCCTGATCAAGATGGGCGAGAAGGACCTCGACGAGGGCGCGAAGCTCATTCATGAAGCGACCCGCAAGGCCGAGTACGCGGCGTTCGCTGCCTGGATCAAGGCCTGCTGCGAGGACCCTGTATTGCGCAACCTGCTCGCCCCGGACGCAGCTGACCACGCCAGGCCGAGACGACCCGACGGGGTCATCCGCCATGCGCGCAGGAGTCGCGTCGTGGATTCCTTCGCCCGCAACGTCTGGTCGCAGCGGATGCGGTGTTTCCCGTGTCACACCCCCTTCGAGATCGAGGCGACCAACCCGAAACACCGTCAGGCCATCGAGCGAGTCAGGAAGTACGAAGAGGAGTTCGGCCAGGATCCCCCCGGACGCCTGCGCCTCTTCAAGAAGACACCGGAAGCGACGCTCCGGTACCTGATCGAGCGGAGTCGAAACACGCCGCCTGGCCGGCTCCCGCTGATCAACCTGAGGAACCCGCGCAAGAGCCTGATGATCGTCAAGCCGATCTCGAAGTTGCCGCCGAAGATCGACGGGACTCGTGAGCATCAGAAACCGTCGGACGTCGATCCCGTGTCGCACATGGGCGGCTTGAAGATCCACGTCGACGACCAGACGTACAAGTCGTTCGTCTCCTGGCTCGAGGACTACGCCAAGGTCGTCGGCGACCGGTACAGCTCGGTCGACGAGTTGCCCGCCGACAACTGGCATGCGTCGAAGCACGTTATCTTCCTGCGGAAGGTGCCGGAGGAGTGGCCCGATCTCCGCCGAGTTCAGCTTCTTGTTCACGCCTGGGACGGGGAGACCGAATCCTGGCAGGCGAGTCCGATCGCGTTCACGCAAGGCTCGGTGACGCCCAGGAGAAGGGTCGGGGGAGCGCTTTTCTTGATCCGGCCGCCGGCCCCCCGGCCGCTGAGCCGGGACTCCGAGGACGCCACACTCGCGCCGGGAAAGTACCTGATCAAGGTGTTCACCGATACACGAGGCCGTCTGGCCGCCGATCCGACCGTGATGCTGGGGAAGGTCGATTTCTACGGCGAAGCCGTGATCGACGCCCGCTGGCGCAAGGGCTTCCGAGGGCGCGAGAATATCACCGGGGACATGATCGAGAAGGTGGGCGGGTAGCGGGCTGGTCGTTCCGTCGAGGTCGATCGAACACCGCGTCGCACGCGAGGTCTCCGCCCCTGCGCAGGGGTCTGAACTCCCTCCGAATCGACGCACGCCAGATCCCGGAACGAGGATCCCGAGATCGGGGTTGGCCTCGCCGAGACCGACTCGACTATGATGGGGCCGTGCGAAACACGGCGACCCACAGCTGCCTGCTGGCCTGCTCCGGGATCGTGGCCCTCACCTTGTGGGCCCCGGCCCCCCTCGCGGCGAGAGAACGTCCGAACATCCTCTGGATCGTGGCCGAGAACTTCTCCAACGACCTCGGGTGCTACGGTGAAAAGCAGGTCTCGACTCCGAACATCGACACGCTCGCCAGGCACGGCATCCGCTACACGAACGCCTTCTCGACCTCGCCGGTCTGCGCCCCCAGTCGGTCCTGCTTCATGCTCGGCATGTATCAGACCACGACGGATACACACAACATGCGCTCGCATCGGAGCGACGACTTCCGGCTTCCGCCGGGTATCCGCCCGCTCACTCATCGCCTGAAGGACGTCGGCTACTACACGGCCAACGTCACTCATCTCGGCGATGAGCAGATGGGCACCGGGAAGCTCGATCTGAACTTCGTCAACGAAGGCAAGCTCCACGACACCGCGCAGTGGGACGACCTCGAAGCCAATCAGCCCTTCTTTGCACAGATCAACCTTCCCGAGGCGGAATACGACATCTATGATCGCAAGTCCGCGCAGAAGGAGCGCGTCCCGTGGGTGGGCGAGGAGTGGCATCCGAAGGTGGCGACGGAGAAGAACGTGACGCCTCCGCCCTACTACCCCGACCACTCCGTCGTACGTCAGGAGTGGTCCCGTTATCTCAACTCCATCAGCGGCGCCGATGTCCGCGTCGGGAAGATTCTGAAGCGACTCGAGGATGATGGCCTGTACGACGACACCGTCGTGATCTTCTTCTCGGACAACGGCCGACTCACGGCGAGGGGGATCCACTGGCCGTTCGACTCGGGCCTCCGCGTCCCTCTCATCGTCCGCGGCGCGAAGAACCATCCGGTTCTGAGCAAGTCGGAGAAGCGAGGGAGCGTCAGCGATCGAGTTGTCAGCCTGATGGACCTGACGGCAACCACGTTGCAGATCGCGGGAACAGAGCGTCCGCCGGGAATGCAGAGCCGCGTCTTTCTGGGCCCGCACGCGGATCCGCCGAGGCGATTCGCCTTTGCGGCCCGGGACAGAATCGACGAAACCGTCGTACGAATGCGCTCCGTCCATGACCGACGATTCCACTACGTGAGGAACTTCACTCCTGGCGCCGGATTCGAGACGCTCAATCGGTACAAGGAGAAGTGCTTTCTCGTCAAGCCGCTCATGCGCAGACTCAAGGCAGAGGGCAAGCTCTCCGGGCCTGCGCTCGATCTGATGAAGCCGTTTGCCGATGAGATGCTCTTCGATACGAAGCGCGACCCGCACGAGATCCGGAACCTCGTCGGATCCGGAGATCCGGAACACGAGGGAGCGTTGCTGCGTCTGCGCGCCGCGCTCGACACATGGATGGTCGAATCGGGTGATCGCGGCCACATTCCGGAGCCTTCCGACGTGGTGGCGCCCTTCGTCAGGGAGATGCACGACTGGTTCGGGACGCCGGATTGGGTCGAGGACGCGAAGTAAATCGGGGCCGGCCCCGCAGTCCGGGAGGAGGCCAGCCGCGAAGCGCTGAACGGGGCTGAGACGCAGAAGGCCGAAGCCGAGGCCGTGGAGCACGAGCCCGGGGAGCCTCGCCGCGCTCCCCGCCCCGGCAAGTATCACCCCGAGGACGACGAGAGTGTCGGCTTCGAGGTCGCCGGCATGGTGTGACTCCAGGGCTACAGCGACCAGGGCTAACGGGCAGGGACCCAGTACGAGCGCACGATCAAGCGCTTCATCCGCGGCCCTCGCAAGGTCGTCAAGACTCCCGGTATGCCGCCGGTCATCGGAACGACCGGCGCGCTCGGCGCAGGATCACTCCTCGCGCCGGGCCAGATCGCCGTCGCGGAGCTCGAGGGGTTCAAGGGCACGTTCACCCCCTTCGATGCCATGCCCTCTCACCCGAAGGAGCTCTCGATCCTGCTCGACCTCGAGTACAAGGTCCGCTGGGCCGGCCGGAAACACGAGACGTCGGAGCAGTACGCCCGCCGGGACAGATTCCAGGACGTCAGCAGGCGAAGCCACCACTACACGGGCAGCGCCGAGTTCCTTGTCGACGCGGGCGATGCACTCGCCGACGAGATGGTGGACCTGATCGGGGATCGAGGTGCCGTTCGATCCCTCGACAGGCGCCGCGAGACCGAGCCCTGATCGAGAATCCACGTGGAGGAGATGTGCGCGATCAAGGAATTCGGTGTCCGGGCACGCGTGAGAGCGTCGATCCGGAGGCGGTTGCCGGCGCATCGATGGTCCCAGAGTCACCGGCAGCCGGCGTTCGGACCCCGATCGAGCTCTCGCACCATACGGGCGGCCAACACGGCACCGAGCGCACGAGGTCCTCGACACGGGTCACCCCGCATCGCAGCCGGTGATCGCCAGCAACGACGACGCGTCACTCGAGGAGGACTATGTCGCTGAGCCCGAGCTTGATCGTGAAACGGGCGACAAAGCTGTGGCCGGTAGCCCTACGGGCGGCCGTGGCCTCCTCGAGCTCGAACGCCAGCGGCCCGGTCTGGACGGAGCGCACGGAAGTGATCGCCCTCGTGATCGGCACCCCCACCACGAGCGCGGCGATGTCCTCGTAGGTGAAGTTCGCGAGCACCAGGGCGGTGCCCGGCCGCGCATCGTAGAGACCGGTCTCGACCACCGGCGAAGACAGCTCCACCAGCGGCAGCGCGCCGCGGCCGGCCGCAAACGCCGCCAGCAAGTCCCGGTGCGTGGCCGGCCACTTCTCCTTCAGAGCGTTCGCAACGAAGTTCGCGGCGCGGATGTAGGAGACGCCGAAAGCGCCGCCGAAGTAGAAGGCCTTGCCCTTGCCAAAACTGTTCGCGACCGCCACCGGGGACTCCGCGTCGCGGAGTATCGCGGCGGCCCTACTCCCCGCCGCGGGGGGAAAACCCCCCTTGACGCCAAAAACGTCGAACCGAGACGGCTCCGGACCGAGCACGCCGGCCTCTACCTCGACCGTGTCCATCGGCTGGAGTGCGTTCCAACGCGCGCGGATACTGTAGTTGCCTGGCTGCACCTCCGTCGTGATCCCGGGCTCGATCCCGAATACCTCTGCCAGCCCCGGCACCGGCTCGTTGAACTCATTGCGGCTGCCTGCGGCGCAGGTGCCGAAGAGCCACCCCCCGTCCCGAACCCATTTCCCGATCGCGGCGGCCGCCACGGAAGTCAGACACGGGTCAGCGGTGTACAACACGTCGTACGCTGCCAGCCGTCCTGCCGCGATGTCCTCCTCGGTGACCATGTCCACGAGGTACTGGTGGTGCACGAGCGCGAAGTAGAGACCTCGCCGCTCCAGCATGTGGACGTAGTCGAACGGCTGCCAGAGGTCGGAGGAGATGCTGTACAGCAACGCCACGCGTGTGCGGCGCATCTGGCCGGGCGCGGTGATGTGCTCGGCGGCCGCCAGCTGCCGGGCGAGCGTCGCGACGCCGTCGTAGGCCCCGCGCAGGTCCGACCAGTAGTTCTCCGTGCTGAAGCAGGTCGGCCCGTAGGTCCAGAAGAAGAAGTGCTTCGACCCCTGACACAGCGCGGAGCCGGCCTTGAGCCTGAAGTTCGTCTCGTCGCTTGGAGTGATCCAGGCCATCGACGGCGTTCGGCCCTGCCCGCCGCTGCGCACCATGGCGGACTGGAAGCCCATGAGCTGGAACCCCTCCCAGGTGAAATTCGGGCCGTACATGAACTGGAGCCCCATCCAGTCCTCCACGCCGATCATGTCGACCGCCCGGTTCCGCGCCAGATCGAACCAGTCGAGAGCCAGGTGATAGCCGCCCCACGTGGTGTTCGACGTGCGCAGCCCCATACCCAATCCTGTCCCGCCGAAGAAGGGATGGTCGGCCACCAGAGTCGACGCGATGAGCCCCGGCGGCATGTACCGGTGAACAGCCTCCGTGTGCCACCGGACGCGCTCGGTCCCGGCTTCCTGGCGAAATCGCGAGGTGAAATAGAAAACGCGACGCGCAGCAGCGGCGTTGACGGCTTCCCGTTCCGCCAGAACCGCGGGCCCCTCGATGGGGACGACTTCGCGCAGCGTCTTCACTCCGAGCTGCCGCGGGTCGATCTTCCTCTCGGCGAGCCACTCGTGAAAGTGGGCGAGCGCCTGAGCGTTGTCGCCGATCACGGGACGCGCGCAGATCTCGTCGGCGAGCCCGATGACCGAACCCGCCTGGAGATGCTGGTTCCTTTTCGCTTGTCGCCTGATGATCGCGTGGACCTCGTCCCGGGTCGCAGCCGGACCGAACGCCACCTCGTGGGTGTGGCC
Source organism: uncultured Planctomycetia bacterium (assembly GCA_964390645.1). Taxonomy (GTDB): domain Bacteria; phylum Planctomycetota; class UBA8108; order UBA8108; family UBA8108; genus CAYMLL01. The sequence goes on along the minus strand of CAYMLL010000058.1, from coordinate 14,984 downwards.
AGGAACCGCGAGCTCGGGATGCCGGGCCTGGATCTGATCCGACTGGTTGCCGACGACGTTGAAGCCGAGCAGGCTGACGACATCGCCGGCTTCGGGCGTGGGCCCGTAGAAGGACGTTTGCAGCAGGTGATGTCGCGGGGACACGCGCTTGCCACCGCTGGCTTCGCGTGCCCACGTCAGGTGGCGCGCCTGCATCTGCGAGAGAGACTCGAGACTGTCGGCGTCCGCAGCCAGGTCCGGCGAGACGAGGAAGCTCGTCCGACCGCCGGAGAGGGGCCCCAGGCTCTCCTCGAACCGCTTGACGATCGCTCGCTCGACCGCGGCGGTGGCCAGCTCGATGATCACTTTTCGCACGGGCTTGTCCGGGCTGGCAACGAACGTGACGGAGATGTTCGGAAACTCGGCGACACCCCCGGAACGATTCATGCGGCCGTGCAGCTTGTCGCCGAGGTAGGCCTTGACGTCAAACCACTCCGTGGGCTCGCCGGCCGCCACGCGCCGATTCGCATGCCTGTGTGCCTCGGCCGGAAAGACCGTCGGGGGCAGAGTCCACGGAGTCACGTGCATGTAGGCGGTGAGCTGCACGTAAAAAGGCTGATCCGCAGGCTCGACCAGCCTGAATCTCGCAAAGGCACCCTTCTCCGCCCCGGCCACGGACGCCGACGAAGCCAGCAGGCACAGCAGCAAGACCCGGGTACGACAGCGAATGATCCGGCGCGACTGTCTGTTGGTACTCATTTCGTGCTCGGTACGACCTTGCAGGTATTGACAACGGTGATGTCCCGACAGCGAACGCACGAGGATACTCTACTGCCGATTCCATCACGGGTCACGACGGTGACGGGCTGACATCCCGTCGAAAGAGCCTGGAAGGTCAGCAGGCGTCCAGAAACTGGTAAGCACTCCCCAGCAGGTCGGTCGAAGCGGATCACGCCGGCGAGCGATGACGAGACTCGAGTCGACCTGATAATCCGAGTCCGGGCAGGCCTGAGCGCGTCAAACCGGATGCGGTTGCCGGCACGTCGATGCTCGCAGAGTCGCCGGCAGCCGGCATGCAGACACCGATCGAGCTCTCACATCATACGGGTGGAGCAACGGTTGGCGTCGCGGCGACACAGCTGCCCGGGAGTCCGTCTCCTTCACTCGGAAGAAGAATCTTCGATGCGGTAAAGGTGCTTCTCCGTGCGGACGAACAGCGAATCTCCGGCAGCGGCGGGGCTTGCCATCTGTCGCTCCTCACCTACCGTGTTGACGGCCAGAACCTCGTACTGCCTCGATGACCGGACAACGGTGCAGACCGCATCCTCGTTGAAGAAGTAGATGCGTTCGCCTGCGTGGATGGGAGATGCCGAGTAGTCGCCCCGAAGGCGCTTCTTCCAGACGGGCCTGCCTGTCTTGGCCTCCAGGCATGTCGCGATACCGTCGTGATTCACCACGAAAAGCAGATCGCCGACGAGCAAGGGCGACGACCGGGGCGGCATGCCTCGTTTCTGCTTCCACACCACATGGCTTTCCGTCACGTCGCCCTTTCCGTCCGGACGGATGGCCCAGAGCTCCGGGTGATCATAATCCATGATGACAAAGATCAGCCCGTGGCCGTAGACCGGACGGGGAGCGATCGACCAGCCTCGATGGAGCACCTTCCAGATCTCACCCCCGGTGACGGGGTCGTATGCGATCACGGCCTTGGCACCGGGACAAACAAGCTGCTTCCCGTTCCCCCGAGGAATGAGGGTCGGCGTGCAGTAGGCCTTGCGCTGATTGACAGGAACCTCGCTGTAATCGACGGAGCGTTCCGTCTTCCACGCGTTCTTGCCGGTCGTCTTGTCGAGCGCGATCACGTACTGGACGTCCCGTCCGTCCACGTTCATGACTAGCAGGTCGCCCACGAGGAAGAGCGAGCCGCCCGGCCCTGCCACTGACTCGTGATCGCAATTCAGGTCCCGTCGAGTCCAGAGGATGTCGCCCGTCGTGGAATCGAGGCAAGCAGTCCCGTACGTGCCGTAATGGACGTAGACACGCCCTTCCTCGACTACCGACGTCGGCGACGCATAGGAGTTGATCGCCGCGATGCGCTGCGGCTTCTCCACATCGAAGACGTGAACGTCGTGGATGACCTTTCCCGAGTCTCGATCGACACAGACGGCGAAGAGCTTGCGACCGTTGCTCAGTGCCGTCGTCATCCACACCTGGTTCTTCCAGATCACAGGAGACGACCAGCCACGGTCGTGGACCGGCGTCTTCCAGACGATGTTGTCCGTCTCGTTCCACTTCAGCGGAAGGTCGTCGCTCCCGGCGTGCCCGTCCCCGTTCGGCCCGCGAAACTGCCACCAGCCGTCCTCAGCGAGCACCGAGACGGGAAGACTCGCAAGGACCGACAAACAGAGAGAAATGCGCATCCGTCTCACCTTGTCTTCAGCGACTCGATTCCTGTCGGAAACTCCGACCTGCCACGCGGAAACAGGCCCTCCAGCACACCAGAAAGAACTGTACGAGCCGTGAAACGACCGTTCGACGGGCCCCGGATGTCCGACATCGACGCGGAGCGTCGCAGAGGCATGAGACCGCCGCCCGTTCGACGAGGCCCGTGACGCCGGTCACCACTTCGACCTGGGCTCGATCCAACGCATCGCGATTCCTCCCCGAGGAGAGGACAGCCACAGAATCTCGCGTCCCCTCTACAGATCGGCCTCCACTCCTTTCGACGTCTTGCACGGCCCGGCTCTCGGCTGGGAATCCAGCAGACTCTCCTCGCCGGCTGTCGTTTCCGGGTGATCGGCAAATACAGCAGGTCGCCGCCCGTGCCGCTGGAAGCCACGAAATCAGGACTCCAACGTCGAGGGTGCACGTCACCCGGCTCATCGCCGATCTCATCGTCTCTGCTTTCTCCAGGCGTTGTCTTCCGGAACCCCGCGCCACTCCGGACCGGAGTCGAAACCGTCGGGAGTCGCGTTCTGCAGCCTGTTCCGCGGCAGCACCTCCGCAACAGGGTAGCTCGCGCGAGTCCCGAGATCACGGAAAGAGGGAGAGGAGCGGTCAAGACCTCGCCCCCGAGAGCCTCGGCGCTCCCGACGACGACACCTCCGCAGGCTCGTCTCCAGCCTCCAGCAGCTCCGCTTCGTGTTTCAGGGATCATCCAGACCGGGGACGAGGTTGTCCTTCGACATGGACTCGAGCAAGTCGTCGTCGTACTGCTTCTCGAGCTCGCGGATGTGCCCGGACATCTCGGACTCCCCGTCGACGGCCTCGCTCACCTTCGCTTCCCACTGATTGCTCGCCTGTCGCAGACGCGAGAGGTCGACCTCGATCTCCAGCATCGAGGCGAGACGACGGGTCACGGCTTCGATGCTGAAGGGATTCCGGCCGCCGAGGTAGGCGGGGATCTCCACGGCGATGTTCGCCATCGCGAGATCGCGCTCACTTGCCCGCGTGTTGAAGTAGGTCATGAAACTGCCCGGACCCTCGTAGTTCGTCGGGCGAAGCCCGAAACGCAACAGAGGCTCCCTGAGACTCGGATGCGACACGAGCAAGTGAAGGCGAGGTTCACGCGTGTGGGGAACCGACCCCGCGAAGCTGCCGACGAAGTAGATCGAGGCGATGCCCAGCTCGACGGCGAACTCGAGCACGCAATCGGCAAACTGGCGCCAATTGAGGTGCGGCTCCTTGCCGACGAACAGTGCAAGCTTGCGATCCTCCGCGCAGTAGAAGCGGCTGCTCGGAAGCTCGACCGATTCGACGAGTCCGTCGCGAACCTTGATGTGCGGTCGAACGAGCGCGGTCGTCTCCGGATCGCCGGGAAAGCTACAAACGTAAAAACCCTCGGGATCGATCTCCGCGAAGGCCCGTGCGCCAAGTTCGTCGATGAGGCCCGTCACGGTGCCCGTCGAGACCTCGCCGCCATCCATCCAGCCGGTAAAGGCGAGGACCAGACGCCCGTCGCTCAGGTCAGGACGTGAGTCGATTCTGATCTTGTTCATCGGCGAGTGCATGTCGGGACAAGTGGGTGGCTGCTCGAGTTCTGGTCGAATGGACGACCCTCCGGATTGTACGGAGAAAGAAGAGAAGTCACCAACGCTACCGGTGACATCGAGATGAACCACGAGGCGCCTGATGGCGATTCACGCCGACGCGAGAACGACAGCCCAGCCCCGAACCCGTCCCCTCGTTGCGATCCGGTTCCACGAGAGGGTCGTGTCCAGGCCCTCCGACGATTCGTGATCCGGCAGGATTCCGGTGATTGCAGGACGACGGACGCACCCAACAGCATCCGAACGCATGGAGACGATTCACCCCTGGCAGCCCTCGGTCATGCCCCCGCCGGCGGACTCGACCGTCATCGGCAGCGTATGATCGACCGTCTCCTCGACGAGATCCGAGCGCTCGAACGCCGGCTCCGCGGCCGGCGACCGCGCCTCACCGACGAGGGTCGGCATCGCGATCTACAGGCCTTTCGAGCTCTATCTCCCTTCCGCTTTCCACCTCTTCATCAAGGCTACATTAGCTTCGATCCGGGCGGCGTTCTCGTTTTTCTTGCGCCGCTTCTGGCCGACGACGTAGGCCGCCATGTCGCTGTCGTACATCGCCTCGGATTCCGGGAAGCGTCCGCGGTCGTCGGACTCGATCACCCAGTGCTCGAGCCTGGCGCGAAACGCCCGCAGACGGTCGCGTTGCGCCGGATCGGCGGCCAGGTTGTGAATCTCGAACGGGTCAGCCTCGAGGTCGTACAGCTCCTCTTCCGGACGCGTGGACGCCAGATGAAGTGACTGCGCCTCGTTCAACGAGCCAGACTCGAACAGGTCGCGAAGCGGCTGCATGAACGGCTTGCGGTCCTTGTACGCGCAGGGCTGGAGGTACGGCCGAGTCGGATAGTAGTTGCGGATGTACTTGAATCCGCCCTGACGGAGGCCGCGGATGCGGTCCACCGTCTCGTCGCAACGATCACGAGCGGAGACCACGAATTCGCGCGGGACGACCTGCGCGCCGAACAACGGTCGGCCCTGCATGCCCTTCGGGATGTCGATCCCGGCCAGGTCCAGCGACGTCGCCGCCATGTCGATGTGGGCGATGACCTCCTTACGAACGCGCCTTCCCGGAAGCCGCTTCGACCCCCGGACGACGAACGGGATCTTCGCCCCCTCCTCGTAGACGAACTGCTTGCCGCGAGCCTGGCTCACTCCGTGATCGGTCAGGAAGAAGACGATCGTGTCGTCAAGGAGCTTCTCTCGCTTCAGGCGGGCGACGATCATCCCGACTTCCTGATCCGTGTACTGCACCGAGTTGAGGTACCCGGCCCAGTCCTTTCGAAATGCGGGGTGGTCCGGATAGTACGGCGGGAGCTTCACCGAGTCGGCGGTGACGATGTTGCTCACTCCCCCCGTCACGTCCTCGTACCACTTCGGAACGTTGCGACGCTTCCCGCCGCGCAGCTGAATCTGAGCGAAGAACGGCTGGCCACGCTTGCGGCCCGACCAATCGGGTCCGTCGTAGAGCGCCCTGCGGTCATAGACGAAGTTGTAGTCCTCCTTGCCGGGCCGATCGAATCCCGTGGGGCGGCGGCCGTCAAACGCGAGGTTGCACGTGTAGTAGCCCGCTTCGCGAAACAGCTCGGGAACCGTCGTGACGCCCTCGGGCAAGTGGATCTTCAGCTTTCCACGCGAGCTGCGGTGATGGTGGGCACCGATCGCCGTCTGGTACATTCCGGTGATCATGGCCGACCGAGCGGCCGAACAGACCGGCGCGGTTACGTAGGCGTTGCTGAACACGACGCCTTCGGCCGCCAGCCGATCGACGTTCGGCGTGCTCACCAGCTTCTCGCCCTGGTAACCGAAGTGGCAGGACATGTCCTCGACCACGATCCAGAGGATGTTCGGCCGGTCAGCCCGGACCGTCGAGTGACATGCGATGAGCAACGCCGCCACCGCGGCCCGTTTCCTGGTCATGGTCGGCATTCAAGTGATCGTTGGGCGGAACGAAAGGAACACGGGTTCACCGTCGACCTGCGCCCCCGGCGCTCGGATCCGGCCGATGACTTCTCGGACTTCGGGGGCTTCCGTCGTGGACTGTCGTCATGTCGAGCCTATACCGCTGCCGCGTCACAATCCACGATGCGTTCTTCCGGCGCCGGTGCACGACTCGTCCGGAACGACAGTCCGAAGATATCCGGGTCTTGCGATCCCTTCGTCGGGGCCTGACCGCGTGTCGGCCGTGAAAGCGAGACCCGTCCATCCGCGCCACGAGATCGACCACCGTGCTGGTAACCGGCCTCGGTACGGGCGAGGACTACGCGCTCGAGGCGACGTGACGATCCGGTTCAGCCGGGAAGCGATCGCCGGCTGGATTTCGAGGGCAACGGGAGCCCGAGGCGGACAACGGCCCCGGTCGAATCTCGATCGAGACGTCGATCACGCCGAGCATCGTGATCACGCCGGCTCTGCGGCAGATCGAAGGCTCCGTGGGCTGCAGCAAGGCACGGAATGAAATGCACACGAGTTTGACGGCAAGCGTGCTCAAGAATCGTTGGACGAGGTCTCATCGTCGCGCGCTCCTTGGCCGGGAGCGGTGTCGATGACGCCGGCGTCCTGCCCGACCGACCGGGCCACGTCGGTGACGAGGCCGAGCGATTCACGGCGGACGGGGCGGTACGAGGGGACGGCGGCCCATGACCTCCTCGCCGGCAGAGGCGCGTCACTGGCCGAACGAGCTCCGAGATCGCTCGGCCGAGGCGCAGAACTCGTCCTCACTCGCCCGGTGCGCTCGTTGCGTCTCTGCGTCTCTGTCGAGAAAGAGCACGAAGCCGAGATCGCGATCCGCCTCGTCACGCTCCTTGACGTACTTGCGCGCGATCTCCACCGCCGGCAGCGTCGAGCGGCCCATCACTTTCGGCAACGGCGTGAAGTCGAGCAGACCCTGATACGACCGGTACACCACTTCGGTGCACACCAGCTTGTCACTCGTGAAGAAATCGAACTCGAAATCGTAGGGCTTGCCGGTATGGCTGAACGCGCGAACGATGGCCTCGCCGATCTCCTGGTCGGAGAGCTGTGGACGAAGTACCGCCACGTAATCGGCGTGCATCGAGCGGGGCAACGAGTTGAAGATGACGCCCTCGCTGACCGCCTCGATCACGGTGTTGTCATGGCCGTCCGACGCCTTCGCGCGGTACTCCTCGAGCCTGCGCCTGATCTCCGGTCGGTCCGCTATCCCCAGCTTCTGCAAGTCCTCGAGGCGGCCGACATAAAGCGCGGCGTGGGGCCAGAATCCGGGCAGGAAGCCGTTCGAGAGGTACCAGTTGCGCCGCTCGAGAACGATGTCCCCTGGCTTCAGGAGGGGCTCGATTCCCTCGATCTGCTCGATCGTGACGGAGGGCTTCCGCCAGCTGACGCGCGTGTCACCGATCCACGTCGATACCGCCGACTGGATCGAGTAGAACGGTGAATACGCGTCTTGCTTGACCCGATCCGTCAGCAGGTCGAGCCACGCCTTCTGCGGTGCGACGGAATTCTCCCGCACGTAGGCGAGGCCGTGCTGGATACGGTGCTCGAGCCAGTCGAAATCCGTCGCGGGCCAGATCGCTGCCTGGCGCCAGTTCTCTGCGTGGACGTCGAAGTAGGCCGCCATCTCCTCGGCAGTCTCGATGTTCCAGCCGCTGCTCACGTTGCGGTAGACGGCCGTGAACATCTTCTCGCGAATGCCCCAGCTGGGCTCCGGCTCGTCCAGCTTGGTCCTGGCGCGATCGTTTTCCCAGTAGGTATTGACGAGCCTCGAGCTGTGCTCGAAGACCGTGATGGCCGACGCGTAGCCGACCATGAAGCAGCGTGCCCGCGTTTCGGGATCGGGAACCGAATCGAACGCGGAGTACATGGCGAGCAGCCGGAGCAGCGCGGTGCGGTAGGCGAGATAGCTTCCGAACAGTGAACGGATCCGGTCGCCCTCCTCCGGAAGGAAGTAGTCCCGTTGTTCCTTGTCGAGCTTCGCCGCCAGCTCGGCGCGAAGCGCCTCGGACCTCCCGGCCAGGTCATCGGCGCCCGTGGCGATCGTCTGCAGGCGTTTCAGATCTCCCTCGAGCTTCTCTTCGATGTCGTCGGACGTCATGTCCGCCAGAGGTGAAGAGAACATGTCGACCGAATCGGGAGGACCCGAAGCGCAGCCCGGGTGGAGACTCGCGGCGAAGGCCAGCAGCAAACCGCCGCCTGCGGGCGCCGACTCGCGACGCCGCCCTGCGACCGTCGCGGCTCGAACAGATCTCGGAGCTCTCGGCATATCCCGGTGTCCCTTTCCGGAGGCAGTCGTGGTCGCTCCCCCTCCCCGGGTCTGCGGTCGCCAAGCCGGCGGTCTGGAGCGGCCCCCGGGGGAGCCCTGGTGACTCGCAGGTCATGGTACTTCGAGCTCCCGGAGTTGCCGCGAGATTCTCACCCCTTCGAGGATTCCCCGTCCATGGGCCACGATGCAGTCCGGTCCGCGGTCGTCGGCCGAGATCGGCGTCACGCTCGGGCCGGCGCTCACGGAAGCGCAGGTCAGGCCCTGGTGGACGAATCGCTGCGGACGGAATGGCCGTACAGCACCGTCGGGCTCTGCGTCATGACACCCGGGACTTCGCTGCGCGGTATCCCGCGCCGATCCAGCTCCGTCGATTGCCCGGCGCGCGACGGTTTTCCGCAAGATATCGTCGCTCCACTTCGTCCTTCTGGATGAGATCCACCGGACGTCCCACCCAGCCGCGGCAGGGATCTCGCCGTTTCCGGATCGACTCACGACACCGCCACGAATCAGCGCGGGCTCCCCGGGGTGATCCGGACCAGGCGTCTTTCGAACCGAAACTCGCAGGGGTCAGGCCTCGGTCGCGACCCTCGGGGAGCTGGAGTCCCGAGACCGGAGTCCCGTCCCCGGGGAAGCGGGCCGTGGAAGCCCGTGGCCATTCCGTCGAAAGGAGGAACAACGATGACGTCCGCAAGAATCTCTCTGCGCTGGATCCTTTGCGGTCTGCTGTGCGCGAGGCTCGGTGTCGAGCTCCCGGCTCAGGACATCGGCAACGGCAGCGACTTCAAGGAGAACCTCGACCTGCCCTACGGCGTCGCCGCGGACTCGGACCCCGACGAGACAGTTCCCGATCTCCCGATCTTCTTCGGCATGCAGCTCGAGGGAGACGGCTTCTTCTACGCCATCGACCGCTCCGGCAGCATGCAGGACTCGGGCGAGCTCGGCCGCGCCAAGCAGGAGGTGTCGAGAAACGTCTCCGAGTTCTCGTCGAGCACCCAGTTCGCGGTCATCTTCTTCGACGCCGGACTGCAGCGCTTCCCGTCCGGCGGTCGCCCCGTCGAGGCGTCGGCCTCGATGAAGTCGGCTGCGTCAGGCTTCATCACCAGCGTGCGTGGCGGCAGGCAAAGCTGCTGCCAGGCGGGCATCCTCACGGCGCTGCGCTACGCCAACATGAGCTCGGCCAGGCGCAAGGTCATCGTCTACGTCGGTGACGGCGGCGGCACCTGCAGCGCCAGCGGTCTCGGCGAGCAGGCCTACCTCGACCGCACCCTCCAGGTGGTCGAATCTCAGAACTACCAGCGAGCGCAGATCAACGCGGTCGGAGTCCTGATGGGCAACTCCAGGCAGACGCAGGAGCGCTTCCTGCAGAACCTGACGCGCCAGAACGGCGGGACCTACAAGCGCATCAACTGACCCCGCAGTCGCCAGAGCCTCGCAGGCGGGCCCGGGCTCCCAGGTCCGGGGCCGCCTTCTTCAGTCCCGGAGCTCCTGTCCTCAGGCCGGCTCGTCGTCGTCCTCCTCGCGTCCGCCGCCCGGAAACGGCGCTGGCGGCGGCGGCCCTCCTGTGAGCTGCCGGGCGACACCGCACGTCGCGTCCGCGAGATCGATCAGGCCGCCGCCGTTGCAGTCGCTCGCTTCCTCGCAGGACGCAGGGCGGTCGCTGAGGTCCACAGCGGTCATCCCGGCGGTCGTGACTCCCGTGATCTCGCAAGAGCCGCTCCCGCCGAGGCTGATCGCCCCACCCTGCGCACCATCGCCACCGAGGTAGCCGCCGGATGTCATGATCCCCACCAAGTCCGCCGGCCGGGTTTCACCGGCGGGACCGGTGATGCTCGACGGCCCCCTGATTCCGGGTTCGAACGCCACGCCGCCCGCGAAGGCATCGTTCACGGCCACGCCCCGCAGGAGCGGGACGATCAGAGACAGCCCGAGTCTTCGCATGTCAGATCATCCTCTGTCACGTCGAGACCGCACTCCGGAAACGGCGCCGGCGGCGACGGCCCTCCCTGAAATCGGTAGGCCACACCGTACGTGACGTCCGACAGGTCGATCTGGCCATCTCCGTTGCAGTCGCTCGCCTTCTCGCAGCCGGACACGGAGCCCTCGCGAAAGAGCTCGTTGACGATCCGGACCGAGTCGGCGAGGTCGAGGTTGCCATCGAGGTTCGCGTCGCAGCGGACGACGAGGATATCACCGTGGCCGAAGAGAATCGTGGCATCCCGACAACCGCAGGGGCGAACCGTGTTGCCGTCGATCGTGAGCACGGTGTTCACCGGCTGGCCGGACCCCTGGAGACCGTCACGCCACACGACGCGCGCCGCTTGATTCCCGTCGACGAGCGGCTCGCCGGAGGACACCGTGATCGCGAGCACTGTCGCCGTGCCGGTGGTGTCGAGCGTGATATTCGTCACGAAGGAGAGCACAAGGGCGCTGACGACTCCAGATCCCTGCGGTCCGCGGCCCGCGAGCGGCCCGCCGGTCGGTTCACGAGAAGGGTCGATGATCTCGGTGACCTCGTAACCGGTGTTGCGCTTGCCTCCCATGGCGACGTCGGCGGCGATCGTGCCTTCCGTCGTCGCGTCGACGACCTCGCCGTTCTCGACCGCCACGGACAGCGACCAGCCTTGTACACCCGTTCCGGCGTCGTTGGAGATGATCTCGGCGAATACGGTCGCCTGAGCGATCTCACCAGGGGGGCCGAACGCGTCCACCCGGAGCGGCGGCTCGTCGAACTCGGATACGCGGACGTCCGCGCCTTCCTGCTGGGACCCGGAGCCCGAAACGGCGATCGAGATGTCGCCAGCGAGCGGACACGGCCTGTCGTCGATCGTGTCTACGAGAGTGGTCGCGGACCCCAGTCCCGGGATGATCGTGCTCCACCGGTGCGTCACCCGGTTGTCGACCGGTTGGCCGCTTCCCTGACAGCCGTCGGTGAACGAGATCGAGCAAGAGACCGACTCACCGGCGTTGCCGGATGCGGTACCTTCGAGCTGCACCACGACGATGTCGGACGGCTCGTCCGGCGGCCACGTGACCTCCATGACGAAGGACAGGATGACCGCGCTGACCGCTCCGTCGCGCCCGTCGCAGTCCGACCCGGGGCGCGCGCGACTCGTCAGCTCGCTGATCTCGAAGCCAGTGTTGCGCAATCCGCCCATCGACACGTCGGCCGCCGTGGTGCCGTCGGTCGTGATGCCGGTGATCGCCCAGCCGTCGGCGGTGCAGCTCATCGACCATCCCTGCGCTCCCGAGTCGCCGACGTCGCCGCCGGGGGTCATGAATCCGACGGCGTCGATGACGACGGTGTCCCCGGCCGCGACGCGAACGTCCGACGGAACGTCCCAGGACAAGTCGAAGCTCGGCTGAGCCGCAAGCGCCGCTCCCGACCCCATGATTACGATCAAGCAGAAGCCCCGACGTGACGTGTCAAGCATGCGAGTTCCCGTTACCTCGGCGTACGAACTCAACTCGAGCCAAACGGTCTGCCATCCTGTTCTGCACTCAGGTGTCCAGAACTCGTCACCCCGCTCGAACACCCGATCGCATTCGAGCTCGCTACCCGTGCGCCCGGCTTCCATCACCGCCGGGCAGCCCGGATCGCGGCGCCCCTTCGGGTATCCCCGTCGAGACGGTGTGCCGGGTCAGCGGAGTCCTAGTCCCTGCACGCCCGAGAGCGTCGAATCGCGGGCGCTTGCCGGCGCATCGATGCTCGCGGAGTCGCCGTCAGCTGGCGTCGGGAAGCCGACCGACTTCTTGCACGATACGGGTGTTGACCCCGGATCGACAAGAACCGATGCTGGGATCCCTCGGTTCAGCTCCAGATGCAGGCGAGAGTCTCGTTCTCACACACGACGCCGCGCGCGCAACGCGTCGGGAGGTATCAAGTGGCCCCGGTTCCCAAGGGTAGTACAGTCGCCGTCACAGGAAGCGCTGGATTCATCGGCGGTTGGGTTGTTCGTCTTCTGCTGGACAAGGGATACCGGGTGAGGGCATGCGTCCGCGACGCAAGTGATCCCGAACGCACGGACTTCCTCAGGAGAATGCCGGGTCATGCCTCGGGCAGGCTGACCCTTCATTCGGCCGACCTGGACAACGCCGGCTGCTTCGACGAGATCTTCGCCGGGTGCCATGGTGTGTGCCACGTGTCCCACGTCAGCGAGTATGTCGACCAGGACTACGTGAAGATGGTGTGCGAGCACATCATCGCGAGCGTCAACAAGTCCGAGACCGTCGGCCGGGTCATCGTCACTTCGAGCATCGCGGCCGTCATCACCGAAGCCGACATTCATGAGCTCGTGAGACGTCCGGTACTCTACGAGGACCGGTATCCGGACGAGCAGCACCCGAAGCGGACACCGGAAAGAAAGATACACGGCTACTCGATGGGCAAGCTGCTGGCCCAGCTCACGTTCGCCGAAGCCGCCGAGAAGAGCGGCCGGTGGGACGCGATCACCTGCTGCCCGGCCGACAACGTCGGCCCGATCCAGTCACCCCACCAGAAAGACATGGGCCCCTGGCAGCACAATATCGAGAAGATGCTCCTGGGCGAGTACGAGCAAAATGGCGCGTACCGGCCGTGGATGACAGTCGATGTCCGGGACAATGCCGAGTGTCACATCCGGCTGCTCGAGAGCGTGCAAGTAAGGAACGGCGAGCGCTACATCGCGTGGTCCACGGACACACCGAAGGTCGAGGAGATCTGCGCGAGCATCGATCGACTTCTACCCGAGCTGGGCCACGATACTCCCGAAGTCACCGACCCCTTTCCGGACCACATCAAGGAACGAGAAGCCGAACTGCGTGCCATCTGGGCCGGCTGCGACCTCCGCAACGACCGGATCCGTGCAGTGACCGGCCTCACCTTCCGACCCTTCGACGAGTCCTTGCGTGACTGCGTGGAGTCACTTCTGTCGGTGGCGAGAGTGGAGCCCAAGCTCAGGACCGGCTTCGAGTGCAGAGTGTGAACAGATGGTCATCGACAGCCGACCGAAAGCCACCCGGCTCACCGGATGGTGATGATGGCCCGTCGATAGGCGACCAGGCTCGGGGTTCCTCCGTCTTCGACGGTGAGGATCACGTGGAGCGTCCGGGAACCACGATTCCGGGGGCCTGACGTGGGGACGGTGAGCTCCGTGTCGGGCCCGCTTCGAGCGCTCAGCTTCACGTCGGCCTTCAGCGTCCCGGCCTCGCGATAGACTTGCCACGAGGCCGTGACCGCATCGCCGTCGGGATCGCGACTGCCGGCCGAAGAAAGGCGGATCTTCTCGCCGGGTCGAGCGGTGAGCTCGAGAGTGTCGTGGGTGGAATCTCCATTGAGGTGGGCGATGGGATTGTGATTCGCCTGGTCGAAGTCGACGGCCACGCACCAGTCCATGCGCGCGGCGAAGTCGTGCTGGAAATGCTTCCGCCAGCGCCAGATCGTCGCCTGGTCGGAGGTGTGGGCCAGACCGTCCAGGGCGATCGTGTCCCTGCTTTCCCGGTTGTTGGTCCAGATGCGTCGGGTCTCGGCGTAGGAGCGATAGAGGGAGTATCTTCCTCCCCAGCCCCCGCGGGCCGGCGTCCAGCCGAGCCCGTTGTCGATGAGACCGAGGAAGGAGGGCGTGTCCCCTTCCATGATGTAAGCGACCTTCGGGTAGAGAGCACCGAGCGCGCCGTGGTTCTCGATGACGTTCTCGGTGAGCCAGGGGTTGTCGACGAGGTCGAAGTGGAAGAAGGGACCGTTCTTGTAGTGCCGGTCGCCCGAGATTCCGGTCCAGGTGGCGCGGTGATACTCCCGGGAATCGGTGGTGCTGGGCGAGACGACGTAGAAGAGCTCCGGGAACTCGAGCCGCAGCCACCGTCCCGCGTCATCCTGGTCGGAAATCGTGTAGACCCTCAACTTCTTGATGAGCTTCTCGAGCTCCCCGGGCGGTCTTTCGCGACGCGCGTCCTGGAGAGCCTGGGCGAGAGTGTTCACCCCGCCCCAGACACTGATCCAGAGCGGACGTTCGTCGTCCCTGTCCGCGGATTTCAGAAGAAGCCGGGACCCGGGGGTCGTCTTGCCTTCCCCCACCTGGGCCATCCCGAAGCCCGCCTGCCCGGTGGACGTCACCGCGAGCAGCTCCTGCGTCGTCGGGTATCCGCCGGCGTGCTTCACCAGGTTTGGACGGACCTGACCGAAGGCGTCGATCTGGCGACGGATGAGGTCCTCGCGCGTCTTCTCGCGCAGCCAGGTGCTCGTCGTCGCCACGAGCCCCTCGATGTCGTACTCGTTGGAGTAGACGAGAAACCGGACCATCGACTCCTCGTCGTCGGGCTCGTTGGAGATGTCCGTGAGAACGAACACCCGCTGTTTCTCGGCGAGAAGCGCCGCGGGAATACCCCCCAGGACCAGGAGCGCGATTCCCCATCGGGACCGCGTCGCGAGGTCCGGAGAATCGAACCGTCTTCTCATGGCCAGACGCTCCTGCTGCTCCGTGGTGATCACCTCTAACGTGCCGTCTGTTCAGTCTACGGACGGCGCCTGCCGCTCTCTACACGGAGAGCCCGGGAAAGGGCCGGTCGCTCGGGTTTCTGGACAGGACGGGGTCCGTCCGCAGCGATTCATGCACCACCGTCGGCTGAATCTGTCGTCGTCGGGCCGGCCAGGCAGGGCGCGGGATTACCCGCCGGTGAATCCCCTCCACGCCAGCCAGGCGCCAAACGCGAACGCGCTCCCCAACAACACCCACAACCACCAACCCCACACC
>CAYMLL010000057.1:16337-29894 GCA_964390645.1 uncultured Planctomycetia bacterium | reverse complement strand
ACGTCGGCGTCGGCGGCGAGCGCAGCGATCAGGCGCTCGCGCGGCTCGACAGCGTCCTGGCGCTCGAGCCCGACGTCGTCACCGTCATGTACGGGACCAACGACAGCCACGTCGACGAGGGGAAGGCCGCCAGCCGCATCCCCCTCGATGTCTACCGCGCCAGGCTCGGCGAGATCGTCGGCGCTCTGCGGAGCCGCGGTGTCCTGGTGGTGCTGATGACCGAGCCGCGCTGGGCCGACGACGCACGCCCCGACGGGCTCGGCGAGAACCCCAACCTGCGGCTCGAGGCATACGTCGGCGCGTGCCGCGAGGTGGCTCGCGACCGGCGCGTGCCGCTCGTCGATCACTTCGCGATCTGGTCGGCGGCCCGCGAGGACGGCGTCGACCTGCGGGACTGGACGACCGACGGCTGCCATCCGGATCCGACCGGACACCGCCAGATCGCCGCGGCGCTGCTGCCGGTCCTGCTCGAGTCGCTCGAACGCCGGCGCCGATCGGCGCAGATCGACCTCGACGCGGCGACGCGCCGGCGCTGCCTCGAAGTCCTGCGACACGGGCTCGCGGGCGACGGGTTCTGGCCGTCGATGCACGCCGCCGAGGGGCTGACCCTCGGGGGCCGCGGCGAGGAGGTCGTTCGCTTCCTGACACCGAGGCTGAGCGCCGAGAAGGACGATCAGCGTCGCTGCGGCGTGGCGCGAGAGCTGGTCCGCGCCGGCGTGCGCTCACGGGTCGACACCTTGCTCGGGATCCTCGCGGGAGAAGACGACCACGGACACGTGCACGCGGCGGAGAGCCTCTACAAGGTCCTCGAGATCGGCGACGGCGCCGCGCTGCGCCGTGCCTTTCTCCGGACGGCGAGCCCGAGGCTGAAGCTGATGGCCGCCGCGGCGCTGGCGCGCTGCGGCAACCCCGACGCGCTGCGCTTCCTGCGCCGGTCTCTCGGGAACGGCGATCCGGATCTCTACCGGATCGCCGCCCGGGTGCTCGCACGCATCGGCGACCACCGGGACATCCCGGAGATCAGGAAGAACCTCGTGCGGTGCCCCGACAAGCTGACGCGAGCCTGCCACGCGCACGCGCTCGCCGCGCTCGGCGACGCCGCCGGGCTGGCCGCCCTGGCGCGCGATGTGCGCCGGGCCGCCGCGGCTTTCCGGCCGCCCGCCGCGCCCTTCGCCGCGGACGCGCGAGCCGGGGGCGGCGCCGCGGCCCTCGAGGCGATGCTCGACGACGCCCACGCGGACTCTCGCATCCGCGCGGCGCATTCCCTCCTCGTCCTCGCCGGCCCCCCGACGCCGGATCCCGACGAGGACCTGTCCGTTCTCGTCTACCGCGCGACGAAGGAGAACCCGCGCTACACGGAGGGCTCGATCCTCGAGCTCGACGACGGCTCGCTGCTCTTCGCCGTCACCGAGTTCGTGAGCAGCGGCAGCGACTTCGCACGCGCGCGGATCGTCGGGCGCCGCTCGCACGACGGCGGCAGGACGTGGAGCGAGCCGCGGGTCCTGCAGCGAAACACCGGCGGGCTCAACGTCATGAGCGTCACCCTGAGGCGACTGCACAGGCCGGCGGCGGCCGGGACGATCGCGATGTTCTACCTCGAGAAGAACGGCCACGACGATCTCGACCTCCTCGTGCGCTTCTCGACGGACGAGACCGCGAGCTTCGGACCGGCGCTCCGCGTCACGCGGGATCCCGGCTACCACGTCGTCAACAACGACCGCATCACGCAGCTCACGAGCGGCCGGCTCCTGGCGCCCGCCGCCTCGACACCGGACGTCCGCAAGGTCAACCACTTCGTCGCACACTGTTACATCTGCGACGACGGCGGCCACACCTGGAGACGTGGCAAGGGGAGCGTCGACGCGCCGGGACGCGGCGCGATGGAGCCCGAGGTCATCGAGCTGCGCGACGGTCGCCTGCTGATGATCCTGCGCACGCAGCTGGGCCACATCGGCAAGAGCTACTCGACCGACGGAGGCGACACCTGGAGCGAGATGGAGTCGCTCGGCGTGCGCGCCCCCGAGGCGCCCGCGACGTTGAGACGGATTCCGTCCACCGGTGATCTGCTGCTGATCTGGAACGACACGTTCACGCCGGGAGCCGGCCACGGCGGCCGACGCACGCCGTTGACGGCGGCGCTCTCCCCCGACGACGGCAGGACGTGGCGCACCGTCGACCGGCTCGAGGCCGACCCGAGGCGCACCTACTCGTACCCCAGTCTCGTCTTCGTCCGCGACCGGGCGGTGATGAGCTACTGGGAGAGCTCCCCCACCGGCCGACACCTGTTGTGCCGCTTCCGGTCGCTGCCGGTCGGCCGGCTCCATCGCTGAGGCGAGAGCGAGCCGGGGCACCCGTCGACGGGTGCTCGCGCCGATCGACGGCGAACCGGAACGCGGACCGCTCTCGATGTCGCGACGCGAGCGATGGCCCCACCCCGCAGAGGCACCGGCACGGACACACCCGTCACGGACACGCAACCGAGGCGCACCCGGCGAGCTCGTCCGTCGCGCCGTCCGCACCGCAGTCGGGAAAGGGAGCGGCCGGCGCCGGCCCACCGAGGAAGAGGTGCTCGAGCGTGGCGATGGCGTCGGTGATGTCGACGCGCCCGGAGTCGTCGGTGTCCGCCGCATCCAGGCAGCCCGGGTCGCGGGCACCCCGGAAGAGCCAGCCGAGCGTCAGCACGGCATCGGTCAGGTGCACGACGCCGTCCCCGTCCGTGTCGCCGCGGATGAAGTCCGCGTCCTCGCTCGATCCGGAACGCGGCGCCACGGCCCCCCGGAGGTAGCCGACCCAGTCGATCTGGATGGCGCCGGACTCCGCGGTGTTCGAGAGCCCCATCGCGATGTAGCTCGAGCGAGAGCGGCGCTCCACCCCCTGCGTCGTCAAGGCGACCGCCGCGTCGATCGAGGGCTCGGTGCTGCCGCCGACCCAGACCCGCACGCGGTGTCGATCGGCCTCGGGCTCCAGGGTCAGCCACAGCGACTGGAACTCGGTCGCATCGAGCCCCACCGAGTGCCCCCCGACGGTGTGCAGCGCGCCGTCGTCGAGCCAGAGGTCGAGGTGCCCTCTCGGCGACCCGCGCCCACCGAAGCCGACGCCGATCTGTCCCTGCAGATCCGGAGACTGCGGCGCCTGTCCCCGCGCGGCCGGCAGGTCGACCGGCGACGGGTCGATCCTCAGCCGGGCGACCAGCGTGACGCCGCTCTCGAGCACGCTATCGGGACCGATGTCGTGCAGGAAGTAGAGAGCGCTGTTGTCGGGACCCGCGATCCCGTCGGGATCTCCGGGAGCTCCCGGATCCTCCAGCGACAGCGCCGACACGACGCCCCCGTCCGTCCCCGCGCCGGCGATCACCTCGATGGCGAGCCCTCCCGGAGCCGCGCCCTCCTCGGCCGGACGGCTGCCGTCCCACTGACTCCAGGAAGCCTGGGTCCAGCGCCCGTCGAGATACCTCGGCGCCACCCCCGGGTACCGCTGCCGGTCGTGGAAGAAGTCGTCCCGGGGCCGCGCGTCGTAGAGGTACGCCAGTCCTCCCGCCGGCACCCGCCAGCCGCCGAGCGTGGCGGACGGGATCGTCGCCAGCGCCGTCGAGGACGGCCCGGACTCGAGCCCCGCTCCGTTGACGGCGACCACCCGGTACTCGTGCCGGCCGGCCGCCCGGACGCCGAAGTCGTGGTACACGTCCCCCGCGACGAGCGCCGCCTCGAGCGAGACCCCATCGCGCAGCACACGGTAGCCCGCCACCGCGGTCTCCGGGTCCTCGGACGGATCCCAGCTCAGCGTCACCGAGCGGGAGGTGACCGCGAGCACGGCGAGCCCGACCGGAGCCGTCGGCGGCGTCGCATCCGCAGCCCCGACCGAGAACGCGGTCGGCTCCGAAAAGAAGCTCCAGCGTCCGCGCGAGTCCTGGTGCGCGGCTCGAAAGAGGTACGTGCCTGCCGCCGCGGTCACCTCGACGGGCACGGCGCCCTCCTCGAGGTCGCCGGCCTGCAGGTCGACGCGCAGCTCCGTCTCCCAGAGCGGGTGGACCCAGTCGCCACCCGCCGCGATCAGCAGCCAGCGGGTCGCGACGTGGTCGTCGTCCTCGTGGTCCAGGAAGGGGTGGGTGCGCAGCCGCACGATGGGAGCGACGCTCGAGCCCGCTGCGGGGAAGGCGTTGGTCGGAGTGCGGGGCACCTCGGAGTCGGCGAGCTCGGGCACCGCGACCGCGACGCGGTCCAGGAGGAACTCGCCGACCCAGCGGACCCGGCCCTCGAAGGGACTCGCGACGTACGTCCCGTCCTCGCAGGGCGGACACGCCAGCCGGGGCTCCCGGGACCAGCGGTCGACGTCCGCGTCCGCGACCTCGCGCACGAGCTCGCCGACCTCCTCGAAGCGACGCAGCAGGCGGCCCTCGGAGAGCTGCAGCTGCCAGATGTGACGGAAGCGGTTGCGGTACTCGACGCGGAAGAGCCGGGGGATCTTCAGCGCCAGCGGCTCCTCGCCCGAGCAAGGGTCGAGGCGAAAGGAGCACTCGACATCCCAGGGGATCGGCTCCCAGAGCCCCGCCTCGGAGTCGAGGTAGTAGCCGAGGTTCTTCTCGGAGTCCTGGTCGTGGTTGTTCGTCAGCTGCATCGCCGAGCGAAAGGAGTAGTAGCGATGCAGGTGGAGGTTCTCCTGGAACCACTCGCGGTCGTTGTGGAGCAGCGAGTCGGCCCGGAACTCCCGGTAGTCCTCGACGGACGGATCGCAGTCGGAGTGCTTCTTGTTGGGGAAGCCCTTGAGCTTGTAGAGGCTCGACGCCTCCGCCAGCGAGCGATCGCCGTCGCGCAGCAGGACCTTGTCGATCGCCTGCACCTCGGCGAAGAGCCCGAAGAAGTCGCCGTCGAACTGCTCGTGCTCGTCCTCGGAGGTGATCATGCGCACGTGGACGAGCGTCACGATGGGCGACAGCGCGCCGGAGTCGTGGTGGAGCTCGTGCGACAGCTTCTCGACGATGCCACCGGCGACGCCGCGGTTGAGGTTGACCACGGAGCGCCGGTTCGGGTAGCGCGTGCCGTCGTTGTAGCGTCCGCGAAATCGGGCGCCCTTGGGGAATCGCAGCTTCCAGCTGCGCTTCGCCGCGCCGTAGCGGCTCTGACTGCTGCCCCTGAGGCGAGCGCCACAGTGGTCGTGGACACGGTTCTCGTGGACGAAGGTGGCGCTCCAGCTGTAGGTGTTGTCCCGGGCGTCCCGCTCGACGTAGAGCATCTCGTCGAGGTCGTCGCCGTCCATGAGGACGTGGTAGACCGGAACCTTCTCGAGGTCGCCGTGCACGAAGCCGAGGTCCCCGAAGCCGGACCTGCGGCTCGCGACGTAGTCCGGCACGCCGTCGTGGACGAAGTAGGCGAAGTTCGGCACCGGGTCCGACGGGTACGGGGCACGGCTCTGCGCCGGCGACGCCGCCGCGTCGACGGCGTGGATCCGGTAGCGCACGAGCGTGCGGTGCGGGAAGGCCGGCAGCACCGCCGTGTAGGAGACGCGGTCCCCGTTCCAGGACATCGCGACGGACGTCCAGCGGCTCGCGAATCGCGGATCCGTCCTCGAGATGTAGTCTCCGGGCAGGACGGCCTGGTACTCGAGCCGCACGGCGGCGACGCCGTCGTGGTCGCGGACCCGGACCTTCACCTCGACCTCGTCGGTGGAGCGGATGGTCTCCCGCTCCCTGTCGAGCACGGGTCGAGCCCGCGCGCCGGTGACCTGGGGCGGCGCGCTGTTGCCCGTCGCGTCGAGCCCCTCGGTGGCGGAGTTTCGTGCTCCCGGCGTTCCCCGGAAGCCCTCGCTCTGGCGCCACGCCTGGCCGCGATCGTTGTCACCGAACGCGTCGACCAGCTCGAGGGAGCCCCGAAGACCGTCGGGGTTCACCGGCCAGGGCAGCGTGTCGTCGTAGCGGACGCGGTCGACCGGAGAGCCTTCGACGTCGACGAGAAGGAGCTCCTCGCCACCGTCGTCGAGCTGCAACGTGTAAGGACCGACCGCGTCGGCCAGCTCGCCGTAGGCGTCGCGGAACGCGTCCTCGTCGGGGTAGAGCGCCAGGTAGCCCCCGGCCGCGAGCACCGTACCCTCGGCGAAGACGAAGTCGACTCCCTCGACGATGCGCCAGCCGGAGATGTCGACGGAGGCCGGCCCCCGGTTGTGGAGCTCGAGGAACTCGTCGGCGCTGCAGTGCTGGAGCGACTCCGCCTGCGGATCCGCCACCGGGTGGAACTGGATCTCGTTGAAGACGACGTCGTGCCGCGGCGCGATCTCCCCGGACCGGGCGTTCGCGGCGCCCGGGGTGCCGGGACGCGCGCCTGACGGGCCCGGCAGGAAGTTGGTGAAGTCGGTGATGTCGTCCTCGATCGAGACGCGCTCCAGGGACGGACCGCCGCCGTCGGCTGCCGCCGGCCAGGGGAGGTCGTCGTCGTACTCGACGCGATCGACGATCTCGCCGCGCGCGTCGAGCAGGCGAACGGTGTCGCCACCGTTGCCGAGAGCGAAGCCGAGATCCCCGACGACTGCGAGGTCGTCGCCGTAGGTGCCGCGCATCGCCACGGCGTCACGCGCCACGACCAGCTCGCCCCCGGCCGGGATCGAGGTCCCCGCCGGAATCGTGAACGTGTGGTCATCGTCGCGGTCCTTCAGCCGCCACCCGGACACGTCGACGGCCGACGTGCTGCGGTTGTGCAGCTCGACGTACTCGTAAAGCTCATCCCCGCCGAGCGCCGCGGGCGGGTTGTACTGGATCTCGCTGAGGACGATGACGCCGCCGGGAGCGAGGTCGCTCCCCGGGAGCGCGGGCGACACGGCGACGACCGCCAGCAGACAGCCGACCACGGACGCCCGGACGCCGCCCCTTGTCTCGGATCCCGTCTCACTCGTCGCCTGCGAAGCACAGACGGTGGCTCGCATCGCATCCTCCCCGACACCTGGCCGGCGCTGTCGACCCCGGATCGACCATCATGACACAGCATCCGTCGACTTTCACTCCATCCGACGCCTGCGCCGATCTCCGGGATCTTGAGCCGGCCGCCCCGAGCAGGGATACTCGACCGTGAGATGTCCGGGTTCCGGTCCGTCAACGCAGGTGATCGAACGATGATGAGACGTTGTTTCGCGACCCTCGGGTGGGTCCTTTCCCTCGCTGTCTGCGGAGCCTCCGCGCGCGCCACGCCCGATCCGGGCATGCTGTCCGGGAACATCTTCCCGCTCCAGCAGAAGCACGTCCACTCCAGCAGCATCGTCGAGCTCCCGGACGGCGACCTCCTCGCCTGCTGGTACCACGGCTCCGGCGAACGGCAAGCCAACGACGTGCGCGTCCTGGGATCACGCTGGCGCCGGGACGACTCGCGGTGGGGCCCGACCTTCACGCTCGCCGACACCCCCGGTCTTCCCGACTGCAACCCGGTGCTCTTCGTCGACCGGCGGGGACGGCTCTGGCTCTTCTGGATCGTCGTCGTCGCGAACCGCTGGGAACACTCGCTGCTGAAGTACCGCCGCGCGGACGACCCTGGCGACGACGGCGCCCCGCGGTGGACCTGGCAGGACACCATCCAGCTGCTGCCGGGCGATGGCTTCCAGCGCGCGGTCAGGGAGGGGTTCCGCTCGCTCGAGCTCGAAGAGGACCTGTGGGCGGAGTACGCGCCACCCTACTCGCGAGGGATCACCGCGGCGGCCGGGGACGCGATCAAGCGACAGACCGGCTGGATGACCCGCACCCATCCCGTCGTCCTGCCGACGGGGCGTATCCTCCTTCCCCTCTACTCCGACGGCTTCAACCTCTCCCTGATGGCGATCTCCGACGACGGAGGCGACTCCTGGCGGGCCAGCTCGCCGATCGTCGGGCTCGGCCCCATCCAGCCGACGGTCCTGCGCAGGAAGGACGGCACGCTGCTGGCGTTGCACCGCGACTCGGGCAACGCTCCCGCGCGCGTGCTGCAGAGCATCTCGAAGGACGATGGTGTCACGTGGTCACCGGCAGTCGACACCCGGCTCCCCAATCCGGGCTCCAGCCTCGAAGCCATCGCCCTGCGCAGCGGCCGCTGGCTGCTCGTCTGCAACGACACGGAGCGCGGCCGCCACCGTCTCTCCGTGGCGATCTCCAGTGACGAGGGGGCATCCTGGACCCCGACGCGGCCGCTGGCACAGTCCGAGCCCGGCGGCTCGTCCTTCTCCTACCCCTCGGTCCTCCAGTCGCGAGACGGTACGGTGCACGTCACGTACACGCTGTCGACACCGTCCGGCAAGTCGATCCGCCACGCGCGGCTGGGGAGCGACTGGCTGCGGTCGATCCGCTGAGCCGCCGGCGGGTCCGGGAGAGATCTGGCGCAGTGGCGGCGAGAGCCGCCGCCCGGACGAGATGAGCGGACATCCCGCTGACAATCCGCTTGCGGGGTGTAACCGCCGGCTTGCGGGGTGTAACCGCCCTGGGTTACCATCGTGCTCTGAGGTTTGGGTATCGATCAGATGGGGAGCGTTCCCTGACGCGGCCTGCAACGCTTCGCGCGGCAGGCGGTGGATCTCCCGCCGGTCCTTTTCAGTCGGAGGTGACCATGAAGAAGATCCTGTTGTTTCTGACCGCGGCGATGGCTCTCTCGTGGTGGGTCGGTCCGGCCGGCATCCGGGCCGGGGCTCCGGCGCCGGCCTACTCGTACAACATCCTCAGCCTCGGGGGGGACAGCGACGAGAGCTACATCGGCATGTTCCCCGGCGACGACATGCTGCCGTACACCGACGACGACTTCGAGATCGAGACGGACTGCGGCAACTTCGCCGGCACCTGGGGCTTCGCCCACATGGACCACAACGCCGACGGAGTGATCGACGAGAACGAGCCCATCCTGCACTCGGTGCGCGCCAACGACGACGACAGCACGCTGCTCTCCGTGTCGTCGCGCCCCGAGTACGGAGTCATCTACGAGGGAGAGGACTGGACGGGCTTCTGGGCCAGCGGCAACGGCCCCAACCGCTGCAACCTCGCGGAGGCGACGGGCTACGACTTCGAGATCAACGACCACAACGGCTGGACCGACGAGTCGAACGCGTACGTCTACAACAACCTCGGCAACAACCAGCACGGGCTCGGGTACGCCAGGTACCGCGTCGACTACCGGACCTCGCCGCAGGAGGGTCAGGACTTCGCCTACGACGAGATCGAGGGCTGGAAGAAGAGCTTCGTGTTCCGCAACAACACCGACGACCCGAGCACCGAGTTCGTCGAGAACAGTTCGTGCAACCGCTGGTTCCGGCCACGGGACGAGCTCGACATCCGCGGCTACCTGATTCCTGTCGACGACCTCGAGGGCCTGGCGAACGGCTCCCTGCCGACGCTCTTCGGCTGGGAGAGCGTCGACCTCGCGGCCTACTTCCGTGACACGATCTTTCCGCTGGTCACCGACCACGAGGATCTCGGCATCTGGTCGGAGCTGATCGGCTTCGGCTTTCCGCCGGACTTCCTGCTGCCGATCACGCACGTCTACCTGATGCAGATGATGACGAACGTCGACGTGGACAACGGCGAGGACACCTGCGGAGACGACCTCGCGCAGGTCGAGGCCCACGCCGCCTACTGGGGGTTCCCCGAGGACGGCAGCGGGATGTTCCGCGTCAGCATGATCATGGGCTTCAACAGCAGGCTGGTCCCCAGGATCGGCGACGCGCTCGGCAGCTCGCTGCACGACTTCAGCACCGAGCCGTCCGACGGCGCCGAGCGCAATCTCTGGCTCCAGGACCACTTCTGGCGCGACAACGGCGCGGATCTCGGCCGCTACGACTTCATCCCTGCGGTCGACCCGGAAGGGGTCGAGACGCCGCCGTGGCAGATCCTCGACGATCCGGGGCTCGGAGGGTACGACCTCACCCAGGACCAGGTGCTGGTCTCGAACGAGGGCGGCGCCGTCAGCGCGCCACTGCCGCGGAGCCTCTCGGTCGCCGAGGCTCCCGTCGTCATCGTCGCGGACCTCGGCGTCGAGGTCGACCTCCTCGAGGAGGACGCGGTGATGCAGATCATCGCCCGGTCGGGCGACGATGTCGTCGCGTACGCGGAGCTCAGCGAGGCCGTGACAACCGTCAACATCGGTGGAGACTACGACCCCGCGACCGGCACGGTCTCCAACCCCGACGCCTCCGGCGGCGACGGCTTCACCGAGTTCGGACCGGTGAGCATCCTCGACATCTCGTCACAGTTCACGCGCCTGATCCTGACCATCAATCCCGGCGGCGCCAGCCTCCTGGACGTGCTCGACGGCGAGTACGAGACCAGCAACTTCGCGGGTCTCGAGGAGCTCGACGGCGAGTCGTCGGAGGTCGCGGGGGCCACCTCGTTCGGCGACGGCATCACTCACGTGACGATCTCCGGACCCAAGGGAACGGTGATCAGCACCCTGCTGGTGTTCGCGTCACCGGGAGTCGGCCCCTTCATCCGCGGCGACTGCAATCAGGACGGCTCGACGGATATCAGCGACGGAGTCACCGCTCTCGCCTTCCTCTTCCTCGGAGAGGACGCTCCCGGCTGCCTGGCGTCGTGCTTCGCCAACGGTCAGGGAACGCTCGACCTGAGCTCCGCCGTCTTCCTCTTCAACTTCCTCTTCACGGGCGGATTCCCGATTCCGCCTCCCGTCGGCACCCCGGCCTACTCGCAGAACGCGGCCGACGGGGCCGTCGGCTGCGACGACTACAGCCTCTGATGCGCTCGAGGCTCGCCCGTCGGATCGCACCCCCCGACGGGCGCAGCCCCGTACCGCACCGTGCAGGAGTCGAGCCCGTCCGGCGCTTCGAGAGGCCGGCGCCGGACGGGCTCGGGCTCAACGGGCGGCACGTGAGACGAGGACACGCGGAACGAGAGGCGCGGCACGAGCCGGCGCCGGTCACGCCACCCGCCGCAGCCAGCCCTCGGCGACGGCGCGCAGATCGAGCTCGCCGTGGCTCTCCTCGCGGAAGAACTGCCGCTCGACCTCGACGATGACGGCGTCGAGGTCCTTCCTGTCGGAGTCGGCGACGCCTGCCTCCTCGCGGATCCTTCGCAGCAGCGCAAGGATCGTGAACGGGGTGACATCGGCAGGCATCCGGAAGCGACCGGTGTCGACGGCATCGACCTTCGGACGCCGGCGGATGACCGCGACACCGACACCGAGCAGGAGCACGACGCCGCCGAGCGCCCAGGCCCACATGTAGGACGGCTGCCCGTAGCTCTCCTCGAGGTCGACGAGGTCCGTCACCACGTCCAGGTCGGCGTCGACATAGCGTTGATAGACCAGCCTGGCGTCCTCCATCTTGCTCGCCGCGAACCGGAACGTCGACGGGGTCTCGGCGAGACCGTCACGCGCCCGCATCTCGATCATCCAGACGCGCTCGGACAGCACGACGTTGTCCTGACTCTCGCCGTCCATGCGCATCGCGGCGAGCCCCTGGTCGTCGAGCTTCGTCACCTCGAACTGCTCGGACGAGAGGTCGAGAAGCTCGTCGAGATCGGGGACCAGACCACGCCCGGTCGCCTTCACCTCGACGATGAGATGACCCTTCTCTGCCTGGCGCTCGTCGAGCGTCTGCGTGATCTCGAGTCCGTCGAGCGGACGCTCGTCGACGACGGCACCGGACGCGTCGAGCGGCCCGGGTGCCGCCTCGCTCGGAATCACGGCGTAGCCGGACGTGTCGAGGAAGTCGCAGTCCACCACGCGTTGCCGACAGTCGGTGCTCGACGCCAGCCCTCGGGTCCACGCGCCTCCAGCAAGATGTAGGCGTAGGGCGTGATGCGCCACCCGTCGACGGGGTCGCCCCGGGACTCGACCTTCGGGTCGTGAAAGGTGATCGATCGGATCTCGAAGTGCTCCTGCATCACCTCCCCGACGGTCTCCTGGAAGCGCTCGCGGTAGTTCTCCGTCGGCCGGCCGTAGTTGAACGAGTACATCTGGTTGTTCTGGTTCTGCAGGTACTTCGAGAAGCCGCCGGACTCGCGCTCGATCTCCTTGGTGTGGCGAATGTTGACGAAGACGCCGAAGGGCTCCTCGTGGCCCACGACATCGGTGCCGTCGATCTCGACCTCGAGGCGGATCTCCTTGACCAGATCCTTGTAGTAGTCGTAAACCTGCCGCGCCTGGCGCGCCTCGGGCCGCTCGTCGCCGAGCAGGGTGAAGCCGCCGCGCAGGTAGTTGAACTTCACGGCCGGATTGACGCCGCTCATGCGTGAGAAGAGCGAGCTCGCGATCATCGCGATGTGCCGCTCCGCCGCGTCCTTCGGCAGAGCGTCGATGGCTGCGCGTATCATCGACGCCTGCCGGATGTCGGGAGCGTGCTCGTGCGAGACCCTGGCCAGGTCACAGGCGCCGAGGCTGGCGTAGAACCACGTGTCGAAGACCTCGGTGCTCTCCTCCTCCTCCGTCAGCTCGGGAACCTTCGCCGAATAGAAGGCGGCGGCCTTGCGGAACTCGTCGTACGCACGCGCGCGCTTTCCCGAGAACTCCGAGCTCAGCTCGACGTTTTCCTGGCGATACGCGTTCTCGTCGAAGAGGAGGGCGGCCCTGGCGAGCTGCAGCTCCCAGCTGTCCGTGTACAGCTCGAGACCGCGGCTGACGACCCCGGCGGCCACCCCGTAGCCGCGCAGCACCTCGGCCTCGATGTCCTTGTCCTTGCGCTTCGTCTTCTGCGCCTTCTGGACCTCCGGCTTGCGCCAGACTCCGTTGAGGTTGCCGCGCATCGTCTGGACGAGGGCGGCGAGCGTCCTGGGCTTCAATGTCTGGACGACCCCGAAGACGTTCTCCAGCGCCTCGAGACGGAAGACCTCGGCGTTCGAGTGGCTCTTGGTGAACGCGTCGACCAGGAGCTCCTCCTCGATGTCGCCGATCGCCAGATCCCGGATGCGCTCGGCCCACTTCGCCAGCTCCTCCAGACTTCGATCCTGCTTCGACCGGGTCAGGGGAATGGCGTCGGCACGCTCCTCGTAGCCGTAGAAGTAGACGTAGCGGTTGCGTCGATTGTTGTTCGCGTTGAGGTCGTGATTCTTCGTCCACACCCGGAGGAACTCCGAGCACATCTCGAATGCGCGCTCGGGGTGAGTCGCGGCGAGTCGCTCGATGTACGGAAAGGCAGCCGCCTCGTCGTTGATCTTGAGATAGAGCTGGGCGCTGATCGCGGTGAACTGGGGCTTCCAGCTCTCGTGGACGAGGTCGATCCACCTGGTGCCGGGCCTGATCTCCATCAGCTTGCGGCTCGGGATCGGCTTGGGCCGGTTGGCGGCACTCTCGGCACGCTGCTGCCGGAGCTCCATGTAGAAGAAGTTGCCGTACCGGTCCCGCTGCAGCGTCGGCTCACCGGAGGTGTCCAGCCGCCGCGAGAGCTCCGCCTCGCGCAGCCAGTTGTTCGCGAGGATCGTCAGCGCGTCTCTCCACTCGCCCGCGTTCTCGGGAGCCGCGTCGAGGAGCGCGTTGACGGCCGTGTGCTGGAGCTCGAGCCCCTTCAGGCGCTGCGCGTCGTTCCGCTTCAACTTCTGCTGGTTGACGGACGCGAGCGTGCCGATCGTCGCGAGCAGCTGGCGACCTCTCCCGGCCTCGCGTGTGAAGCTCTCCG
>CAYMLL010000057.1:0-16327 GCA_964390645.1 uncultured Planctomycetia bacterium | reverse complement strand
GGCCTCGCCGAGCTCGTCGCGCAGCTTCGGTGCCAGGTCGACCGCCTGCTCCAGGGCGCGCAGCCGCAGCTCGGTCTCGACCTCGTCGGCCGCCAGGATAGACTGGGTGACGCTCCACGCCTTCTCGAGATGCTCGGTGTTCTTGTCCTTCTTCTGCTTCTTGTCGAGTCCGAGGTAGTACTTCGTCAGCAGCTCGAGCGCCTCGTGATCACCCTTCTGCTGCGCGGACTCGAAATCGGGCAGATACGACTCGGCCTCCGCGGCATGGTCGGAGGCGAGGAAGAGCCGGGCCGCGGCGCGACGAGCCGTGGTGTCCTCCCCCCCGAGGCGCCTCGTTCCCGCCGCGACCGCCTCGAAGAACCTGTCGAGAAAGTTCCCGGTGCGCTCCGCGTGACCCAGGAGCGCGGCGAGCAGCGCGATGTCCTCCTTCTCCAGGGCGCGCGGCGAGGCGTCGGCGAGCGCGAGGACATCGACCGGTGTGATGACGTTCACCTCACCCGTGGCCGCTGCGTTACCCGAAGCGATCGCAGCAGGGACTCCCGGCGGCCACGGGATGCCCGGAGCCGGGACGGCAGGAGCTCCCGACGGCTCCGAGCCCGGCTTGCGGCCGAGCGAGCGCAGCAGGTGCTGATAGGCCCTGGCGCCGTCCTCCTCGGCGAGCCGTGCGAGATACGCCGTCACCGGATTCCACTCCCCGAGGGTCACCTGACGCTGGAACCCCTTCAGCTGACGATCGATGGCGGCGCTCGCCTCGGCGTGCACGGCGGCTTCGGCGGCTGCCTTCGCGTCCGCGGCCGCCTTCGCCCCCGTATCCGCGTCCACGTCGGCGACCGTGTCCGCGTCGGCGACCGTGTCCGCGTCGGCGACCGTGTCCGCGTCGACGTCGGCGTCCGTGTCGGGATCGGCAGCGGCAGCGGCAGCGGCAGCGGCAGCGGCAGCGGCAGCGGCGTCCTGATCCGTGTCGATCCCCTTCTCCGTCGCGTCCTTCTTCTCTTCGTCGGGAGGCGTCGACCACGCCTTCAGCATCGCTGACGGACGACGGTCGAAGGTGAGCTGGAGGAACTTCTCGATGCGCTCCGTCCTCAGCCGCTCTTCAGGGCTCGCCGGCTGCGCTTCCGCGGTCGCTCCCGCCACGGCGGCCGCTGCGGGGACCGCTCCCGGCAGCTCCGGCCGGGCGCCCGCGGGTCCGACGGGGGGCACCGCGGCTCTGCGGAGTCGCACGGCCTTGATCTGTGAGAATGCCGGCACGCACGCCGCCAACACGAACAGGGAGCTCAGAGCGCGAAGGGAGCGTTGTCTCATGGAGGAGTCCAGAGTACAGGATTTCGACGACAGGCGGAGGATGAGAGAGGGCGACGTCGCAACGTCGCCCTGCGGGAATCTCGAGACTCAGGAGCCGGCGCCGTCCGGCGGAGGACCGGCGCTGGCACCACGGCTGTCGGAAGAAGGAGGTCGTTTCGATCGGCCGCGACCGCGGCCTTTGCCTGAACCACTTCAGGTGCCGGCTCACTGGCTGGGCAGAGGCAAGCCCTGCAGCTCGCTCAGATCCATGCGCGCCAGCCGGATGGTCGCCTCCAGATCTTCCTGGTATCGCCGGCGAGCTCCGGGCGCCTTCGACGCGCCCGCGAGCAGCTTGTAGTGCTGACGCGCCGCCTCGATCCCGGGCTCCCACTTCTCCCTCGGCTGTCCCTCCAGCCGCAGCAGCCAGGTCATGTAGTACTGGCTGTTGGCGAGAGCCGCGCGGGTGTCGGCGAGAAGCTCGGGATCCGCGTTCGGGTCCTCGAGCTGATCGTGGAGCAAGCCCTCGAGCGTCCTGTGCGCCTGCGGCAGCTCGCTGACGAACATGTGAGCCTTGGCGCGCTCCAGCAGCAGGCTCCTCTGGAGCTCGACGTGACCGGCGGGAAGCTCGTCGAGCGCGGCGGTGTACGCAGCCACCGCTTCACCCCACGACTCGCTCGCCACGTGGGACTTCGCGGTCTCGATCCGCTGCGCCACCCGCTCGAGAACGAGCCGCTCCTGGCCGGGGCCGTAGTGATAGGCGCCCGCGAGCAACGGGACACAGAGCCAGAAAAGAATCAGCAGTGTCCTCATGATGTCCGGCTTCTCCTGATTTCGATCACCGATCGACCGAGCCCGCCCGATCCTCGCGCCGCGGCTCCGGGCGGCCGGCCGACGGGCTCCGAGCAGCACTCGACGTCTCCTCGTATCGTATCGCCCTGGATCCCGGACGCCAGCTCGTTCCCGCAAAGTGCAGGGCCGGCGGCAGGAACGCGAGCAGGAGAGCCCCCAGGCTGATCGAGATCAGCGCGTATTCCCGGACCGTCAGGCGCTCCAGAAGGCCGGCATCCGCCGTGTCCATCAACATCGCGAGCGTCTGCGAGCTCAGGTGCCGCCGGTTGCCGTCGTGAAAGACGCCTCCGAGCCGCACCGCGATCTGACGCAGCGTGCTGGTGTTCTGACGGGACTGGCGACCGTTGATGAACTTCCCCGAGCGCGGATCCCCCACACCGATGACGACCACGTCGCGCACGGAAGCCGGCATCTTCGGCATACCGGTCGCGGGCACCGTGTCGCCGTCGCTCAGCAGGACGACCGTCGTGCTGTCGGGATTCCACGGTCGCGCCACGCGAGCCGCCTCCTCGAGGCCGTCGAAGAGCCTCGTCTCCCCCGTCTTGAACGCGTAGTGCATCGGCAGGTCGTCGAGGATGTTCCGCACGACCTCGACGTCCCTGGTGTCGATCACCACCGGCTTGGCGGCGCTGTAGACCGCGATCACCGAGAGGCGGTACTGCTCGGTCGCGACGCGCTTGAAGAACGAGTCCATGAGCTCGGAGACGCGCTTCAGACGGCTCTGCTTCAGCTCGGGGCCGGCATCCTCCAGTCGCATGCTCGGTGAGACGTCGAGCACCAGCACGATGTGTCGATACTCGCCGTCGCCGAGCGTCGTCGCCCTGTGGACCTTCGGCGTCAGCAGGAGCAGGGTCGTCATCCCCCAGGCCAGCGCGCAGCACGCAGCGACGCGGACCATGGGAGCCAGTCGCGCCCAGCTTCTCGGTCGACGTCGCGGACCGAAGGCCAGCGAGGCCAGCCGACGGCAACGACGCAGGTGCAAGAGCTCGGCGCCGACGGCGAGGAGCAGGGCGACGATCGCGACGATCCCGGCTACCACGGCGTGTACCTCAGACCGAAGAGAGCGAGAAGCACGACTGCCAGCAGGCTCAGACTCGCGATGCAGTAGGGTCGAAAGTTGTCCATGCTCTCGACGCGCGACTTCTCGAGCTTCGTCTGCTGCATGGCGTCGATGCGTCGAAACACGGTCTTGAGCGCGTCGGAGTCACCGGGCTGGAAGATCTCTCCGCCCGTGCGGCTGGTGATCGTCACCAGCTGCCCCGGCAGCTCGCCGTCCGCCACGTGCACCGCGTAGACGACGACGTCGCGCTTGCGCAGTCGAGCCGCGAGCTCCTCGTCCTTGCCGTTCTCGAGGTCGAAGCTGTACCCGTCGGAGATCAGGATGATCATCCGGTCGCCCTCCTCCCGCGACGCCAGCACGTCGAGGCAGGCGTCGAGCCCCTTGCCGATCATCGTGCCGTTGAACCAGCTCGGGAGGTTCTCCGGCCGCAGAAACGGCGGCGCGCAGCGAAACGCCGAGACGTCGGACGTCAGCGGCACCCAGTGCAGCACGTTGTGCCCGAAGATCGTCAGCCCGAAGGCATCGCCCTCACGGTGATCGATGAAGTCGTTGATCGCCTGCATCGCCGCGTCGTAGCGGCTCCCGGAGCCGAAGCTCGACGTCATGCTTCCCGAGACGTCGACGCAGAACTCGATGTTCGTCATGGCCTTCTGCGTCTTCGGTTCACCCAGCTGCTGCGGACCCGACACGATGATGATCGCGACCGCGAGGATCAGCGCCGGGGCCGACTCGAGCACGCTCAGGGTCAGCCACCAGAAGGTCCCACGCTTGTCGACGGCATGGTCGAAGGGCAGAGCCACCCGTCTGGAAGCGCGACGCCAGACCCAGACGACCAGAAAGAACGGCACGACGAGGAGAAATAGCACCGCGGGTCGGGTAAAGACCAGCTCCATCGTTCAGCTCTCCGCGTAGGGTCTCAGAAGAGCGGCCACGTCGACCTCGCCCGCGTGCCCGGGCCGATGGAGCCACCGCTCCAGCTCGCGAAGCAGCTGCCCCGCCTCCTCGTGACGTTTCATCTCCCGGATCGCCTCCGCCGCGTCCATGTCGACCAGGCCTAGCCGATCGCGCCAGAAGGCGAGCAGCGTCCGCTCGAGCTGGGCGTGCTCCTCACGCGGCAGCTCACCGCGCATCGCCTTCTCGACGAGCGGACGCAGGCGCTCCGCGAGCGTCACGACGGGTGCTGCCTGCTCCTGCGACAGGAGGCGACGGCGACGCCAGACAAGCAGCAGCACGAGCACGGCGACCCAGACCACGCCGGCGACGAGAAGAAAGTCGCGATAGCCGCCGACGCCCGGGAGCTCGCGCCCCCCCGGCGTGCTCGGCGTCACCTGTCCGGGCGCGAGCAGCGAGCGCACCTCGACCGGGATCTCCGGCAGCGGAGGCCGGGTCCCCCCCGGGGTGCTCCCGTCCCGGGGGACCAGGTAGCTCGTCAGATCGTAGACCCCCGGCTCCAGCGCGTAGTACTCGAAGCTGTAGCGGAAGTCGGTCCCGTGGGCGAAGGTCGCGGTGATACGAAGAACGAAGGAGCTGTCCGGACTCAGCGGCTTCGCGACCAGCTCGGGGCCAGGCAGGATCACGTCGACCATCGCGCGACTGACGCCGACGGTGAGCACCGCGTCCTCGGCGCGAACGACGGCCGCGGGCGCCGGCGCGACGAGGATCGCGACGAGAACCGTCCGTCGAAGAGCGCTCGGGAGTCTCGACCCGGCCGATCCCGTCATCACCGCGCTCCCCGTCCCAGCAGTGCGCGGGACTTGAAGAAGCTCCGCAGCTCGTGCGCCACCGACGCGTCCGTACGCAGCAAGAGGTGATCGACGCCGCCGCGGCGAAGCTCCTGGCGCAAGGGCCCGGTGTCCACCCAGCGCCGTCCGCCCCGCGTCACGAAGGACCTGCCCGTCTCGACCTCGCGCGCCCGCAGGAAGCCGGCCCCCGGAACACCCTCCTCGGCCGGGTCGAGGAGCTCGAGCGCCACGCAGTCGTGCTGCTGCGCCAGGCTCTTGAGCGCCGCGACGGCCCCCGGGTCGTGAAAGTCGCTGAGGACGACGATCAGGCTTCGAGCCGTCAGGCTCGGACGCAGCTCGAGAATCGAGCTTCCCAGGCGGGTCGTCTCGTCGAGACGGTAGCGTCGCAGCTCGTGGAGCCACTTCAGGATCTGCTGGCGCGACAGGCTCGGCCGGACGTGAAAGTCGCGGCTGCCCACCGCCAGCAGACCGACGGGGCTGACGCGATCGAGGCAGGCGAACGCGATGCCGCCGGCGATGTGGACCGCGAGCGCGTACTTGCTGAGCTTGCGGGAGCGGATGGTCATCGACGCGGAGGTATCGACGAGAAGATACGCCGGCAGGCGCTTCGGTGTCTCGTACTCCTTGATGTGGTACCTCGAGGTGCGCGCGGTGACGCGCCAGTCGATCGCCTTGACCGGGTCACCGGGCTCGTAGAGGCGAGACTGCGCGTACTCGATACCCGAGCCGCGGAACGGCGATGCGTCGGTGCCGTAGCTGAGGCTGTCCGCGAGACGCTTCACCGCGAGGATGAACTGGCGGGAGTCGAGGGTGTCGCCGGATTCGAGGTACGCATCCATCGGTTCACCGCTCTACTGTGTCGGCATGCCGAGCGTGGTGAGGATCGACTGCAGCACGCCGTCCCCGGTCTGGCCGTCAGCGAGAGCCTCGTAGTTGAGCCGGATGCGGTGCAGGATGACGTCCTCCGCGAGGGCGAAGAGATCCTCGGGGACGACGTAGTCCCGTCCGTGAATCAGCGCGCGCGCCTTCGACGCCTTGATGATCGCGATGCCGGCGCGCGGGCTCGCCCCGACCTCGAGGCTGGGGTGCGTCCTCGTGCGGTGGACGAGCTCGACGGTGTGATCGACGAAGACCTCGCTGACGTGGATGCCCTGCGCCTCCTCCATCGCCGTGACAAGCTGCTCCGACGAGCCGACGGCCCTGTCCTCGATCATGTCGAACTCGGTCTGCGCGACGGCGCCCCCCTCCTCGCGTCGCACGCGGAGGGCGGCGTTGCGTCGCAGCACCTCCTTCTCCTCCTCGAGAGTCGGGTAGTCGAGGCGGTGACAGAGCATGAAGCGGTCGAGCTGCGCCTCGGGAAGCTCGAAGGTACCGCTCTGCTCGATCGGGTTCTGGGTGGCGATGACGAGGAACGGCGCGGGTACCGGGTAGCTCTCGTCGCCGATCGTCACCTTGCGCTCCTGCATGGCCTCGAGGAGCGCGCCCTGCACCTTCGGCG
This sequence comes from uncultured Planctomycetia bacterium, assembly GCA_964390645.1. Taxonomy (GTDB): domain Bacteria; phylum Planctomycetota; class UBA8108; order UBA8108; family UBA8108; genus CAYMLL01. The sequence continues at coordinate 9,897 of CAYMLL010000057.1, read as the reverse complement.
CGGCGCGGTTGATCTCGTCGGCGAGGAGCAGGTTGGTGAATACCGGCCCCTTGTGGGTGCGAAACTCGTGCGTGCGCTGGTCGAGGATCTCCGAGCCGAGGATATCCGACGGCAGCAGGTCGATGGTGAACTGTACCCGGGCGAACCGCAGATCGATCGCCCTGGCGACCGCGTTGACGAGCAGGGTCTTCGCCAGACCGGGGAGCCCCTGCAGGAGAAGGTGGCCGCTCGTGAAGAGCGCGATCAGGAGGCGCTCGACGACCACGTCCTGGCCCACCACGACCGCAGCGACCCGCTCGCGGACCGCCCGGACGAAGGCCAGCGTCCCCGCAGAGACCTCGGGAGAATCTTCCAGCGGATCGGAGACGACCATCGGTGCATCCTTCTGAGCGGTTCACGAGGTGACAATCGAGCAGCCCACCAAGCTACGACCGCGACCGCGCAATAGCAACGAGCCCGGAAGGCCGCGTCAGAACCGGCCAGGATCCGGCCGGCCACGATCCGCGGGGGTTCTCCTCGCAGAGCGGGTCGGTATCCGGACGGCCCCCGGGCCCGCGGATCGCCGGGCCTGGCCCGCTACCCGTCCTCGCCGTCCTCGCCATCCTCGCCGTCCTCGTCCTGGCGCCGCTCGGCACGACTCCGGCCGATGTTGCCGGGGACCGCCGGCGGCTTGCGCGGCGCTCTCGTCCAGATAGGCATCCCGTCGGCCAGCTCCTCGTCGATCTCCGCGCGCCGTCCGCGGATGAACTCGCGCACCTTCTCGAGGCTGCGGGGAAACCGCCGCTGCGAACGGAGCTCCTTCGTGAAAGGCTGCAGCATCGCCTCGATGCGGTCGGTCTCGGCGAGCAGCTTCTCCTCGTCCCAGTGCTTCTCGAGGATCTCCAGCAGCGTGTCGCGATAGCGCTCGCGCCCCGACGGCATCTGGTAGAGCCGGTGAGCGATGAGCCCCTCGGTCTTCACCGAGAGCGGCGCGCGGGGATCGGGGTTGAGCATGCTGAACCTGACGAACAGGGAGTCGGCTCCCCACGGCAGGAAGTGGAACTTGCCGGTGCCGGGGTGGAGATAGAAGAAGTAGTTGTTCTTGTTACCGGAGTAGCTGTCCCAGAAGCCGAGCAGTCCCTCCATCGCCCAGAAGCGATAGAAGGAGTCGAGATCGACCAGAGCGGCGACGGCCGCGCCCTCCGTGACATCGCTCGCACGCAGCTCCGCGGCGAACAGGAGGTCGGAGCTGTTCACGCTGATGTTGAGTCCGTGGATCGCCAGCACGTTGGCTCCCTCGCGGAGCTTCCCGGTGTGCTCGGAGATGGAGAACGACTGCCAGCTCGACGCGGTCTCATCGCCGCTGGAGCCCGAGGCCAGGGAGCTCCACTTCGGGCTCCCCGGCGCGTTGGCGGAGCTCACCCGGTGGCCGTTGAGGTAGGCGACGAATCCGTCGTCGAATCTCATCGCCAGGCTGAGCTCGGTGACGTTCGAGGGATCAGCGACCTCGAAGCGGTACCGCAGGTAGACCGACCCCGACCGCTCGTGCATCTGCTCCCTGAGGTCGAGCCCGTCACCGATGTGGGACTCGTACCCCGAGCCGGTCTCGTAACCGACGCCTCCCCGCCCCTGCGTCCACCCGGAGTCGTCGAAGCCCGGCGCCGTCCACTCGTCGTCGTGCTCGCCGCTCGTCGGCACCCGGGCGCGCACCGCCACTTCCGGGCCGAGGATGACGCGACCACCACCGTCGCCCCCGTTCAGAGCACCGACGAGCTTGCGGATCTTCTCTCTCCCGCTCTCGTCGTCGCCTCTCTTGAGCTCGAAGCTGCCCTCCCAGCCCTCGTAGAAGTCGACCACGGTGCCCTCGTAGAGCGTGCCGCCGTCGTCTGCGAACCCGCGCCTGAGCAGCGGCTTGCGCAGGCTCTCCACATGCGAGTAGACGCCCCGGTTCTTGCCGTTGACGGTGACGTTCGCGAAGGCGCAGCGCGGAGCGGGCGAGCCGGCCGCGTTGAACAGGGCGTAGCCCATGAACTGGCTCACCAGGGCGCCGTCCTGCTTGTTGTTGTTCAGCGTCAGGTTCCGCAGACCTTCGATCCCGCCCTGCGGATCGACATGGTCGAGCTTGATCTTCAGCGAGGGCCGGGTCGTGCTCAGAGAGCCGATGAAGCCCTTCTTGCGGAGCCCGACCTTCGGAAACTCGACGCCGTCGATCGTCACGGCGGCCTCGACGTAGGTGTACGGGCTCTCGATGGGCGCTCGCTTGCGAGACTCGTGGAGCGCCGTGAACAGGTTGCGCGACTGATAGCGGATGGTGTCCCAGTCCTCCTGCGCGACGGTGATCTGCACGTCGAGCACCCGGTCGGTCGGGAAGATGTCGTCGAGAGTCAGCTCGCCGGCGACGAGCCCATCGACGACGAGCAGCAGACAGAGGACCATGCCACGGATCGCCTTCTTCATTCGGACTGTCTCTCGCTGCCGGGGGATCGGGTCGCGACCGGAACTGACGCGGACCCTCCATCGTAACGCCATCCTTGCCGGCGGACAACGCGGCGACCCGCGCGAGCTCCCGGAGGCGGTCGCAGAGGCGCGACGGCAGGTCTGCAGGCAACCCGGCGCGGGGCTCAGCGGCGGGGCTCAGCGGCGCGGCTCAGCGTGGATCGCCGCAGTCGAACCCGTCGACGGTCGGATCGAGCCCTGGAGCCGGGAAGGGCGCCGCCGGCGTTCGACCGCCGCGGTAGAGGTAGCCCAGCAGACGGATCGCGTCCGTCACCTCGACCTCGCCGTTGTCGTCGACGTCGCCGTGATCGGCACATTCCAGCAGCGAGGCGCCGAGGAAGAGATCGCGGACGATCGTCACCGCGTCCGAGACATCGATGCGCTCGTCACCGTTGGCATCGCCACGGACGAAGACGTCTCCCGCGGGGCCGCTCTGCGCGAAGGCGTGGATGGCGCCGCGGTCGGTGCTGACGAAGACCATCCCGCCGGCGACCGCGATTCCGAACGCCCGTCCGTCGACCGGCGCGCTCCACAGGTCGACGCCGCTCTGCGCGTCGAAGGCGGCGATCGCGTCGTCACCGCCCGCGAAGAGCGTGTCGCCGGCGAGCACCAGCTCGAAGGGGTAGGCCACGTCCCGCCGCCAGAGAACCCGCCTCGTGGCGCGCGAGATCGCGATCAACGAGTCGTCGCCGAGCACGAACGACCTCCCGGCGGTCACCACCATCGAGTTGCCGCCGTCGTGGACCGCGAGGCTATCGGCGGAAGGTCGGTCCGCGTCGAACTCCTCGAGAAGGGCCCCGCTTCGAGAGCTCGGCCCGTTCACCAGGCGATCGCCGGCGATCAACGCGAAGGTCCCGGTCGAGCTGCCGCTGCGAAACTGGCCGACCAGCGAGCCGCTCGACCGCTGGAACGCGTAGGGCGAGCTTCGCCCGGCGGGGAAGTAGACCTTCGTCCCCGAGGCGAGCGCGTAACCCTGCAGCGAGATGTCGTTGATGCGGCGTCGACGCCAGCGTCCGGCGCCGCGGTCCGAGCCGGTCAACGCGTCGATCGCGCAGACGTACACGCCCATCGAGGGAAAGATCCCGGCGCTGAAGTACGCGGTGCCGCCCTCCACCACCACGCCGCTGCGCACGGGCCAAGGTGACACGAAGCGGCCGTCGCTCGGCATCAGGTAGTTGCGGTCCGCGGCGGCCGTGTACTTCCAGACCAGGGAGCCGTTGGTCTCGCGGATCGCGTAGGCGCAGCCATCCTCGGCGCCGAAGTAGACCTTGCCGGCGTGGACCGAGGGAGCCATGCGAACGGGACCGTCGGCCGTGAAGGACCAGTCGACGCCGCCGTCCCGCGTGTCGAGGCGGTAGACGGAGTCGTCCACCGAGGAGCCGAAGTAGAGCCCGTTGCCGACGACCGCCACGTGCAAGGCCCGATCGAACGCCAGGCGCGACCGCAGCGGCGTGCGGTCCGTCGTGTAGTAGTTGCGCTTCGGTGGTCCGGTCCAGGCGGGTGACGGAGGGTTCGCCGAGCGGTACACCCACGCGGCGGTCAGCGGCAGCTCCAGCGTCTCCTCGCTCCAGCCGCTGCGCTGAGCGTCCCGGCGGTGAGTCGGCCAGTCCTCCGCGAGGAGCCCCGCGCCGGCGACCGTGAGAGCGAGAAGCCCGCTCAGGAAGACGGCCCCCCCCGCCGAGCCGCCCCGGCTCGCGATGACGACAGCGTGTCGACGGCCCATCGTGCTCGCTCCGTCGGTCATCGGCCGTCCCCCCAGGATCCGTACCCGATCGAGGTCTGCAGCGGATATCGGCAGACGCAGCCCGAGCTCGCCGTCGGGCTCAGCACCATGCCACCGCCCGAGATCACCGAGATCCAGCAGCTCGATCGCGAGCCCGCGAACTCCGTCCGCACGTCGGTCTCCAGGTCCCAGAACCCGAAGCCGCCGTTGTGGTAGTCCCAGTCGACGTAGATCACCGTGTCGGACGCGGCCGACATGGTGCTGCAGCCGCCTCTCGACGGCAGCCCTCTCATCACCACGCTGCCGTCGAAGATGTCGTACGCCCGCGGCTCGACGATCACCATGTCGCGGAGGATCACGGGGTGGTACATGTGCCCGCCGTGGTGACTGCGGTTCCACGAATGGGACGCCGACCAGAGCTCGGAGCCGTCGGTGGCGGAGAAGGAGACGAGGTCGTAGCGGTTCGTGGAGACGACCGCGACCAGACGCTCCTCGCTGTAGCTCATGTAGAACGCCAGCGGGACCGGCGCGCTCCGGAAGGACACCGGCACGTCCCAGACCCTCTCGCCGCTGGCCACGTCGATCGCGACGAGGTGCTGGTCGCACCACAGCAGGCTGGAGCCGATGCGTCCGGACCCGGAGTCGACGACGGCGGCATCGCGGGTCTCGACGAAGTAGACGCGGCCGCCGCCGGCGCAGATCGAGGAGTTGAGGATCAGGCCCCCGTCGTGCTCCCAGCGGGTGTCCCCGGACTCCCGGTCGACGCAGAAGAGGCTGTCGCTGCAGACCTGCGACGTGCCGAAGCCCCCCGACGTGGCGTCGTACCACTTCGCGGGTCCGTCGAACGAGGTGTACTTCGAGCCCGAGCGCACCCGGGACCCGAGCAGACCGTCCCCGACCGCCGCGACGTAGCCCCACTCGTGATCCGTGTCGGTGAGGTCGGCGCCGACGGGATGGATCGACTCGACGACGCCCTCCCGGCCGTCGATTCGCCAGCACGCGTTCCTCACGGCGACGAAGAGCGAGCCGTCGGCGGCACACATGTTGCCGCAGTCTCGCGGGATGTTGACGCGCCGCAGCCCGGGCACCTCGAGCGACCAGAGCACGGCACCGTTGTAGGCGTCGAGAGCGAAGAGACGGTCGTCCCCCTGGATGTACAGGCGGCCGCCCTGGTAGAGCGGCGTCGGCTGCCGCGGCTGGCGGTCGATCATTCCGCGCGGTCCGGGGCGCCCGTACCACTGCATCTTCAGGTTGTCGCCGCGCACGAGCCGATCGTTGCTGGACGCGCTCTGACCGGGGTCGCCGTACATGTGCGACCACTCGCCCTCGCCCTGCAGCGGTCCCACCTCGAATCGAGACCAGACGCCGGGCGCACCGACGGGCTCCGCCGCGACGCCGGCGGCGCCGAACCAGTCCAGGAGCTCGTCCGCGGCGACCGGCGCGACGACGCCCGAGGGCTGCCCGAGGAGCGCGACGCCGCCCGACGGTCGCAGGACCCTCAAAGCCTCCTGCGCGGTTCCCCGCAGCTCGCCGCGCTCGACCACGCGGTCCGAGACCACGAGGTTGAAGGTCTTCGCCGCGTACGGAAGACGCGCCAGCGCGCGCTCGTGGAGCGTCACCCGCGAGCCGTAGAGCCCCGCCTCCCGGAGCGCCGCCCGACCGTCGCGCACCCCGGAAGCGTCCGGCGACACGCCGACGATGTGCAGGTCGGAGCGCCGCGCAAGCTCCAGGGCAAGCCGTCCCTGACCGCAGTCGTAGTCGAGGCAGTATCCCCGCGAGATGCCCGTGATCTCGAGGATGCGCTCCGCGGCGGCGGCGTAGTTCGCATCCCCGTCCGCGGGCTCGAAGGGCGAGGGGACCTCCGCAGCGTCCTTGACGCTGAAGTTGTACTCGGTCGAGAACTCGTGGACCGGGCTGACGATCTCCCCGGCGCCGAAGTCCTGCGAGACGGAGTAGAAGTACGGTGTGTCGCGCTCGAGGTCCCCGAGCACGACCGCGTGTGCCAGCCTCGGGGTCTCATCGACGACCCGCGTGCCGAGAGCCTGAGACGGGCCGAAGTCGACGATCGACGGCGTCGGGCCGCCCGTCTGCCACGAGATGACGGCCTCGGTCCGCGACCGGAAGGTCACCGTCGGACCGACGAGCGGACCGGCGGGCTCGGGAAAGAGCCCGCGCTTCGACTCGTAGCTCGACCGCACCTCGGCGGCGCCGAGCGCACGGTCGTGGAGCCGGACCTCGTGAATGCGCCCGTCGACGGGGAAGAACTCGTCCTCGTCCTCGTAAGCGCCGATGACGAATGCAGCGGGCACGTAGTCGATGTCTCCGGAGCGCGACGTGGTCGAGCCCTCGAGGCGTCCGTTGACGTAGATCCTGGTGACCCTGCCGTCGTAGGTGCCGACGACGTGGAACCACCTGCCGGCCTCGTGCTCCGTGTCCGCCGCGAGGTAGGTCAGGTCACCGCCGGTCGCGACGGCCATGGTGAACGTCGAGTCGTCGTAGCCGAGCACCCAGCCTCTCTCGAAGGCGCCCGTGTCGTGGAAGTAGCCGAGGATGCCGCCCCAGCGGGTGCCCGAGTCGAGCGCCACCCACGCCTCGGCCGTCAGGTGGCGGGCGGGCAGCGACGCGATGCCGCCGTCGAGATCGACCTTGCTCGTCGAGCCGTCGAAGGCCAGCGCCGCCGGGTTCGCGGCGAGGGCGACCGGACCGACGATGGTCCCGTGGTGATCGCCGGCGACGTCCTCGACGCTGCGTCCGCTGACATGCTCCGCGTCGAAGATCCAGCGGCCGACGAGCCCACCCTCGCCGGCAGGAGGGTCCGCGCCGGGATCGAAGAGACCGCGCTTCGACTCGTAGCTCGCCGCGACCGCCGCCGGGGACAGCGCCTCGTCGTGGAGCAGGACCTCGTGGATCTTGCCGTCGAGGGCGTAGAACTCGTTGTCGTCGGTGTACGAGCCGATCACCAGGGTCGAGGTGGCGTAGTCGATGTCACCCGACTGGGATCGGGACTCCGCCTCGAGGACACCGTCGACGTAGACCCTCAGGTTCCTGCCGTCGTAGGTCCCGACAACGTGATGCCAGCGTCCGAGCTCGAAGCCGGAAGCCGCCGTGAGGTAGTCGAGGGTGCCGGTGGCGGACAGCGCGAAGTTGAAGCTCGACTCGTCGTAGCCGAGCACCCAGCCGCGCTCGAAGGCGCCGTTGTCCTGCACGAAGCCGGCGATACCTCCCCAGCGCGTGCCGGACTCGAGGCGCACCCACGACTCGACGGAGATGTCCCGGACGGGCAGATCACGGACCCGCGCAGCGGGGACGACGACGTGGCCGGTGCCGCCGTCGAGGACGATCGCCGGGGGCTGGTCCTCGAGCCGGAAGGGACCCTCGATCTCGCCGTCGAGGTCGCCGGAGAGGTCCTCGACGACGACGCCGTCGACGTGGTCCGCGTCGAATCTCCAGGTGTCGATCGCCGCGGACATCTCGATGTCGCGCGGGATGCCGTCGGCGTCCACGCCCCCGAGAGTCGCGATCGCCAGCGGCGAGAGGATCTCCTCGCGCAGCTGAACGCAGGAGACGAGCGCGGCGGCATTCTCGGCATCGTCGTCGGCGAAGAGAAGGGCGGACGCGGCGTCGAGAGCAAAGCGGCTCCCGGCCGGCTGTCCGCCGAGACGCGCCACCTCGACGCCGTCGAGGTAGGCGACGACGTCACCGGAGGTCAGATCGACGACCAGCGCTACGCGGTGCCACCCGGCCTCCGACACGGCCCCCCCGGAGGCGGCCCCGATGCCGAGCCCCCCGTCTCCGTCGACGACCCAGTCGGCGTCATCGGCGTTGTCGGGGTGCGTCTGCAGGATCGCCGCCCAGCCGCGCGACGGAGACCGATCGAAGAAGCGCGCATCGATGATGAGGCTGAACTTGTCGACCGTCGATCCGGGGACCCCGAGCCCGTGGAGCATGTGAAGGTACGTGCCGCGGGAGAGCCGCGCGACGACCCTCGCCTCTCCCGCGACGAGCGTCGGAACGAAGGACACCCCGGGCGAGCTCGCCGGTGCCGCGGCGTCGGCCACGAGCGCGGGATGACCGGTCGAGGACTCGAGGTTCCCGGCGAAGTCCCACTGCAGCACGTCGCCGAGAGCATCCGGCCCGCACAGGGTCCCGCAGACCACGAGAGTCGCCATCGAGGAGAAGACTCGAGAAACCGGCATACACGACACCTCGACACGTTGACGGCCGCGGACCGCTCGTCCGGGCCCCGACCCGGCTCGACCTTCCCCCATCCTCGCCACCAGGCCGTCAAGAAGCAAGCGAGACAACGCGCGCTCGTCGCGACACGAGGGTGAGCCGCCAGGTCGGGAACCGGACGAAGGCGCGAGTCAAACCGCTCCGTGGCGGCAGCGGTCGCGGTGGCGACAAGATCACCCGCGACAGCCGTGAAACCGGCTGCGAGACGGGCCAGGGAGCCGATGCCGGCGCGGTGTCACGCTACTTCTTGCCGACGCAGTACAGCGTCTCGCGGCGCTCGCGACCCTTGCGGGAAGCGTGGCGCAGGAAGATCCGGTCGCCGCAGATCGTCGGCGACGCGAAGGCCTCGTCACCGAGCTGATTCGTCGCCACGGCGACGTAGCGCTCGGGGTCGGCCTTGAAGACGAAGGTCGTGCCCCTCTCGTTCGTCGCGTAGACGTGGCCCCCCGCGAGCGTCGGCGATGCGCTGATCGGCCCGGCCAGGCGCCGGGACCACATCTCCTTGCCGTCCGCGGCGCGCCAGCACAGAGCGATGCCGTTGTCGTTGACCGCGTAGAGGTGCCCGTCGTGCACCAGCATCGACTGCTCGTAGCACTTGTGCTTGTTGCGCCAGACGACCTCCTTCGAGCCGTCGGCGCGCAGGGCGACGGTCTCCCGCTTCGGGTAGCCGCCGCTGGCGAAGACGACGTCGCCCTCCCAGATCATCGTGCCGCAGGTGGCCTTCGTCGTTCCCGGGGTCGACCAGAGCAGCTTGCCGTCGCGGGGGTCGTAGCTCGCGACCATCTCGCGGCCGCTGAGAAGGAGCTGGTCGCGGCCGGCGACACGCCCGACGATCGGCGAGGAGTAGCTGACGTGCGCGCTGGTGCGCGGCGTGCGCCAGATCTCGCCGCCGTCCGACTTGCGGAAGGCGGCGAGGAAGCCCTTCTCGAAGTCGGACGAGACGATGACCCCGTCGCCCCAGAGGACCGGCGAGGGCGCGTAGCCGAAGCGGTAGAGCCGCGGGGTGAAGGCCCCCGCGTCCCGGCTCCACCGCTTGCGGCCGCGAGAATCGATGGCCGTGATGCGCACCGAGTCGCGATGGCAGAAGCTCGCGAAGAAGGTCGCTCCATCAGATGTGACGGTCGGCGTCGCATCGCTGTTCTTCTTGTGGGACTCGGCGGCGAGACCGCCGCGGTGAACCACAGTGCTCCACACGACCTTTCCCGTGCGACGGTCGAACGCCATCACCGACTGGCTCTTCGCCTTCTCATCGGCCGTCGTCAGAACGACCAGAGCGCCGACGACGATCGGGGTCGAGTGTCCCCGCCCCGGCACTCGCGCCTTCCAGACGATATTCTCGCCGTCGCTCCACGACGTCACGGGCTCGCCGCCCGGCCCCGCCGCGCCGCCGCCGGAACGTCCGCGCCAGCCCGGCCCGTCATCGGCAGCAGTCGACACGCCGCGCAGTGTGAAGAGAACGAGAGCGC
>CAYMLL010000056.1:15186-30033 GCA_964390645.1 uncultured Planctomycetia bacterium | reverse complement strand
GAGGCGATGTTCCGGGAGGCGATGTCCCGGGAGGCGATGTCCCGGGAGGCGATGTTCCGGGAGGCGATGTTCCGGGAGGCGATGTCCCGGGAGGCGATGTCCCGGGAGGCGATGTCCCGGGAGAAGCAGCGTCTCGGAAGGGGCTGACCGAGACACCCGCTCGCAACAGCTTGCTCGAGGCGCTGGTGCTGGTCCTCCTGGCGCTCGTCCTCGCGCTGACTCTCAAGACCTACGTTGCGGAAGCCTACGAGATCAAGGGACGCAGCATGGTCCCGACCTTCGAGAATGGCGAGCGCGTCGTTGTGCTCAAGGTTCTGTACGAGGTCGAGCGTGGCGACGTGGTCATCTTCTCCTCGCAGGAGGACCCGACAAAGGACCTGATCAAGCGTGTCGTCGGCCTCCCCGGCGAGCACCTCCGCATCGACGGCGGCAAGGTCTACATCGACGGCAGAGTGATCGCGGAAGAGTACGTCGACGATTCGCCCGTTCACCCCCACGGCACCGAGGAGGATCTGACGCTCGGGCCCGAGTCGTACTACGTTCTGGGCGACAACCGCGACGACAGTCACGACAGCCGCCGCTTCGGCGCCATCTCGTCCTCCAAGTTCAAGGGAAAGGTGATCGTTCGTTGGTGGCCTTTCCACCAGGTTGAGACCTTCTGAACTCGGGTCGGGACGCTCCGAGGCGCCTCCCCCCTGGCTCCCCTTTCCGGCGGGCCGTCACACCGCTCCAGGCGACGGCAGCGCGTTCTGCGGGCTTGCCGGGCTGTGCCAGGGCTGGTACCATGGCCCTTCTGGCCCAGAGGTCTCGCCGCCCTGATCGGTGTGTGCCAGTGTTTCCGCTGTATGCCGGTATTCGTTGCTGATCTTCCTGGTTGATCTCGCTGGCTGGGGGTTTGGCGTGGCGGAACGGTTGGCGCCGTGAGGGGCTCTTCCTCCGTGCCATCTCCGGGTTTCTTGGCTTTGTTCGTGTTCTGGTGGGATCCATCCCTTGGTCGTGTCGGTCGGAGCTTTCGTCCGCTGGAGACGCGGAGGCTCGAGCCCGGAGACCTGTCAAAGGGACGTAAGAATGGGTTCCCGCCCTCAGGAGAAATCGGTACCTCGCCGTGCCGCGTCCGACCGCGAGCCACCCCGCAGCGGGTTCTCGGGGTGGAGGCCCGTTCGGACGCGATTCACAGGATGACCACCAACCCTGACGATCCGTGCATCCCGACGGCGTCGGGCTCTGATTGCGGAATCCGTTCGACGCCCTCGCACGCGTGTCGTCGGCCGCGCGGACTGGACAGCAGGAGCTACTCTTGAACAGCAAGTCCACCGGACAGATTCTCAAGGCGATGGGAGTCGTCGACGATGTCCAGATCGACAAGGCCCTCGCGTTCTCGAAGAACGAGGACTGTCGCATCGGTGAGGCCTTCGTCAAGCTCGGCCACGCGTCGCAGGAGAACGTAAGCCGTGCGCTCGCCAAGCACTGGGGTGTGCCCTTCGCGAATCTCGGCAAGGCCGACATCAAGAAGGAGATCATCGCGCTGGTGCCGAAGGACGTCGCCGTCGACAACAGCATAGTGCCGGTCGTGAAGAAGAACGGCACGCTGATCGTCGCCATGGAGGCCTTCGATTTCGCCGTTCTCGACAACCTTCGCTTCATGCTCAACCGTGAGGTCAAAGGGGCGATCTCGACGCCGGAGGACATCAACGAGGCGCTCGACCACTACTACCGTCTCACCGGCGACATCAGCGACCTCGTCGATGGCGCCGAGGCCGGTGTCGAGTCGCGTGTGGATGACTACTCCGGAGAGGACGCCGACGCGAACGACGCGCCGGTGATCAAGTACGTCACGCAGCTGATCTCGAATGCGCTCAAGGAGCGGGCCAGCGATATTCACGTCGAGCCGTTCGAGCAGCGGGTTCGCATTCGCTATCGTATTGACGGCATCTGCGTCGAGAAGGAGAACCCGCCGAAGAAGCTACAGGGGCCGATCCTCTCCCGTATCAAGATCATGTCGAGGATGGACGTCGCCGAGAAACGGCGCACGCAGGACGGCCGCATCAAGATCAAGCTCCACGGTCGAGAGATCGATCTGCGTGTGTCTGCGCTTCCTGCGCGCCACGGCGAGAGTATCGTCATGCGTATTCTCGACAAGGAGAAGGGCCTCGTCGATCTCGAGGAACTCGGCTTTCACGAGAGCGATCTCGGTCGTTTCAACAAGATCATCAAGCGGCCGAACGGCATCTTTCTCGTCACCGGGCCGACCGGATCGGGCAAGACGACGACGCTCTACGCGGCGCTGAAGAACCTCAATCAGCCGGATGTGAAGATCATCACCGCAGAGAACCCGATCGAGTATACCCTGGCCGGCATCAACCAGTCCGAGGTGCGCCACGAGATCGGACTGACCTTTCAGCGCATCCTGCGCTCCATGATGCGTCAGGCACCGAACATCATTCTCGTCGGTGAGATCCGTGACCAGGAGACCGCCGACATCGCGATCCAGGCCGCGCTCACCGGTCACCTCGTTTTTTCGACGCTTCACACGAACGACGCTCCGTCAGCACTCACGCGCTTGATCGATATGGGCGTCAAGCCGTTCCTCGTCGCGTCGGCGATCATGGCGATCCTCGCGCAGCGACTCGTTCGTCGAATCTGCCACGAGTGCAAGGCGCCGGCGGAAGTTCACGATTCGGAGCTGCGCGCTGTCGGGCTCACGAGGCAGCGGATGGGAGACGCCGTGCTCTACGACGCCGTCGGCTGCGCGCGGTGCACTGGAGTCGGCTACAAGGGCCGCCTCGGCGCCTACGAGCTCATGGAGATGACGCCGGACCTTCGCGAGATGGCATTCAAGTGCAAACCGACGATGGAGATCCGCGCCAAGGCACGCAGCGAAGGCATGACGACGCTGCAGGAGGATGCGGTGCGCAAGACGCTCGGAGGGATGACGACCCTCTCCGAGGTGCTTCGCATCACGCACCGTGACGACGGTTAGCAGCGGGAACCAGCCGACGGGGCCGCGATGTCGTCGCGGACCACCGCCTTCAATGGAACGAAAGACAGGATAGCTCCGGAGAGACAGCACCTTGACCACGAAACCTCTCGGACAGATTTTCAAGGAGATGGGGCTCGTCACCGAGTTCGACGTCCAGCAAGCGCTCCTCACCCAGAAGGACAAGGGCGGCGCGATCGGTCAGATACTGATCGGCAACGGGCTCGTCACCGAAGATGACCTGACGCGTGGTCTCGCCCAGCAGGCCGGCATGGATTTCGTCGAGCTCGAGAAGGTCGAGGTGCCGCCCGAGGTTCTGGAGATCATCGACGCCACCACCGCAGAGACGTTCCAGGTCATGCCGGTCCACTTCGACGGTTCGACGTTGACCGTCGCCATCGGCAAGCCGGACAACCTCAGCGTCCTTGACGACCTTCGCTTCAGCTTGCCGCACATCCAGAACTTCAAGGCGATGGTCGGCACCGAGGCGGGCATCAAGGCCGCGATCCAGAACTACTACGGTGATGCTCCGAACAACATGGGAGATCTGCTCGACCAGTTCGGATCGGGCGGCGACGATGCCGATGGGCCCGGTGGCGTCGACCTCGCGAAGCTCGAGGCTGACGCGAACGCCGGTCCTGTCGTCAAGCTGCTCAACATGATCCTGTTGCAGGCGATTCGCGATCGCGCCGCAGATGTCCACCTCGAACCCTTCGAGCACGAGTTCAAGGTGCGGTACCGTGTCGACGGCGTGCTATACGAGATGATGCCCCCGCCGATCCACCTCGCTCGCTCGGTGATCTCGCGTGTCAAGGTCATGGCGAACCTCGATATCGCCGAGACACGGCTGCCGCAGGACGGTCGTATCGAGCTGAATGTCGGCGGCAATCCGATCGATCTTCGCGTCTCGACCTTGCCGACAATGTACGGCGAGAGCGTCGTCATGCGTATCCTCGACCGCACGAACCTGGCGCTTGATCTCGAGAAGCTCGGCTTCCGTCCGGACGAGCTCGGGGCGTTCCGGCGACTGGTCGACAAGCCGAACGGGATCATTCTCGTCACCGGTCCGACGGGCTCGGGCAAGACGACAACCCTCTACTCCGTCCTCATGGAGGCCAACTCGGTCGACGTCAAGATCATCACGACGGAGGATCCGGTGGAGTACGACCTGGAGGGCATCGTCCAGGTGCAGGTCAACGAGGAGATCGGGCTGACCTTCGCGGATTGCTTGCGCAGTATTCTGCGACAGGATCCGGACAAGATTCTGGTCGGCGAGATTCGTGACCTCGAGACGGCGCAGATCGCGGTCGAGTCGTCGCTGACGGGTCATATCGTGTACAGCACGCTGCACACCAACGACGCGCCGTCGGCCGTGACACGAATCCTCGACCTCGGGCTCGAGCCCTTCCTCATCGCCGCGACTCTCGAGGGGATCATAGCGCAGCGTCTTTGTCGCCGCATCTGTGTGCAATGCAAAGCCCCTTACGATCCCGCCGAGCAGGAGCTGTACGAGCTCGAGCTGACTCGATCGGAGACGGAAGGCCGGCAATTCTATTACGGCAAGGGCTGCAAGGCCTGCAACGGGACCGGGTACAAGGGCCGGGTCGCGACCTTCGAGATGATGATCTGCAACGATCGTCTGCGCGACCTGATCATGCACTCGGGAAGCACCGCCGACCTGAGAAACAGCGCGCGCGAGGACGGGATGCGAACTCTTCGTGACAGCGGGCTCTTGCACATTTACGACGGGATTTCCACGATTGAGGAAGTCGTCAAGGAGACGATTTCGACCGCGTGATCGAGCGTCCTGTGCCGGTTGTCGCGGCGCCCCGACGGGCCGCTCCGACGGGGATTCGCATTGGGAACTCGGCGCATCTCGTGTATCATCACGCTCAGTAGAGTCTTGGGACAAGTATCTGCGGGCCGCTCGTCCGAGGCCCGGGATTTCGGGGCGATCAGCCGGTGCGGAAATCGCCACGGGCAAGGTCGTCAGCGGGAGGCTCGTCCTTCCGTGCGTAGGACTCTCGAAGCAAGCAGGGAAGTAGAAGGAGCGTTGTATGCCCGTCTTCGCTTTTGAAGCGGTCGACAGCAACGGTCGGAAAGTCCGTAACGACGTCACCGCAACGTCGAAGGACGAGGCGATCCAGCAGATCCGTCGGCAGGGCTTGAAGCCCACCAGGGTCGCTCAGAAGAAGGATTCCACCCCGGCGCCTGTCGCGGCCGGTGGAGCGCCGGGTCCGAAGAAGAAGTTCGTCCTCTTCAGCGCTGTCAAGGCGGCTCAGGTGACGACCTTCACGACACAGCTGTCGACGCTGCAGGACGCAGGCCTGCCGATCGTTCGCAGCCTCAGGATCCTCGAACAGCAGCAAATGCCGGGGAAGTTCAAGGACCAGCTCTTCCAGGTCGCCGAGGAGGTGGAGCAGGGATGCACCTTCTCCGAGGCGCTTGCCAAGTTCCCCAGGACCTTCGACAAGCTGTACATCTCGATGGTCAAGGCCGGCGAGGCCGGAGGTGTCCTCGACGTCATCTTGCGCCGCCTCGCCACCTTCATGGAGAAGTCTCAGGCGCTGCGAAAGAAGGTCAAGGGGGCGATGATCTATCCGGCGGCGGTCATCTCCGTCGCGGTGGTGATCCTCATCGTGATCATGGTCTTCGTCGTTCCGGCGTTCCAGAAGATGTTCCAGGACATCGGACAGGATCTGCCGCTGCCGACACAGATCCTGCTGACGACGAGCAACGCGCTGAAGGCCTACTGGTATCTGGTGCCCGGCATACCGGGTCTGCTGTGGTTGGCCATCAAGGGCATCGGCCGCACGGAGAGGGGCGAGAGGTTCTTCGACGGAACGAAGCTGAAGCTGCCGGTCTTCGGGAACATCCTGAAGAAGTCCGCGGTGGCACGCTTTTGTCGAACCCTCGGTACGCTGATCTCGTCCGGTGTGCCGATTCTCGAGGCGCTGCGGATCGTCAAGGACGCTGCGGGCAACGTCGTCATCGCGTCCGCGATCGAGGATGTTCACGGCAGCATCCGCGAGGGTGACACGATCGCCGATCCTTTGCGTCAGTCGGGTATCTTCGACGATCTGCTCGTCAACATGGTTGACGTTGGTGAGGAGACCGGCGAGTTGGACAAGATGCTGATGAAGATCGCCGATAACTACGACACCGACGTCGACGTCGCGGTCGAAGGTATGTCGAGCCTGCTGGAGCCGCTGCTGATCGTCGGTATGGGGCTCATGGTCGGCTTCATCGTCATTTCGCTCTTCTTGCCGCTTGTGTCGATCATCAAGAACATCGGCTGAGGGGACTCGAGCAGGCATGGCTGCGAGGCCAGCAGCCGGTTGAAGACGTGCTTCGGGTGCGAGACCGAGTCATTCCGTCCGGCATCGAAACGCCAGAACGCAGACAATGTGGTGCATTGTCGAGTTCTTGCAGGGAAGAGCTCGAGCGAAACGGCCGCTTTCGCGCCGAGTTGACTGTGTCAACGGGCTGCTAGCGTGAAGAGAACGCGCGACTCACGGGTTCGCGTTGGCGGGGAGGTGCCGGATCGTGAGGAGATCCTGCATTTTCTCCAGCGTGGCAGAGGGCTGTCAACCCGCCATCTCGCCGCGCAGATGCATGTCGACAGCGGCAGCTTCGACGGCTTTGCGGACCTCGTCCACGGACTTCAGGACGAGGGGCTCGTCATCTACGCGCCGATGGGGGCGAAGAAGCGCGGCTGGGACCTGGTGGTGCGCTCGAAGTACCGGATCGGCACGCTCCAGAGCGATCGCAAGGGCGCGGGTTACGTTCGACCACGGGGCGATCTCGACGGCGACCTCTACGTGTCGCCTGCGAAGATGAGAGACGCGTTTTCGGGAGACCGGGTTCTCGTACGGATCACCTCCGAGGCGCGCGGCGACCGGCTGCGGGAGGCTCGCGTCGTCGACGTGCTGAAGCGCTCGTCGCGTCCGGTCCGGGGCGTCTACCGTCGTGCGAAGGGGGGCGCGTTCCTCAAGCCGGACGACCCGCGTGCGCCGTGCGACATCTTCGTCCCTCTGTCGAGCTCGAGTCGCTCCGTCCGTGATGGCGAGACGGTCATCGTGCGTCTGGAGGAGTCGACCGGCGGCTCCTTTCCCGAGGGCAAGGTGATCGCCGAACTCGGCGACGGCGACAGCTACGAGTCCGATCTCGCGACGGTGATGGCCGAGTTCGAGCTCTCCGGGGAGCACGACGCGGCCACACTGCGTGAGGCCGAAGCGTTTCCGTCGATCGTCGACGGCGAGGACTGGCCCGACCGCCGGGATCTTCGTGACCTCCTGATCTTCACGATCGATCCGGAGGATGCGCGTGACTTCGACGACGCGATCTCGATCGAGAAGCTCGACGGTGGAGAGATCCGTCTTGGTGTTCACATCGCGGACGTCTCACATTACGTGACGCCGGGCGCCCGACTCGACGACGTCGCCGCGGAGCGCAGCACCTCGGTCTACCTTCCAGGCCAGGTCTTGCCGATGCTTCCGGAGCGGCTGTCGAACGATCTCTGCAGCTTGCGGCCGGGCGAGGACCGACTGACAAAGAGTGTTCTGATGACGTTCGCTGCCGATGGGGCGGAGGTGCGCGACGTCGAGATCGTCAAGAGCGTGATCCACAGCCGTCGGCGTTTCAGCTACGCCGAGGTGCAGGCGATTCTCCACAAGCTCGATGGCAAGAGTCCGTCGCCCGAGCGGCTGCCGGAGGACCACGGTGACTACGAGGGCGGTCTGAGCGTGCTGGCGAGGCTGCGCGATCGGCTCACGGAGAAGCGGCGCGGGCGCGGCGCGCTCTTCCTCGACTTGCCGAAGTTGCGGGTCGAGGTGGGAGAGTCGGGCGACGTCGAGGGCATCGGGCGCGACGAGCGCGACGCTTCTCACGAGCTGATCGAGGAGTTCATGCTCGCGGCGAACGAGGCTGTTGCGCACTACCTTGTCGACAACGCACTGCCGCTGATCGGCCGCTCGCACCTGCCGCCCGACGAGGACCGGCTGGAGAGTTTTCGCGATCTTCTCGGCGCCGTGGGCTTCGAGCTGCGAGGCGGTACGGAGGCCGGGGACTTCCAGAAGCTCGTCGACGAGATCGTCGACAGTCCGGTGTCGTCGGTGATCCAGCTCGCGCTTCTGCGGACGATGCCACACGCCGAGTACGTCGCGATGGCCGTGCTCCACTTCGCGCTCGCGACCGAGGCTTATTGCCATTTTACCTCGCCCATCCGGCGCTATCCGGATCTCGTCGTCCATCAGATTCTCGACGAGCATCTCGCGGCGCGGAGTCGAAGCCGGGCGCTGACGAAGACGCGCGTCCGCGTGTGGCAGAAGCGCGTCGAGGAGATCGCTCCTTCCGCATCGCGGATCGAGCGTCGGGCCGAGGGCGCGGAACGCGTGATGAGCCAGCTTGGCCTCATCCGCTACCTCAGGCCGCGTCTCGGTGAGGAGATGGGTGGCTCGATCGTCTCGCTGCACCCCTTCGGCTTCGTCGTCAGGGTCGAGGAGACGTTGATCGAGGGCATCGTTCACGTCGGGACGCTCGACGCGTTCTTCGAGTACGACCCGGTCGATCAAGTTCTGCGGGAGAAACGTACCCGCGAGGGCGGTCGGGGCAGGCGGGGCGGCAAGGGCGGCAAGGGCGGCAAGGGCGGCAAGGGTGGCAAGGGCGGCAAGGGTGGCAAGGGCGGCAAGGGCGGCAAGGGCCGCCGCGGAGGCCGGCGTTCGGTTCGCACCGAGAATGGCGGCGGCGCCGGGCGTCCTGGCGAGAAGCGACAGGACGCGAGGAGCTTCGGTTTGGGGCAGCAGGTCCGCGTCGAGCTCTGCGGGCTCGTCTGACCCCGGCGCGCTCTTTCCGGTTTGCTCACGAGATCCGCTTTCGCGGCGGAGGGTCGAGACAAAGGAGGCTCACCGAGCGGATCCCATGAGCTCAGCCCGATCCGCGATCGTCGGTCCTTGCGTCCTCGCCTGCGCGGTCTGTCGCGTCGTCGGCGGGGATACCGGTGAGTGGTGTGTCGATGACGCGCGGACACGCGACGACGCGCGTGTCGCCGCACTCTTGCGGCAGCTCGAGGAGTCGCGATCGCGTGCGCTCGAGCACGCCCGCTTGCGAGTCGGGCTCTCGCCGGGGCGTCTGCCGATCGAGTGGAGGGTGGTCGCGTCACGAGAGGGGCCCGGAGGTTCGGGTGTCTTTCACGCCGGCGAGACCCTCGTCGAGGATACCCGCGTCGTCGTGTCGATTCCCGCAAACCGCTACCTGTCCGTGCCGCGAAAAGTCGACGCCGTGGTCGTTCACGAGGTCACGCACGGTCTGCTGGCCTCGAGGCTCGGCAGCGCTTCGCGCTACTCGGGAGTTCCTCCGTGGTTTCGTGAAGGCCTGGCGCTTCTCGTGTCGGACGAAGGGCCCTCGCGAGTCGAGGATCGTGTCGCGGTGACGGTCGTCGCGGGCGGGAACCCTGCGAGCTTCCTGCGCGGACTTGCACACCTTCCACTTCCGGCAGAGTCCTTTCTTGCTGTCAGCCGGCTCGAGAAGCGGGTCGGGCCGGCCGCGTTCCGGGCGCTGCTTGCGCGAGTGTCGGTGGGGCGTGCGCTCGGTCCGGAGCTCACGGAGCTCCTGGGAGTCGAGCCCGAAGCGTTTCGTCGTGGCATGCTCGAGGCGGGTCGGGAGCACGTTCGTCGTCTCCTGCCCACGAGGGTCGTCGAGGACTATCGCGCGGCGATCGAGCTTCATCGCAACGGCGAGCGGGATCGGGCGCGCCTTCGTTTCGGTGAGCTGGCATCTTCCCGGAACCGGCACGCTCTTCGTGCCACGTGCCGGTATCTCCACACACGACTTCTCGTCGATGACGGACGGACTCGCGAGGCGCTCGCGGTCTTCCGGGCGTCGCTTCTGGGGGACCGCCAGATACTCTGGGAACCAGAAATCCTCGAGCAGCTCGGAAACTGCGAGCTTGCCCTGAACCGGCCGCGGAGAGCAGGCCGATACTGGAAGCAGGCTCTCGAGCGCTTCCCCGAGGATCGTGCTGTTCGCAGTCGTGTGTGCGCGAAGCTGGGGGAGTTGCCCGCGGGTCGTTGATCTCCCGTCAACCCTGGCAGAGATCCGGGTCGCTTCATGGGGCTTTCCGTCACGCATTGCGAGCGTGCGCGCCTGATCTGCGCGTCGCTTCTCGTCGCTCTCTCGATCGCGTTCATCGTCGGTTGCGCGCTGATTCCGGTCGACGAGAGTCGATCGATGGCATGGAGGACGAAGCGCTTCACACGGGAGCACGCGCCGTACCTGATTGGCGAGATCCTCTTCTCGCACGAGGCGCACGAGCTGATCGAGTGCCGGACGTGCCATTACGGGACCACCGGATCGGAGCAGCTCACGGCCGTTAAGCTGCCGCCGATGGCGCTTTGCTTCGAGTGCCACGAGGGTGAGACGGCGTCGGACGAGTGCATCACCTGTCATCTGGAGAACCGCCAGGGTCGCAAGCCGCGCTTCCACGACGGCCAGTGGCCGCGAGAGCACGGGGCGATGGCGCGGTCCGAGTCGTACAAGTGCCAGCTCTGTCATCTGGAGCAGGACTGCGACTCGTGCCACCATCTGCGCCGGCCACTCTCACACACGCCACGCTGGATGCGCTCTTCGCACGGTCGGATGGCGGTCCATGAGCGGGAGTCGTGCTCGACATGTCACCGCAGCGAGTTCTGTGAGAACTGTCACAGCCAGCCGCCGCCCGACCACACGCCGATGTTCATGGGCTTCATCGAGCCGGGTGGCATCCTCCGCGCCGGTCACAAGCA
Source organism: uncultured Planctomycetia bacterium (assembly GCA_964390645.1). Classification (GTDB taxonomy): domain Bacteria; phylum Planctomycetota; class UBA8108; order UBA8108; family UBA8108; genus CAYMLL01. The sequence goes on along the minus strand of CAYMLL010000056.1, from coordinate 19,275 downwards.
AGCCGCTCTGTTGCGTGGACGGGCTTGCCTCACGTGCCACTCCTACCAGGACTCCTGCGAGCAGTGTCACGGAACATGATGGCGTTCGCATCGGGTTCGTGGGCTTGGCGGCTCGCGCTGCTCGCTCTGCCGCCTCTTCTCGTCGGGACGGTGCGCGCGCAGGACGAGGGGACGGCGGTAGACGACGGCATCGACTGGTCGCAGTTCGAGTCCGTCGAGGACGACGACGATGATGAGTCGCAGGGAGATCCCTTCGGCTCGGGCGTCGTCGATCTCCTCTCGGAGCTTCACGAGGATCCGACGCTCGGTGGCAAGATCTCGCTCTACTACACGGCGGTCTATCGTGGCCGCTTTCACGAGTTCGGCGACTTCGCCTTTCCCTTTCCGGACGCGGTCAGCCCCGACGACCAGATCTGGGCGGAGCAGCTCCGCCGCCGGCACCGGAACTGGGACGACCACGACCTCGATCAGTACCTGTCGCTGTCGTGGGACGAGATCCTCTCGCCGGAAGAGGAGTCGTGGTGGCAGAAGGTCGACCTGGACCTCTCCCTGCGCTACTTCAAGGACCTCGACGGCAGCCCCGCCGGGGAAGCCTCTCTCGGGACCTTCGACGCGCTCGCGGGCAACGACCAGCTGCGTCTGCAATCGCTCAACGCGACGGCGGAGCTCTTCGATCGTCACCTGGAGGTGCGCGCCGGCCGGCAGCAGCTGCGAGGGGCGGAGTGGATTCGCTTCGACGGCGCCAAGGTCCGTTTTCGCGGCGTCTCCTTCCTCGGTCGCGAGGTCGAGCTGTCGGTCTTCGGCGGGTCGCGGGTGCGGTTCTTTCGTCGGGCGAGCAGTCAGCACGTCGGCGTCGGTGGCGCGTCGCTGACGATCTGGCCGTGGGACGGCGCGCTCTTCCGTCTCTCGGACGTGTACTTCCTCGACAACTCGCTCGAGGCCGAGCTTCGCCAGAGCTTCGGTCTGGGCCAGGTGGCGCTCACCTACCGCCAGATCGACGAGAGCCCCTCCTCGATCCGGGCCGACCTTCACCTGGAGTGGCAGCGAAGCCAGCTCTCGCTCGACTTGGGATACCGCGGTCGTCTCGGTGACGCGGTCGACGACTTCGACTTCGACTTCACGCGGTCGCGGCGTCGAGATCCGTCGGGTACGCGGTACCTCTGGTTCGGCGGCCTGGCGCCCTATGACGAGGTCAGCCTCGAGGCGCGCAAGGGCATCTTCGAGCGCTGGGGGGTGCTCGCTGGAGGTACGGTTCACCGGCTGCGCGATCGCGAGGCTCGGGACGAGTGGAGCACGGACTGGCAGGAGGCTTGGCTCGGCGTCGACGTGGTCCACGCTCCGTGGAAGGGATTCACCGGACGTGCGACCGTTCGTTATCTGCACACGGATCAGCGCCGGCGGGTCCTGCGATTTGACGCCGACTCGGTCATCACGAACGGAATTCCGGACTTCCAGGCGGTCGACATCACCGGCGATGGCGAGCCGGACTTCCTCGGGGTCGACCTCCTCGTCGAGCAGGACTTCTCCCGTGTCGTGGCTGCCGGCGCGGTCCTGGTCTTTCGCGGCTACGACTACCAGAGCAACTACGCCTTCCTCGAGAACCTCACTGCCTCGAGCGCCACGGGGTACCTTCGCTGGAATCCGGGCCCCCGGACGACCTGGCAGATCAGCTACTCCCACGACCGCGACTTCGACAAGATCTACCCGGATCTGGAGGCGCTGCACACGGTGCGACTGCAGTTCACGTACCGGCTCTGACCCGGAGAGCCCGGGTGGGTCCTCGACCGGGTATCCGTTTCCCGTTCCATCTTCGTGCCCACCCTCTTGGAAGTCCGCAAGTCTTGCGTTACTATTCCGTGGCTCATGAAATTTTGTGACCTTGAAGGGAGCAACGCCTCGCGGCTTGCCGGCGCTCGGGAACCATGGCGAAACAACAGCGAAAAGAGCTCGGAGCCGGGAGCCGGTTCATGCTCTGGGTCCGTCAGAACGAGAAAGTCCTCTTCGTCCTCCTGCTCGGCGCGATTGGCTTCACCTTCGCGTTCGGAGACGTGATCCGGCAGGTCATGCAGAGGACCGGCGGAAGCCGGTATCTCGGTTTCGGTCGCTCGATCGGCGTCGAGGAGTTCCAGGTCCAGCTCGAGATCTACCCGAAGGTGATCGCGTTCGGGCGCCCCGTCCTGCTGACGGACGACGCGGTGACTCTGCAGGCCGTCGACGGAGGGTTCAACGTCCGAGAGCTCTTGATCTACCGTGGTGTCGCTCTCGACCTGGGCATTCGTGTCTCGGACGAGGAGCTCGATACGGAGATCAAGCGGCTGTGGCGGCGCTACGCGGCCTCGGCGGCGGCGGCGGAGAGCCTTCAGAACCAGGGCCTCGTTCCGCGGAACGCCAACGACTTCCAGTACGCTTTTCGCTTCCAGCCGGAGGTCGAGAAGAACGAGCGTTTTCTCGAGGAGAAGGATACCTTCGATCCCGAAAACTACGCCGACCTGGTGCGCTCGCAGACGGGTCTGCGCGTCAAGGTTTTCGAGAAGACTCTGCGCGATTTACTGCTCATCAAGCGTCTCGGCCAGTACGTCGCCTCGACCGTGGCGCTGGATCCCGAGGATGTCTACAAGGAGTTTCGCAGCGAGCGTCAGCGTCGTAAGCTGCGATGGCTTGAGGTGGAGGTCCCCGACGAGCTCAGGAATAAGCTAGCGGGGACGATCAGCGACGCCGACATCAGGCAACAGTACAACGAGAATCGCCGCGCGTCTCGGACGGGAGCGCGACTGAAGTTTCGCTGGCTTCGTGGCAACCGCGAGGCCTTCCTCGCGGAGGTCGAGAAGGGCGCCAGCGACGAGAAGCTGAAGGAGTTTTACGACGAAGACCGGCGAAATTTTCTCGCGCCCGGCCTCTTTCCGAACGCCGCCGGCTTCGCTCTTCTCACCAGCGAGCAGAAGGAGGCGCGTGATGCGGAGCGCTACAAGCCCTTCGACGACGTGAAGGAGGAGGTCCAGCGTCGCTACGTTCGTTCGGAGTCGAACAGTCTCCTCAAGGATCTTTCGTCGAAGCTGCGGCTGCAGCTCTATCCGAGCACGCCGAAGGCCGGCTCGAAGGAGCCGCTTCCCCCTCCCGCCGTTGAGTTCGAGAAGCTTGCCGAGGAGCTGAGCTCGGTCACTGCCGGCGAGACCGATTTCGCCACTCGGGAAGAGGCGGAAGACACCTTCGGGCCACTGTACAGCGGGTCCCTGCGCTCGAAGATCGATCGTTGGTTTCAAGACGCGGAGAAGGGAGGCAGCTCCGAGCTCAGCGACGCCAACCAGCGTTCGCTACGATTCGCGAGCAACTTCGTCGACGCCATCGACGACGACCCGGATCCGGATTTGCGAACGAACGAGTTCTTCGTCTTCTTCACGGATGTCGAGATCCGCGGACCCGGCATCCCGTCGCTCGAGGATATGCGAGACCGGATCGTCGAGAAGATCGTCAACCGGAAGCTGAACGATCTCGTCGCCGAGGCCATCGACGATCGTGTGGGGCAGATCAACGAGGGCTCCGCCGAGTTCGGGGCTCAGGTCGGGAGCACCCTCGACATCACGCTCGAGAGCGGCGAGGAGTTCCAGGCCGAGCTCGGCGAGATCGAGGACTCGGGCCAGCTCTACGTCGCCAGGTCCTACGGCGGTGTCATGGTGCCGAAGCCGCGGGACGGGGAAGAGGCAACGACGGACGAGGCGAAGGAGGACGAGGCGAAGGAGGACGATGAGAAGGAGGTCGAGCACGACTCGTCCGCGGCGCTCAGGACGGGGGTCTTCGCGCTGGCCGCGCCGGGCGAGGTCGGGTTGGCCCGCGACGACGAGAACGGCTTCTCCTATATCGTCGAGTTCGTCGATCGCGTCTATCCCGACCCGGGAGATTTCGAGACCGCGCGCGCCTACACCGAGCGTGAGCTTGCGAGGAAGCGTCGTGAGGTCGTCTTCTCCCAGTGGCGCGACAAGGTCTACCTCGACGGCGGGATCGAGCTCTCGACGGCTCGCGACGTCGACGAGGGGGACGGCACGAGCTCCTGATCACGACCGATCCATGGGCTGCGGTGCTTTCGGGCTGCGG
>CAYMLL010000056.1:0-15086 GCA_964390645.1 uncultured Planctomycetia bacterium | reverse complement strand
GGCACGAGCTCCTGATCACGACCGATCCATGGGCTGCGGTGCTTTCGGGCTGCGGGCTTTACGGCTTCACCGTCTCCAGGATGCGCAGCAGCGCAGCCTCGATCTCCTCGGCGCAGCGTCGGTAGCCGTCGATGTCCGCACCGATCGGATCGCTGATGCTCTCGCTGGCGAGCAGCTGGATACGTCCTGAGTCGCCGGCATGCTCTGGATCGGCCTCTCGGAGCAGCTGTGCTTGCGACGATGTCATCGTGTAGATGCGATCGGCCTGCGTGAGCAGCTCGTCGGTCACTTGCCGGGACATGTGGTGCTTCAGATCGCAGCCGTGCTCCTCCATGACGGCGACGGCGTGCTCGCTCGCCGCGCCCCCGAGACCTGCGTAGGTCCCGGCACTGAGAATGCGGTAGCCATAGTCCTCGAGGTCCGCTGCGGGCTTGCCGATCTTCCGGGCCAGGTGCTTGCGGAAGAGGACTTCGGCCATCGGACTGCGGCAGGTATTGCCGGTGCAGACGAACAGGATGACGCGTCCGGACAGCAGCTGGTGGATCATCTCGGGAGTGATCATGCCACTTCGCACCACCTCGTACCTGTCACCGTCGATCTTGACGATGGTCGACGACTGCTTGATCGTCACCTCGCCACCGTCGACGATCGCGTCGACCTTGCCGTCGAAGTAGCTCTTCGCTTCCTCGGCGGTCGTCGCAGGGGGCTCGCCGCTCGGATTCGCGCTCGGAGCGAGGAGCGGCGCGCCGAGCCGCCGCAGCAGAGCGAGCGCGAATGATGAACCCGGCACGCGCAAGCCGATCGTCGACGGCGCACCGGTGTCGACCGGAGGCTCGCACCTCGGCAGGATGACCGTCAAGGGACCGGGCCAGTAGCGCTCCATCAGCGTTCGGGCGCGCGGCGGCACTTCGGCGAGACGGAACGCGTCGTCGAGGCAGGGCACGAGGACCGAGAAGGGCTTGTCCGGGGGACGGTTCTTGACCTCGGCGAGCCGCGCCCTCGCCTTCGGGTCATCGGCGAGCGCCCCGACTCCGTAGACCGTTTCCGTGGGGAAGACGACTACCCCGCCACCCTCGAGGATCTCGGCCACCTGCTCCACCGTCTCGGTGGCCGGCGCCTCGAGGTCGACTTGAAAGTGATGGGTCATGCGCTCCTCAGCCGCGGACAGGTCGTCGCTCCAGCTTATCCTCGAAGTTCGCCATTCTCCAAGGGCCTGACCCGGGCAGCGAAGGGTGATTTCACGGTTTTTTCGCCTCTGGACGTCTTCCGGGACCGGATCAGGCGCCACGAGGTCCGCCGAGCTCCCTGTCGTAGGCACTCGACAATACACCACGTGGCCTTCGTTCTGACGTCTCGATCCTGGACATGAGTCTTCGCCTGCGCACTCCCAGCGCCCAGTCGATGGATGCCTGCAGGCTCCGGGTCCGGCTTCCGGTGTGAAGGGTCCGACGCAGATCCTTCCATCCTGACTTGCAGGAGTTATCATACTCGCTTTTTCGAAGGGAGATTGCCGATGTCCCTGCTCGTTGTCGGTTCGGTCGCGTACGACACGATCAAGACCCCCCACGGAGAAGCTCCCGACACGCTCGGTGGTGCTGCGGTCTACTCTTCGCTGGCTGCGAGTGTGCTCGCTCCGGTGCGGCTCGTCGGGGTCGTCGGCGACGACTTCGCCCGGGAGCACGTCGACCTCCTCATCTCGCGTGGGGTCGATGTCGCCGGCCTCGAGACCGTCGCGGGAGGCAAGACGTTTCGCTGGTCAGGCGCCTACTCGGAGGACATGAACTCGCGTGAGACGCTGTCGGTTGACCTCAACGTCTTCGAGAGCTTCGAGCCGACGCTGCCCGACGGCTTCCGGGACTCGCGTTTCGTCTTTCTGGCGAATGCCCCGCCGTTGACACAGCTCAGTGTGCTCGATCAGGTCGGGGATCCGACCTTCGTCATGGCCGACACCATGGACCTGTGGATCGAGACCGCGAAGGATGACTTGCTGCGCCTGCTCGGACGTATCGACGGCATCTCGCTCAACGACGCCGAGGCGATGCAGATGACCGGAAGCAACAATCTGATCGACGCAGGACGGGCCATCCTCGACCTCGGACCGAAGACGGTCGTCATCAAGAAGGGTGAGCACGGGTCCATTCTCTTCACGGGCGAAAACATCGTTCCGCTGCCGGCGTTTCCTACCGCGGCAGTCTGCGACCCGACCGGCGCCGGCGACAGCTTCGCCGGCGCCTTGATGGGCGAGATCGCGCGTGTGGACAGCGTCGACGAGAAGAGCCTCAAGCGTGGGGTCGTCTACGGCTCGGTCGTGGCGTCTTTCACTTGCGAGGGCTTCGGAACAGACCGGCTCGTCTCCGTGAGCCGGTCCGAGGTGGAGGACCGCTTCAGTGGATTCTGCGAGTCACTGGCGATCGGGAACTCGCGTGCGACGGTTCCGGAGACTCCGCGATGATCTCGGCAGACGTTCGCAGAACTTTTCTCGGGTTCTTCGGTGAGCGCGGGCACGCGGTCCTTCCTTCGAGTTCGTCGATTCCTCACGACGACAGGACGCTGCTCTTCACCAACGCGGGGATGAACCAGTTCAAGGAGATCTTCACCGGGCGCCGGAAAGCGCCTCAGCCGCGCGCGACGACGTGCCAGAAATGCGTTCGCGCGGGCGGCAAGCACAACGATCTCGACAACGTCGGATACACGACACGTCATCTGACGTTCTTCGAGATGCTCGGGAACTTCTCCTTCGGCGACTATTTCAAGGAGGAGGCGATCGCGGCGGCGTGGGAGCTGATCACGAAGCGTTACGGGCTCGAGGACGACCGGCTCTGGGCGACCGTCTACAAGGACGACGACGAGGCGTACGACCTCTGGAAGAAGATCTCCGGACTGCCGGAGGACCGCATCGTGCGGCTTGGCGACAAGGACAACTTCTGGAGCATGGGGGATGTCGGTCCCTGCGGTCCGTGCTCCGAGATCCTCCTGGACCGAGGCGATGAGTTCGGCAAGGCCGACATCGAGAACGGCGAGCGCTTCTTCGAGATCTGGAATCTCGTCTTCATGCAGTACAACTCGACTGCTGGCGGCAAGCGCGAACCTCTGCCCCGGCCGAGCATCGACACCGGGATGGGCCTCGAGCGCATGGCGATGGTGATGCAGGGCGTTGACACGGTGTTCGAGACCGACATCCTGCGCCGGCTGATCTCGACAATCGAGGAGATCAGCGGCGTCGACTACGATCCCGGTCCCGATGGGGTGGCTCACCGAGTTCTCGCCGACCATGTCCGGTCGCTCGTCTTCACGCTCGCCGACGGCGCCGAGATCGCCAACGAGGGGCGCGGCTACGTGCTTCGCCGGATTCTTCGACGAGCGTCGCGGTACGGGCGGCAGATCTACCCGGATGAGCCGATCATCCATCGTCTTGTCGGCACGCTCGTCGAGGAGATGGGGGAGACCTACCCGGAGGTCGTCGTGAATCAGGAGTACATCAGCAAGCTCGTGGAGAGCGAGGAGGAGAGCTTCGGCAAGACCCTCGACCGCGGCATCGAGCTCTTCGAGAAGGAGGTGAATCGTATGGAGGCCGCGTCGGAGGCGACGGTCTCGGGCGAGCAGGTCTTTCTCCTCTATGACAGTTACGGTTTCCCCGCTGATCTGACGGAGCGCATGGCGCAGGATAGAGGGCTCGGAGCCGACATGGAGCGATTCGAGGAGTTGCTCGAGGAGCAGCGGAACCGTTCGCGTGCCGGGGGCGCCTTCGCCGTGAATACCGACTTCGACGCGCTCGATGAGACGCACTTCGTCGGCTATGAAGCGACCAGCTCGGAAGCGGAGCTCCAGGGGGCGGTCGAGGGCGAGAGTGGCTGGAACGTCGTCCTGTCACATACGCCGTTCTACGGCGAGAGCGGCGGTCAGGTCGGAGACGCCGGTGTGATCGAGGGCGATGGCTTTCGACTGGACGTCCTGGATACGAAGCGGGAGCACGGGCGCTTCATACACGTCTGCAAGCTCGCCGAGGGCGACGCAGGAAAGATCAGAACGGGCGACGGTGTGCGTGCGCGGGTTGATGAGTCGCGTCGCCGGTCCATCGAGCGCAATCACTCCGCGACCCACCTCCTGCACGCGGCGCTGCGGCAGGTTCTCGGCACGCACGTTCACCAGAAGGGGTCTCTCGTCGCTCCTTCCCGGCTGCGATTCGACGTCACGCACTTCAGCGCGGTGACGCCCGAGGAGCTGGCCGCGGCCGAGAGCCTCGTGCGCGAGCAGGTACTTCTCAATACCGCCGTCGAGATCTCGGAGATGGAGAAGGACGAGGCGATCGCCATGGGAGCGATGGCCTTCTTCGGCGAGAAGTACGGTGACACGGTTCGAGTCGTGCGCATGGGGGACTTCTCGGTCGAGCTCTGCGGCGGCACGCACTGCACGCGTACGGGAGATATAGGGCCCTTTGCCGTCCTCAGCGAGGGCTCCGTGTCGGCGGGCGTGCGCCGGGTCGAGGCCTTGACCGCCACGGGGGTCGACGAGCTTCATCACGCGAACGCGACCCTGCTCGACGATCTCTCCCGCACGCTCAAGGTGGCGCCGGATCGGCTTCTGGAACGCGTCGGGAAGTTGCTCGAGGAGAACAAGAAGCTCAAGCGAGAGGGGGTGAAGGCGCCCGTCGCGGCGGACGCGGGCCGTGTCGAGAGGGCGAAGATCGGCGACATCCTCTTCATCTCGGCGTTTTACGACGATATCGACGGAAAGTCGCTGCGTGACTGCCACGACCGATTCAAGCGCGAGGCAGAGCAGCTCATCACCGCGCTGGTGTCGACCCGGGGCGGTAGGGTCTCCGTGCTCGTGGGGGTCAGCCCGGCGCTGACGAAGCAGGGCTGGAAGGCGGCGGAGGTCTTCCAGGCGGGCGCCGGATTCGTCGGGGCTCGTGGCGGCGGCCGACCCGAGATGGTGCAGGCGGGCGGCAAGGACCCGTCGGGGGTGCAGCAGGCGCTCGCTGCGATGCGGGCGCGAGTCGAGCAGGGCAAGTGACGGCAGCAGCTCCTCGTGGAAGGTCCGGGACGACGTTTTGAAAGCGTCTTGACCGACCTTCCCTGGCCACCTAAAATAGCGCGATTCTATTCGGCTTTCGCTTTGGGGGAATTCCCCTAACTGTCTTTTCCCGTTGAACTTGGACGAATCATGGCTGTTCCGAAGAGACGCACTTCAAAGTCACGAAAGGGGATGAGACGGTCGCATCATCGGCTTTCTCTACCCCCGATCATCAAGTGCGCGAACTGTAGCAACCCCCACGTGCGTCACACCATCTGCCCGGAATGCGGGCACTACCGCGGCAAGCTCATCCTCACATCGGTGGAGGAGATCTGAGCTTGCGCGCCGCCGTCGCCGTCGACGCCATGGGCGGCGATCACGCTCCCCGCGAGGTCGTGAGGGGAGCCGTGTCGGCCGCCCAGGAGATACCGGACCTCGAGCTGCGCCTGGTGGGGCGGGAGGAGGAGATCCGCTCCGAGCTCGCCCGCTACGACGATGGCTCTGCTCTGCAGCGTATCCGGGTCGTGCCGGCGAGCGAGGTCGTCGGCATGGGCGAGAGCCCGGTGGTGGCGCTGCGTCAGAAGAGGGACTCGTCGATCGCCCGGGCGCTGAAGCTGGTGCGTGACGGAGAGGCGGCGGCCTTCGTCAGCGCCGGCAACACCGGCGCTTGCGTCGCCGCAGCGACGCTGCTGCTGCGCACGCTTCCGGCGGTCAAGAAGGCGGGTATCGCGGTTGCCTTCACGGTCGGGACGAAGCCGGTGGTGCTGCTCGACGCGGGCGCCAACGTCGAGGCGAGGCCGGACCATCTCTTCCAGTACGGAGTCATGGCGAGCCTCTACGTCTCGGAGGTTCTCGGTATCGAGAATCCGCGGATCGGGCTCCTGAATGTCGGCGAGGAGGGCGCCAAGGGAAACCGTCTCGTCAAGGAGACGCACGAGCTCTTTCAGAAGAGCGATCTGAACTTCCACGGCAACGTCGAGGGAGTCGAGATCTTTCGTGGTGTTTGTGACGTGGTCGTCTGTGACGGCTTCACGGGGAACATCGTCTTGAAGGTTTCCGAGGGTGTCGCGGAGCGACTCTTCGGACTCTTCAAGGAGTCCGCGGAGGAGCTTCTCGTCGAGCTTTCGGGCGCTGTCGGAGCCTCGTCGACGATCGGTGGCCCACAAGGTGGGGATTCCGAAGGTGGGGATTCTCGTCGACCGACGGGGCTCGGTCAGATGGCCCGTGACGGCGTCCGACGAGCCTTCGGCAAGATCAAGGAGCATCTTGACTACGCGGAGTTCGGCGGCGCACCGCTCCTCGGGTTGCGGGGAAGTGTCATCATCGCCCACGGTCGCAGCGATTCCCGAGCCGTGTTCAACGCGATCCGAGCGGCCAAGCGGATGGCGGAAGTCGACATCAGCGATCGTATCGTCAAGAATATCCGTGCGGTTACCGGGGAGGAAGTTGCCTCGGACGAACTTCCCGAGATGGGGGGTGTTGCCGAACTGGGCGATGGCTCTCGTTGAGGAGAGGAGAATCCGTCGGTCGCTCGGGCATCGAGCGCGTGTCGGGTTCGCGGCCTTCGTGGCCGTCTGACGGTGGCGAGCTGACAGAGGCACCGACATGTACGATGGTTACGTCAAGAGCACGGGGTGTTTCGTCCCCGAACGTGTGCTCTCCAACTCCGACCTCGAGCGAATCGTCGACACCAACGACGAGTGGATCCGTAAGCGTACGGGCATTCGTGAGCGTCGGATCGTCGCCGAAGGCGAGTCGACCAGCGATCTTGCCTGTCGCGCTGGGAAGATCGCGCTGGATCGTGCCGAACTCGCGCCGGAGGACCTCGACGCGATCATCCTCGGTACGGTCTCGCCGGACACCTACTGCCCTGCGGGCGCGGTTTACGTGCAGAACAAGCTGGGGGCGACGAAGGCCTGCGCGTTCGACGTCAGCGCTGCCTGCAGCGGGTTCGTCTACTCGACGACCGTCGGGTCGAGCTTTGTCAGGAGCGGCCTCTACGAGAACGTCCTGGTGATCGGCGCCGAGGCGCTCTCGCGCTTTGTCGATTTCACCGATCGCAACACGTGCATCCTCTTCGGCGACGGCGCGGGCGCCGCTGTGATTTCGCGTGCGCCGGAAGGCAGCGAGTCACGTATCCTCGATCACTACCTGCGCGCCGATGGTGATGGAGCCGACCTGATCATCATGAAGGGCGGCGGCTCGAAGAGCCCAGCGACCCACGACACGGTCGAGGAGAGGCTCCACTACCTGACGATGCAGGGGCGTGAGGTCTTCAAGTTTGCCACTCGCAGCATGTTCGAACTCATCGAGACGGCGCTCGAGCGCAACGACCTGTCGCTGTCCGACATCGACCTCATCATCCCCCATCAGGTCAATTACCGTATTATCGAGGCGGTGCTGCGCAAGATCGACATCCCGGAGGACCGTCTCTTCCTCAACCTCGATCGCTACGGCAACACCTCGGCGGCTTCGGTGCCGATCGCGCTGCACGAGGCTGTGGAGGCAGGGAAGGTCGAGCGAGGCAAGCTCGTCTTGCTGGTCGCTTTCGGAGCCGGATTGACATGGGGCTACAACCTGATTCGCTGGTGATCGATTCAACCGGCGCTGTCGGCGTGGAGAGTCGCACTCTCGTTCAACTGGTGAGTCGCACCCGAAGATGAGTTCCGATCAGGACAACTCCCGCGCGTTTCTCTTTCCGGGGCAAGGCGCGCAGAAGATCGGCATGGCGGTCGATTTGTGCGAGTCCGTTCCTCGCGCGCGTGCCATCTTCGATCGAGGTCGCGAGGTGCTTGGCTTCGACGTGCTCGCCATCTGCAAGGATGGCCCCGAGGATGAGCTGAACTCAACGCGTGTCAGTCAGCCCGCAATTTTTCTGCACTCGATGGCGATGCTCGAGGCGCTGTCGGATCGACTCGGTGTCGACGGCAGCTGTGGGACGGAATTGCCGGCCGCCGCGGCCGCTGGACTCAGTCTCGGCGAGTATTCGGCTCTCGTTTTTGTCGGCGCCGTCGGTTTCGAGGACGCGCTTCATGTCGTCGGCAAGCGGGGCGAGTTCATGCAGGAGGCTTGTGATCAGCGCGATGGGGCGATGGCGTCCGTGTTGGGGCTCGATGCGGCCGCGATCGAGAATGTCGTCAGCGCTGCAAAGGACGGTGGGCTCGAGATCGGCATCGCCAACTACAACTCGCCGGCACAGACGGTTATCTCCGGAGCGGTGGATGCTGTCGACGTCTGCGTCGAGCGACTGACCGAGGCGGGCGCGCGGCGTGTCATCAAGCTGCGGGTTGCGGGCGCCTATCATTCGACTCTGATGCGTTCCGCTACCGAGAAGCTCGAGCCGCTTCTTGCCGGACTCACGATCGACGCTCCGCGGGTTCGCTTCTATGCGAATTATTGTGGTGCGCGTGTGGAGGACCCCGAGGAGATCCGCCGCGGCCTGCTCTGCCAGGTCGAGAGCCCGGTACGCTGGGAATCGTCGATCGGCGCGATCGTCGAGGCCGGAATAGAGGGAGGAGTGGAGGTGGGGCCGGGGACCGTGCTCGCGGGTCTGGTGAAGAGTATCGATCGCAGTGTCGTTGTCCACTCCGTCGGAACGGTCGAAGCTCTGGACAATCTCGAGGCATTTCCTGTATAGAGGAGGGGCTGTTCTCCCTCTGACAAGCGCGAGATGAGCGTGTCTACTCTTCCCCTCGAAAACCAGGTCGCGGTGATTACCGGTGCGTCGCGGGGCATCGGCCGATCGATCGCGTCACGGCTTGCCGCCGACGGCGCCGACCTCGTGTTGAGCGCGCGTGGTGTCGAAGGCGTCGAGACCGCCGCACGGGAGATCGAGGAGGAGTTCCCGGGTCGCAAGGTGCTCGCGGTCGCATGCGACGTGTCGAGCTGGGACTCGGTCAAGGAGATGCTGGAGCACACGACCGAGGCCTGCGGACGGATCGATCTCCTGATCAACAACGCGGGTATCACGCGGGACGGGCTCCTCCTCAGAATGAACGAGGAGGACTGGGACGAGGTCCTCGCAACAAATCTCAAGGGCGTCTTCAACACTTGTCGACTCGCGGCTCGACAGATGCTGCGTCAGAGGTCCGGACGTATTGTGAACGTCACTAGCGTCGTTGGCATGATCGGTAACGCCGGCCAGGCGAACTATGCCGCTTCGAAGGGCGGAGTGATCGCGTTCACCCGTACGCTCGCACGAGAGCTGGCCGCGCGCGGCATTCTGGTCAACGCGGTCGCGCCGGGGTTCATCGAGACGGACATGACCGCGGTGATGACGGAGGAGGCCAAGGCCACCATGGGCGGTCAGATCCCGCTGGGACGAATCGGCGTCCCGGACGACGTCGCAGCTCTGGTCGCGTTCCTGTGCGGGCCGGGCGCGACGTACATCACCGGAGAAGTGATACGAGTCGATGGCGGTCTGGCGATCGGCTCCTGAGTGGTTCGAGAGCAACAACAGGCCCCGAGGGGGCGCGACCGCATATCTTTCAAGTTCCCGATGATTTCGCAGAAGAGTCGCCTCGGTCTCGATCCTATCTCGAGTCTGCGGGCGCCCTCTCACGGTGAGACGGACACAGTGGAGACAGAGACGTGCCGGATACTCGAGACAAGGTTTTGACGATCGTTTGCGAACGCCTCGGTGTCGAGAAGGAGAAGGTCAAGGACGATACGAACTTCATCAACGATCTGGGTGCGGACTCCCTCGACATCGTCGAACTCGTGATGGAGTTCGAGGAGGAGTTCGGAATGAGCATTCCGGACGATCAGGCCGAGAACATCAAGACGGTCGGCGAGGCCATCAAGTTCATCGACGAGAATCAGGGAGAGGCTTCGGACGGTTGAGTGGATCGGTTCCCCGCGAGCAGTCAGCGCGTCGGACCGTGCTGGCCGATGCGGCGGAACAGCCGCCCGGGTCGGACTTCAGCAGGTTGCGGGATTCGAGGGCTGATCGATGCAACGCCGTGTAGTCGTCACAGGGCTCGGTGTCGTGGCTCCCATCGGCACCGGGATTACCAAGTTCTGGGATGGGATCCTGTCGTGTCAGAGCGGTGCAGGTCCGATCCAGGCCTTCGACACGGGGGCGTTTCCGGTCCACATCGGCTGTGAGGTCGACGACCTCGATCTTACGCAGTACTTCGAGGTCAAGGAGGCGCGCAACCTCGACCGATTCTCGCACTTCGCTCTGGCGTCGGCGCAACAAGCGATGGATGACAGTGGCATCGACGTCGAAAAGGAGGACCGATCCCGCGTCGGTTGTGTGTGGGGGTCCGGAATCGGCGCGATCCTCGAGTTCGAGCAGCAGCATGGCACCTACTTGGAGCGCGGGCCACGGCGCATCAGCCCGTTCTTCATCCCGAAGCTGATGGTGAATGCGGCTCCGGGTCAGATCGCCATCCGGTTCGGAATTCAGGGGCTCAACTTCGCGGTGGGGTCGGCCTGCGCTTCAGCGCAGCACGCCATCGGGCTGGCGTTTCGTTCGGTGAAGTGCGGGGACGCGGACGTCGTCATCTCCGGTGGCTCCGAGGCGACCGTCTCGCCGATGGGGCTCGGCGGGTTCTGTGCGCTGCGCGCGCTGTCGAAGCGCAACGACGACCCCAAGACTGCCTCGCGGCCCTTCTCCCTGGACCGCGATGGTTTCGTCATGGGTGAGGGCGGCGGTGCGCTCATCCTCGAGGAGTACGAGCACGCCAGGGACCGCGGCGCCCGGATTTACGGTGAGATCAGCGGCTTCGGCATGACGGACGACGGTTATCACATCTCCGCGCCGGTGCCCGAGGGTACGAACGCCGCGCGTGGAATCGGGCTCGCTCTCCGAGAGGCGGGTCTCAACGTCAACGATGTCGACTACGTCAACGCACACGGAACATCGACCGCGCTCAACGATGTCATGGAGACGCGCGCGATCCGTGCTGCCTTCTCGGACCACGCGGACAAGCTGATGGTCAGCTCGACCAAGTCGCAGATCGGCCACCTGCTCGGCGCGTCCGGAGCGGTCGAAACCGTGACGACGTTTCTCGGGCTTCATCATCAGATCGCTCCGCCGACGATCAACTACGCGACTCCGGACCCGGAGTGTGATCTCGACTACGTTCCGAACGAGCCGCGAGAGACGCTGATTCGTGCCGCGGTCTCCAATTCCTTCGGTTTTGGCGGGCATAACGTGACACTGGTGTTCGAGAAGGTATGACACTGGTGTTCGCAAGGAAATGAGCAAGACGCTCTTCATTGCCGACAAGCTGAGCGAAGACGCTCTCCGCTTTCTCGAGGATTTCTCCGATATCGTCGTCGACTACCGACCCGGCTTGTCGGTCGAAGAGAAGATCGGCGCGATTAGCGGCGCCAGCGCGCTGATCGTACGCAGCGCCACCCAGGTGGACGCACAGCTGCTCGCGGCCGCGGACTCGCTCGAGGTCGTCGTGCGCGCCGGTGTCGGCGTCGACAACGTCGATCTCGCCGCGGCGACGCGCAAGGGCATCGTGGTCCAGAACGTTCCGGACGGAAACACCCGTTCCGCGGCCGAGCACACCATCGCGCTGATACTCGCGATGTCGCGCAACGTGCCGCAGGCGCAGGCCTCGCTGAAGGACGGCAAGTGGGAGCGTAGCAGATTTGTCGGTGTCGAGGTGCTCGACAAGTCTCTCGGCATCGTCGGGCTCGGGAAGATCGGCCGTCACGTTGCGAGCATGGCGGTGGGCATCGGCTTCAAGGTCCTCGCGTTCGACCCCTTCCTCTCCCCTCAGATGGCGGATGAGCTCGGGGTCGAGCTCATCGGCGACCTCGGCGAACTCGCGTCGAAGAGCGACTTCCTGACGATCCACGTGCCGAAGACGGACTCGACGAGGGCCTTGATCGATGCCGACATTCTCGCACGGGCAAAGCCGGGTATTCGTATCGTCAACTGCGCGCGCGGCGGCATCGTCGATGAATCCGCGTTGCTCGCCGCGATCGAAAATGGAACCGTTGCCGGCGCCGCGGTCGATGTCTTCGACGTGGAGCCACCGAAGGATCGCGCGCTGATCGACCACCCTGCGGTCGTGTGTACCCCACACCTCGGGGCGTCGACAAGGGAGGCTCAGGAGAATGTCGCGCTCGCAGCCTCGCGCATGATCGTCGACTATCTTCGCCATCGGAAGCTGCACGCGCCGGTGAACACGGTCGTGCTGGATCCGGACCTGCAGGCACGCGTGGAGCCCTACGGTGAGCTGGCGCGACGGCTCGGCCGCGTCCACGCGCAGCTGCTCGAGGGGCAGCCGCAGCGCATCGTCGTCAAGTTCTTTGGCGACACGCTCGGCGATCCGAAGATCCAGAGCTTCGTCACCTCCGCCGTGCTGATCGGCTTTCTCGAGGGCCGTTCCGCACAGACGCCGAACTGGGTCAATGCGCGCACGCTCGCGAAGGAGCACGGAGTCGCGGTCGAGGAGCGTACGGAGGGCCCGAGCCGCTACTTCGCGAACATGCTGTGTGTCGAGCTTCACGACAGCCCGGGTACGAGAGAGCTGGGCGGCGCGATTCGCGGTCTGCGCGGTATGCGGCTCGTTCGGCTGGACAGCTACCATTTCGACGCGGTCCTCGAAGGGACGATGCTCCTGACCGCCAACGAGGACCGACCCGGGATGATCGGAGCGCTCGGGCAGGTGCTTGCTGCGAACGAGATCAATATCGCATCGCTCTCGCTCGGCCGCGACCGCAAGGCCGGCAAGGCGATTTCCGTCACCAACATCGATGAGCCCGAATGCGCCGATCTGGACTGCGAGAAGCTCGAGAAGGCCAGCGAGCAGCTGCTAGGCCAGGACGGAATTCTGTGGGTGAAAGCGGTGGAGGTCGGCTAGTAGCTCGCAGCTGGCCTTGACTCCCCGGGCCAACACGAAAAAAGGGCTCATTCCTGTACAGGAACGAGCCCATGGAACGTGGGTTGGGGGCTGTGGGTACGGGGGGCGGATCTCTCCGTCCTCTCGCCTCGACCCGTGGTGCGCGTACCTGACGTCGCGAGTCCCCGGTGTCGAGGTGGGTTGAAGCGGCCAGCTATGGGAGCACTCCTCGCTGTGCGTGCTCCCCGTGACCACGCAAGGATGCGATGAAATCAGGGGAGCGTCAAACCGGCTCGCCGGCAGGTCGGTAGCTTTGCGATTCCCAACACCTTACAATCGAGCCTCATGGACCTCCCGGCGTACGTTTACGCGACGGCCGGCTACGCTCTCGTCGGAGTCATCCTGGGCATCTTCCTGTGGGTCGCGACCGGCCTTCGGGAGAGTGCGTGGGTACAGCTCGTTGCGGTCGCTATCAGCCTCGGCGCCGCGCTCCCGGCGCTGGCGGTGTCGACGGTGGACGGTGTCCACTTCCAGGAGTATCACGCGAGCTTTCAGGGGTTTCTGTTCTTCGCGGCGGGCATGTGCCATCTGCCGGTCTTTCTGTACGTCGCGATCCACCACTGGGGAAAGCTCGTCGAACGCTTGACCTGTGCGAAGCTCAGCGAGCCGCCCGGGGAGCCCCTGGCGAGCGTGCGGGAGGAATGGCAGGCCGCGCGTCGGCATCTGGAGGCTCTCGCCAGGAGCCCGCTCGATCACCGTCGGCGGGAGGCCCTGGCGCGCTCGTATCTCTCGATGGGGGCTCTCGCCGCGGCCATCCGCGAGTACGGCAAGGCTGCCGAGTCCGTGGACAGCGGCTACGACCACGCGCGTCTGCTCTACAAGACGAGCCACCTCCTCGTGGAGACGAAGAAGACGGTGGATCCGGCGCTGCCTCTCCTGCGGCGAATCGTGCGGCTCTACCCACGGAGCTACTTCGCTGCCTACGCCCGGCGCGTCATCTCGCGACACGAGGCTTTCGAGAGCGCCGGGGCCTCACCCTTTCCGGAGATTCCGGATTTGCCGGAGGACGGTCCGGGAGCGTCGGAATCCGGCGGGATTCCGGACGGGAACGACGGCGGCAGCTGCTGACGGCGTCCTCACGGCGCCCCTAAGTCTTTTGGACCGTGTCTATTGGGGGCATGGGGGCCGCGGGTGTCGAGCCGGCGCTCGCGAACGTCGGCGGCCCGGCCCCGGGTCGGTTTGCCGCTGCGTCGCCATCGGGATAAGATTCTATGCCAGCAGCTTCTCGTAGCGCGGCGGCAGTTTCCTTTTCACGGAAGCGGAGGTCGACCGGCTTTGCTTGAGACGCGGTCCGTCACCCGAGGCGGAAAAGAGATCGGTCGCGAGATGAAGATCGGCTGCCTGACGATTCTCGAGGGCGCGGAGGCAGGAAAGAAGATTCTGCTGAAGAACCTCAGCGTATTCGAGATGGGCAAGGCGCAGGGGAATCACATCCGTCTGCGCGACGAGTCGGTCGCCTTCAACCATTTGCGCATCTACATCACCGAAGGCATCCACAGGGTCTACGACCTCGGGTCCCAGCGCGGCACTCTGGTGAACGGCTCGCCGATCGAGAAGACGGAGCTCCGGGACGGTGACCTCATCCAGGCCGGCTCGGTGAAGCTGTGTTTCGATCTCGTTCACGAGGCCAGCGTCGATGGTCGTTTCGCGTCCTCTGCGCCGGACTCGGATGAGGTAGATTCACAGGCGAGGAACGGCGGTCTGTTGACGCGGACAAGCACGTCGATTCCGACCCTGGTGGTCGTCGACGGAAAGGACCAGGGCAAGCGCCTGCCGCTCGAAGACGGCAAGATGTTCAAGATCGGTCGCTCGCAGAAGACGGATCTACGACTCGCGGACGTGAAGGTCTCGCGCGAGCACTGCTCCATCCAGGAGGTCCAGAATCATCACGTGATCGTCGACCTCGAGAGCGCGAACGGCACCATGGTGAACGGTGACCGCGTCAACAAGACGATTCTGAAGGACGGGGACTTTATCCGAGTCGGCTTCACGATGCTGAAGTACGACCGGGTATAGCCTATACTCTGCCGTCTTCGAGGGGTCTGTCCGGGTGTCGCGAGAGTCCTGCCCTGCCCTTTCGGGGACTGCGAGGATCGACGAGCTCTTGGTCACCTCTGCGCCCCGATACACTCTCGGTATCGTTTCCAAGGCGTTTCGGGCGCAGGCTCCTAGCCTCGAGGATGGAACTTCCGGTGCTGGTCCTTG
>CAYMLL010000055.1:0-30060 GCA_964390645.1 uncultured Planctomycetia bacterium | reverse complement strand
ATTGGGGGGCACCAGACCGGCGGCGTCGAGGAGGTGCCGGGCTTCGGCCGCCTCCCGGCCCGACAACAACCAGTTCCTCACGGAGGAGTCACCCCTCCTCGGCGACCAGGATTTCTCCGAGATCCGCGACCTCATCCAGATGGACCACGTCGCCCAGTCTTTCTTCTGGAAGGTCCCCGAGGTCTGCACGGTCATCCTCCGCCCGGTCCACATCCTGGGCCGGGTCCACAACGCCCCGTCCAACTACCTGCGCCTCCCCCGTCCCCCCACGGTCATGGGCTTCGACCCGATGGTCCAGGTGATCCACGAGGAGGACGTGGTCCGGGCCATCATCTCCTCCCTGCAGCCCGGCATCCGCGGCGTGTTCAACATCGTCGGCCCGGGCGAGATCCCGCTCTCCCGCATCATGCGGGTGCTCGGCAAGCACCGCCTGCCGATCCCCGCCTTCGTCGGTGAACCGCTGCTGCGGGCGCTGTGGAAGTGGCGCCTGACGTCGTTCCCGCCGCCCGAGGTGGACTACATCCGCTACCAGTGCACGGTGGACGGCTCGCTGGCGAAGGACGTGCTCGGCTTCTCGGCAAGGTACTCGCTCTACGACACCATCCGGTGCCTGGAGGAGCTCGAGCGGCGCCGGTAGCCCACAGCTCTCCCAGCCTAGAACGTCCAGCGGAAGCCGGTAGGGGTGGGCTTGGTGTGGTCCAGGATCTCGTAGCGGTCCGGGTCCTCGCCGGTTGAGAACAGGTACGCCGAGCTCGCACCGGCCGCCACGGTCGCCGCCATCAGCACCCAGTACAGCACGTACTGCGTCCTGCCCGCGTCGTTGTGCGTGTAGATCTCCGACACCGGAATGCCACAGAGCTCTCGAACAAGAAGGAGCAGCTCCGCGAGCGCGACGAGCTGCTCGTCCGTGGGCTGCTGGGTCTCGAAGTTGCCGAGCAGCAGGACGCCGAGGTTGCCCTCGTTGAGCTTCGCGGATCCTGCGTGGGCGCCCACGAGACGACTGTCACGCCCTTCCCAGACGCCGCCGCGGGGATCGATGATGTAGTGGTAGCCGATGTCGGCCCATCCGCGGCCCTGCTGGTGCTCCCTCTGGATCGCACGGATCGACCTCGCGACCTCCTCGAGACCGACGCGCTCGAACTCCCTGCCGCCGCTGTGGTGAATCGTCACCCGGGACGGCACGTCGAGGTCCGCCGGAGCGTGGGTGGGGGCCCTCGCGTCCCAGCGATCCCGCGGGCGCAGCTCGAAGCGCTGGACGATGCGTCGCCGCCAGTCGGTCGTCTCGCCCGACGGCGACGATCGGCAGCCGTCTCCGTAACGCCAGAACACCGGCAGCAGGCCGAGCAGGACGCCCACCTGGATGCACCGACGCACGCGCCAGGTGCGGACTGTCTCGCTTCCTTGCGGCATCGCCGACCCACTCTACCGAGCGCCGGGACGGATGCAAGACGGGGACGCCCGCGTGCGCAAGCTGTAGGATGGACCCGTGGTCGACGCCACGGCCCGGGACGAGCGAAGCCTGTCCGGCCGGCGCGAGAGGCTCTCGCTCCGTCCCTGCAAGACGCGACCAGGCATGAACGAGGACCGGCGAGTTCGGCGAAATTCCTTTCCTCGCCGGAAGTTCTTGTCGCCCTCCGGGTCAAAAGGCAGAATTCCGTTCGTCTGAACCGGACGCTTCCCGAATCGATGCGCAAGAGCCTCTTCACCTTCTGCCTGCACACGCTGCTCGGGATCGCGCTGAGTAGCGGGGTCCGGCTACGCGACGCCGTCGCGGCTCCCCCGACCATCGTCATCAACGAGGTCCACTACCACCCGGGCGACGACTCGCGGTCCGGGGAGTTCGTCGAGCTGCGCAACCACGGCTCCGAGGACGTCGATATCGGCAGCTGGCTGCTCTTCGGTGCGGTGGAATACGTGTTCCCGCCGAGCACGGTCGTCGAGGCCGGCGGCTACCTCGTCGTCGCTTCCAGCCCCGCCGTCATCCAGAGCCGCCACGGGCTCGACGAGAGCAGCGTCGTCGGTCCCTGGAACGGCACGCTGTCGAACACCGCAGAGACGGTGAAGCTGATCACCGCGGGAGCCTACCTCGCGTCCTTCGTCCAGTACGCGGACTCGAGCCCCTGGCCGCAGACGCCCGACGGGCTCGGACCGTCGCTCGAGAGGCGCTCCCACCTCCATGAGGAGTGTGACGCGTGGACCTGGGCGGCATCGATCGTCGTCGGCGGCACACCGGGCGCGGCGAACTCGGTGCACGCCGTCGAGACGGTCGCCCCCCCCCCGGCGACCGACAACGTCGACTACGTCCTCGAGGGCGAGGAGTGGCGATTCTTTCGCGGCTCGGAGAGTCCTCCGGCGACCTGGAACGCGCCCTCCTTCGACGACAGCGCCTGGGAGACCGGCAGCGCCGGGATCGGCTACGGCGACGACGACGACTCCACCGTGCTCGACGACATGCCCGGGGGCTATCTCACGGTCTACGTCCGCACGACGTTCGAGGTCGAAGATGCCGACACGGTCTCCCGGCTGCGGCTGCGTATCGACTACGACGACGGGTTCGTCGCCTACGTCAACGGCGAGGAGATCGCGCGCAGCAACGTCGACGGCTCGGCGTTCGACGATCCGGCGCCCGTGTCACACGAGGCGGGCACGCCGGAGGAGTTCTTCTGGTCGCCCGCTGCGGAGCTCCTGGTGGACGGGACGAATGTCATCGCGATCCAGGGGCACAACTCGAGCCTGGAGAGCTCGGACTTCAGCCTCTCGCCACAGCTATCGGCATCGGTCGGTGCCGGCGCCGGACCCCCTCCCGCGCCCGGGACCCTCGATCCCGCCCCTCGCGACCTCGTTATCAACGAGCTCGCGACGGGAGGCGACGGCAGCGGCTGGGTCGAGCTCTACAATTCGACCGCCGCGACGGTCGACGCGGCCGGAAGACACCTCCGGGTCTTCCCCGCCAGCGACGGCGACTTCGTCCTCCCCCCGGGAAGCGACGTCCCGGCCGGCGGCTTCATCAGCTTCACCGAGTCGCAGCTCGGCTTCGAGCTCGACGCGATCCATGCGTGCGTCCTGACGACGACCGACGGTCGGTTCATCGACGCCCTCAACCCGCGCACGACGAGCGCCGATCACTCGACCGGACGCTACCCCGACGGCGATGACAACCGCGTCGTGATGACCGACCGCAGCCGCGACAGTGCCAACATCTACGATGTCGAGCAGCCGATCGTCATCAACGAGGTCCTCTACCATCCGCGAGATGAGAACACGGGCGGGGAGTGGATCGAGCTCTTCAACCGCACCACTTCGGATGTCGACATCTCCGGATGGGCCTTCACCCGAGGAGTCTCCATCACCTTTGCCGCCGGCACGGTGGTGCCAGCCGGAGGCTACCTCGTCGTCACGAGGAGCCCGACGGCGTTCGAGGATCAGTACGGCGCCATCGAGAACGTCGGCCCCTTCACCGGCGGGCTCGACAACGCGGCGGAGACCCTGGTGCTCCGTGACGCGATGCGCAACGTCATGGACCGGGTGCGCTACGCCGACGAGGGCAGCTACCCGGAGTCAGCCGACGGCCTCGGCCCCTCGATCGAGCTGCTCAACCCCGAACTCGAGAACCGCCGCGGTCCGGCCTGGCGTGCGGGCGAAGACGACGGCTCACCCGGCACGCAGAACTCACGCCACGAGGCCGATCCCCTGCCCGTCGTCGGCGGTGTCCGGCACACCCCGGCGGTCCCGACGCCGTCACAGTCCGTGCACGTGCTGGCCTCGGTCACCGACGAGCGCGCGTTGACTCGCGTCCGGCTCTTCTGGGAAGTCGACGGCGAGGGCGCCTCCGGGTCGGTCACCATGCTCGACGACGGCTCAGGTCCTGGGGGAGGCGAAGGAGGCCCCGGAGACGACGGCATCGCCGCAAACGGGGTCTACGGCGCGACCATCCCGGCGCAGGGCGACGGCGACATCATCGCGTTCTGGATCGAGGCCGAAGGTCACGAGGACGCCCCCGTCCTGGCGCCCGCGGGAGCTCCGCAAACGTCCTTCCTCTACCGCGTCCAGAACACGCCGGCGGAGGATCTCAGGCCACGCTACCGTGTCGTCATGCGGTCCGCCGATCTGGCTCGATTGCGCTCGCGCGGCAACGGCCGCGACGACCTCCTGGACGTCACGCTGATCGCCGACGGCGAGGTGCTCTACAATCGGGGCATCCGCTATCGCGGCAGCTCGGCGCGAAGCTGCGATCCGTTGAGCTATCGTATCCAGCTCGATCACGACGTCAGCCTCCACGGCATCAAGCGCCTCAACCTCAACGGCTGCAGCTCCTGGCGGCAGTACATGGGACTCGACTTTCTGCGTCGCGTCGGCATGGAGGCGCCGGCCTGCTGGTTCCGTCGGTTGTCACTCAACGGCGTCGATGAAACCGACTGGCACCTGCGCGTCGAGGCCATCCACACGGGATTCCTCGAGCGTAACTTCCCCGGCGACGCTGACGGCAACCTCTACCGCGGGGAAGGCCGGGCCAACCTCGACTACCGCGGCGAGGAGTTCGATCCGTACAGGGGCAGCTACAACAAGGTGACGAACGAGACGCAGGATGACTACAGCGACGTCGTCGACCTCAGCTTCCGCTTCGACGACGCGACGACCTCCGCCGAAGACTTCCCGACGGCGATCGAGGAGCGAGTCGATGTACGCCAGTGGGCGTTCTACTTCGCCGCCTTCGCCATGCTCGGATCGACCGAGAACAGCATCGTCCTCAACAACGGCGACGACTACTTCCTCTACCATCGCTTCTCGGACGACCGCTGGATCCTGCTGCCCTGGGACCTCGACAGCTGCTTCGACGAGGTCGATCAGGTTCTCTTCCGTCCGACGGTGCCACAGATCGAGCGATTCCTGCAGCACCGGCTGTACGCGCCCGAGTACCTCTGCTTCCTCGGCTACTTCCTCGACGAGGCCTGGCGGGTGGAGACCGTCAACTCGCGGATCGATCACCTCGTGCCACTCTTCTCCGCCGGCCGGATCGAGATCCTCCGGGACTTCGCCCTCCAGCGCCGAAGCTACGTCGAGTCGCGGCTCAACCAGACCCTGGAGATCTCCTCCACGTCCAACGGGATCGTCTGCGATGGCACGCTCTTTCCGAGCGCCACCCGCGTGACGATCACGGGGCGCGCGCCCGGATGCGAAACGGTCGAGGTCATGGTCAACAACACCGCGGCACGGTTCGACTACCGCGCCGGAACCTGGAGCGCCGGCATCGACGTCAGCAACATCGAGATGATCCGGATCGTCACCCGGAACCGCAACGGCCTCGAGCTCGGCCGCCTCGAACTCGCCGTCGACGATGTCGTCGGGGCGCCGGTCCAGGATGTCCACGTGCAGCTCCCCGCGGAGAACTCGGTGGCAACGACCGGCGTCGGCTTCGTCGAGATCACCGACCCGGATGAGGACGGCAACGTCTGGGAAGTGACAGAGGGCGTCGGCTCATCGCTCAACCCGGACGGGCGTGTACTCGAGGCGCCGAACGACGGCCTGGTGCGCCAGGTCGGCCAGTCGCACGCGATCTACCTCTTCCGGTTCACGACTCCGGGCAGCTACCGCGGCTACTTCCGTGGCCGCGGATTCAGCCGAGCATCGAATACCTTCTTCCGTCCGAGCGAGTTCAACCGGGACCCGGACGTACAGACGAACATCACGCAGAACGGCAGCTGGCAGTGGTTCGCCGGTGGCCAGTACGACGTCACGCAGGCCGACGTCGACGACGAGCGTACGCTGGAGCTCCGCATCGGCGTGCGCGAGCTCAACGCGCAGATCGATGCCATCGTCCTCAGCCGCGAGCCCGATTTGCGCCCAGCGCAGCTCGCCGACCTGGTGCGGTCGAGCTCTGCCGGCGCGACCGGGGTGCCTCGCGCGCGCATCGACGTGACGCCGGGCACGACCGTGTCGCTGACCGGCGACAGCATCGACGTTACTCTCGACGGCGCAGAATCGCACGACGGGCGCTGCGGCGAGGACGGGATCGCCTATCTCTGGGAGAGGGTGTCCGGACCCGACGGCGACAGCATCCTCGATCCGATCGACCAGAGCGCGGTACGAGTACGCATCACGGAGGGCGGCGAGTTCACCTACCGGCTGACCGTCGCGAACGCCGTGACGGGGAACGAGTCGAGCGCCGAGGTCACCGTCGACGTCGTACCGACGATGGAGACCCCCTTCCTGCGCTGCGACGCGAACGGGGACGGACGGATCGGCGTCTCCGACTCGGTTTTCACGCTGCTCTCGCTATTCCGCGGCAACGTCAGCGCGGACTGCGAAGCTGCGCTCGATTGCGACTCCGACGGCACGACGACCCTCGGCGATGCGATCTTCAACCTCAACTACGTCTACCTTGGCGGGTCGCGACCGGCGGCGCCCTTCCCCGCTTGCGACACCGCATCGTTCACCGGGTGCCGACAAGCCACCTGCGGCCCCTGAGCCCGGGTCTTGTCAGTTTCCAGCGGCCGCCACTGCGCCCCTTTCGGACCTCTCGCCCCCCCGGGACCCATCCACGCCCCGGCAGCGTGGCGGAACTCGAGCCGACGGCCAGCGACGTCCTTCGCGGTCGACGCACCGAACCATCGTCCCCCGGATTGCGCCCGCGATCCCGATCCGCGAGGATAGGGGTGTCATGACGAGCCCGCTCCGACTCGCCACCCTGGTCCTGTCCCTGTCGTCCGCGGCGTGCTCGCGCACGCCTTCCGAACCCTCGTCCCCGGTCGACCGTGTCGAGCGCTGGAGCCGTCTCGACGCCGAGTACGAGAAGCTGACGCGCGGCTACGACGAGGAGACCCGCGCGCGACAGATCGGCGTCACCGAGCTGCGCGCCAAGCTCTCGAGCGGTGCGCCGGTGCTGCTTCTCGATATTCGCGAGTCGCGCGAGAACGCGGTCAGCTCGCTGCCGAACGCACGGCACATCGCGCCCGACGACGTCGACTCGACCGTGCTCACCCCAGCCCCCGACGTCGCCGTGGTCGCCTACTGCACGGCCGGCTACCGCTCGGGCATGGCGGCAGTGAGGCTGGAGGAGAGACTCGGTCGCGAGGTCTTCAGCCTCCACGGCGGCATCGTCGCGTGGTTCAACGCGGGCGGCGAGGTACGCGACCCGGACGGCAAGGTGTGCGACGAGATCGACGCCTACGGACCGCGATGGCAGAAGTACGTTCATCCCCGGAAGTGACGGGCCGGCAGCAAACTACTCCGGCTGAGCGCTGCCGATGATGAGCTTGTACGCGCCGGCGCCGATCACCGCGCCGGCGATCGGGGCGCACGCGTACACCGCGAGAATCGACGCGACACCGACCTGTCCGGTCCACGCGTAGCTCCCCCATCCCGCGAGGCTGGCAAAGAGTCGCGGGCCGAAGTCTCGCGCCGGGTTGAGGCAGGCCTGAGTCAGCGGGCCGAGCACACCGATGAGGAGTGTCACGGTCACGCCGATGAAGAGCGGCGCCAGCCGCTCGCCGGGCCCACCGCGATTGCGCGGGTCAGTGAAGGAGAAGACACAGAAGGCGAGGATCGCCGTGGCGACCAGCTCCGCGAAGACCGCGGCCGGCGTCGTGAGGTTGTCGAGCCTGGGCCCACCGTCCGATCCGTGGAGGTCGACGGTCGGGTTCGGGAAGTACTCGCCGTACATCGACGCCGTCACCTCGCTTCCCGGATCCCCGCGCACGATTCCGTTCTCCTCTTCGTACGTCTTGATCGAGCCGCTGAAGATCATGTGGAGCGCCGCGGCCGCCAGAAACGCGCCGGCGAGCTGGGAACCCACGTAGGGAAGGACTCGCGACCCCGGGAAGCCGCCGAAGCACGCCGACGCGACGGTGATCGCGGGGTTGATGTGCGCGCCGCTGATGCTGCCGACCGCGTAGACCGCGAGCGTCACACCGAAGCCCCACATGCTCGCCACCTGCCAGACACCGCTGAAAGCGTCCAGCGTCACGGCCGCGTGAACGGATCCACAGCCGAAGAAGATCAGCAGGAAGGTGCCGACAAGCTCGGCGGCGCAGGACTTCCGCAGGGTGGGCTCGTTCTCGCTCATGGGTTCTCCAGGCCTCGACGAGGGACCGACAAGCTATCGCGAAGCGTCGTCCTGAAGCGAGTGAAGAATCGGGGAAAATCCGTCCGCGTACACGCGACGAGCGGGATGTAGGATGGGCTCGAAGCGACGACCTGGGACAGGGAGGCACACCTTTGACGAATTTGACGACGAAACTCCTGCGAGTGGTCGTCTTGATCGTATCAGGGCCGTTCTGGACGACGCCCTCCATCCGCGCCGACGGCGAGCCGGTCGTCGAGCCGGTTCCGGGTCTGCGTGACTTCGTGGCAACGTCGATGAAGGCCTGGAAGGTGCCCGGAATGTCGATCGCCATCGTCAAGAACGGGAAGGTCCTCTCGGTCGAGGGTTTCGGGATGCGCGATGTGCGCGGCCACCGACCGGTCACCGCGGACACCGTCTTCGCGATCGGCTCGTGCACGAAGGCCTTCACGGCACTCGGCTGTGCGATTCTCCACGACGAGGAGAAGATCGACCTCGACGCGCCGGTTGTCAGCTACCTGCCGCGCTTGGTGCTCGACGACGAGGTCGCCACCCGGAGGATGACCCCGCGTGACTTGCTTACCCACCGCAGCGGTCTTCCCCGACACGACCTGATGTGGTACGGCTCGCCACTGTCGCGCGAGCAGATCCTCCCACGCCTCGCCGACCTCGAGCCGGCCAAGGGCTTCCGGTCGGAGTTCCAGTACCAGAACCTGATGTTCATGGTAGCCGGGCATCTCGTCGGCAAGGTCTCCGGAAGCAGCTGGGAGGAATTCACGCAGGCGCGAATCCTCGAGCCTCTCGGTATGAGGAGCACCAGCTTGTCGATCGACGACGCGTACAGATCACGCGATCACGCCGAGCCGCACGACGAGCACGAGGGAGAGCTCCGGGTCATCCCCTTTCGCAATATCGATGCGATCGGCCCCGCAGGCTCGATCAACTCCTGCGGAACCGACATGGCGAAGTGGCTCCTCTTCCATCTCGGTAGCGGCAACAGCGGCGACAAGCGCATCGTCTCACGCGGACGCTTCGCCGAGCTGCACACCCCACAGGTGGTGCTCGGCGCCCCGCCGAGGGACAGGGAGTTCCTCCACGCGTCGTACGCGCTCGGCTGGATGGTGGAGCCGTATCGCGGGCGGCTGCGCCTGCACCACGGCGGCAACATCGACGGATTCAGCGCCATGGTGACCTTGCTGCCACGAGACGAGATAGGAGTCTCCGTGCTGACCAATCGCGACAAGACGCCACTCGCGGACGTCGTCAGCTTGCGGGTCATCGACCTCCTGCTCGGAATCCCACCGATCGACTGGAGCGCGCGCATGGCCGTGAGACAGTTCGCCGCCCGGGCCGCGAAGAAGTCAAAGGCTGCCAAGGACCCGAGCCGCAAGGAGGGCACGGAGCCTTCGCACGAGCTCGTCGAATACGCCGGTATCTACGAGCATCCCGCCTACGGCACGCTGCAGGTGTCTCACGGGAAGGAGGGGCTCTCTTTCGAGTACAACGGGATACCCGCGAAGCTGGAGCACTGGCACCATGACACGTTCGTCATCAGAGGCTCGCTGATCGATGGCCTGAAGGTGCTCTTTCGCACCGAGATCGACGGTGATATCGGCAGCCTCAGCACGGCGCTCGAGCCCGCGGTCGAGCCGATCGTCTTCGAGCGGCTGGTCGACGCGGAGTTCCGGACGCCCGGCTACCTGCGTCGGTTCGCCGGCAAGTACACGCTCCCGGGACAGGAGGTGAGCGTCTCGCTGACGAGGACCGGAAGCCTCGTCGTCGATCTGCCTGGACAGCCACGCTGGACGCTCGTCCCGACGAAAAGGAACATCTTCACGATCAAGGAGCTCGACGGATTCACCGTGAGCTTCCGGCTCGACGACGACCGGTGGTCCACGACGGTCACCTTCGTGCAGCCGAACGGCGTCTTCGAAGGAGAGCGGGCGGACCGCAAGGAGAGGGACTTCTGAGCCCCCAGGACCCGGAGATCCACGAGAGTCCGCAGGACGGCGAGCGACAACCCTCTCCCCGGAAGGGGCCGGCATGTCTCGAGGTCGACGAGAGCGCCGACGGCCAGCGCCTCGACCGCTTCCTCGAGCACCGCTTCGCGAAGCTGCCGCACGGTCTCATCCACAAGCTCCTGCGCAAGCGGGACATCACGGTGAACCGCTCCCGTGCCAGGCCCGACACCCGGCTCGCGGCGACTGACAGGATCGAGCTGTGGGCAGACCTGTCGCGGTGGCGGGAGACGCCGGAAGATCGACTGGCGCGCGTCCGCGGTGTACGACGCTCGAAGGCCTTTCGCCACGGCTTCCGCGTCCTCCACGAGGACGACAGCCTCATCGTGCTCGACAAGCCTGCCGGCATCGTCGTCCATCCCGGCCCGGGGCACCACGGGGGAGACACGCTCCTGGATCTGCTTCGCGCTCACCTTCCCGAGCACTTCGCGCGCGAGTCAGAGTACCGCCCCGGGTTCGTCCATCGCCTCGATCGGGGCACGAGCGGCGTGCTCGTCGCGGCGAAGACACGGGACGCGGCCCGCTCGCTCGAGAACGCGATGCGCCGGGGAGAGACGCGCAAGGTCTATCTCGCGCTGGTGCGCGGACGACCGCATCCGGAGCGCGGCGAGATCGACCTCTCCCTTCAGAGAACGACCGACGCACGCGGCATCACCCGCCATCGCGCGTGCGACGTCGACAGCTCTCGAGACGGCGCGAAGGTGCGCGACGCCCTGACGCGCTACGAGATCGAGCGCGGGTATCCCCGGGAGTCGCTGCTGCGCGTCGAGCTCGGCACCGGGCGCACGCACCAGATCCGAGTCCATCTCGCCGGGCTCGATCACGCACTCGTCGGCGACGGCGACTACGGCAGCAGAGAGCTCAACCGGCGCTTCCGCGAGAGGTGGGGGTTGGCGCGCGTCTTCCTGCACGCCAGCGAGCTCGAGATTCCGCACCCGCGGAGCGGAAAGCCCGCCGTCTTCTCGTCGGCGCTGCCCGTGGACCTGCGCCGCGTGCTCGACGGTCTGGACTCCGGTAAAGGAGACGACGCACGCTCACGCAGACCCCGACGACGCCGAGGAGGAAGCTGAGCCGGGCGAGCGTGATCTGCAACCACGGGGGCTCGTGACAGGGGGCTCGTGACAGGGGGCGCCGGGTGATCGGATCCGCGTCCCCGGCGGGCCCGGGCGGGAGCCCGTCACCGGACACCGCGCCGGCGCGGATCCTGCCCGCCGCCTCACCGCGCGCCTCGGTTCGTGCGGTGGAGCCACCGGTCGTGAAGCCCGGCTGCAGCGCCGGCCCGATCCGGCGGAGATGCGGGTGGAGCGGGACCTTCTCCCGGGTCGTCGAGGCTGACCGATCCCAACCATCCACCGAAAAAGGAGCTTGCATCGTCACTCTTCAAACGCATGATTCAATCGATCGTTTCAGGGCTCCGCGCGATGATCCAGAAGCTCCAGACTCCGACGACGCCCCACCGTCTGCTCGACGCGGCCGAGGCCCTGCTCGCCGACCAGGGGGTCGATGCGACCAGCCTGCGCCAGATCACGGCCGCCGCCGAGGCCAACCTCGCCGCCGTCAACTACCACTTCGGCTCCAAGGAGGCGCTCGTCGACGCCGTGCTGCGACGACGCATCGAGCCGCTGAACGCCGAGCGGCTTTCACGACTCGAGGCGGTCGAGGCGGACGACGACCCGCTCGATCTCGAGGCCGTGCTCGAGGCGTGGCTGGTGCCGGCTCTGCAGCTCCGCGACGCCGCCGACGGGCACGGGGACCGGTTCGTGCGACTCATCGGCCGCGTCTACAGCGAGCCGGGTCCCCACCTTCGCGAGCTCCTGCCGCAGCTCTTCGGCGAGGTTTTCGAGCGCTTCAGCCGCGCTCTCGGCCGCGCGCTTCCCGGCCTGCCGCGCCGCGAGCTCGTCTGGCGCATGCACTTCCTTCTCGGCAGCATGATCCACACCCTGGCCGACCCGGCGCGCATCGAGACGTTCTCCGGCGGGCTCTGCAATCCCTCGGACACGGACGCTCTCGCCGCACGGCTGCTGGCCTTCGTCGCCGCCGGTATGCGCGCGCCACTGCCGGCCGGGGCGCTCGACGACGAGAAGGCGAGCTCATGACTCCCACATGCCGCTCGATGCCGGCACACACCACGAAGCTCGTCGTCCTCGCGGCGCTCCTCGGCGCAGCGTCCTGCGCCGCGCCTCCTCCTGCACACTATCCCGACCCCGGCGTCCAGGTGCCGGAGCGCTGGGCGGCGAGCCCCGGGCAAGTCGACGAGCCACTCGCCGCGCCCGGCATCGCCTGGTGGACAGACCTCGGGGACGAGAGCCTCGACGCTCTGGTCCTCGAGGCACTGGCTCATAATCACGACCTCGAGGCCGCCGCCGCCCGCGTCCACAGCGCCGCTGCCCGGGTGCACATCGCCGGCGCCGATTCGCTGCCACAGCTCGGTCTGCGCCTCGACGGCACCCGGAGGCAGCAGAGCTTCATCGGCCTGCCGATCCCCGGTGGACCGGACGTCCTGACCAGCCGGTCGACGAGTCACGGCGTCTCCCTGGACATCAGCTGGGAGGTCGACATCTGGGGACGTCTGCTGGCCGGCAAGGAGGCCGCGCTCGCAGACCGACAGGGAGCGATCGCGGATCTTCACGGCGCGAGCCTGTCCATCGTCGGCCAGACGGCGAAGGCGTGGTTCACGCTGGTCGAGTCGAGCCGCCAGGTCGCGCTCGCCATGGCAGCGGTCGTCAGCTACCGGGCGACGCTGACGCGCGTCGACGATCGCTACCAGCGAGGGCTGCGTCCAGCGCTCGACGTGCGCCTGGCCGAGTCGAACCTCGCGGGCGCCGAGGCGAATCTCGAGGTGCGACGCGGCACACGCGATCGCGTTTCTCGACAGCTCGAGATCCTCCTCGGTCGCTATCCCTCCGGAGAGCTCGAGGCCGGCCCGGATCTCCCTGCCCCGACCGTCGCCATCCCGGCGGGCCTCCCTGCATCGCTGGTCACGCGGCGCCCCGACCTCGCCGTTCTGGAGCGGCGGCTCGCAGCCTCCGGCGCGCGGGTCAACCAGGCTCGCCGGGCGCTGTATCCCCGCTTCAGCCTGACCACTGCCGGCGGCACGTCGAGCACCGAGCTCGGCGACCTCGTCGACGGCGACTTCTCGGTCTGGCGCCTCGCCGGCAACATCCTGCAACCCCTCTTCCAGGGCGGCCGCCTGCTGGCAGGCGTCGACCTCGCGGAGGCGAGTCAACGCGAGGCGACGGCCGCCTTCGTGGCGGGTGCGCTGCGCGCCTACGCCGAGGTCGAGTCGTCGCTCGCGGCCGAACGCTTCCTGGCCGCTCAGGAGAGAGCCCTGACGCGACAGGTCGAGCAGTCGAACGCCGCCGAGGATCTGGCGACCGGACGCTACGGGCGCGGGCTCGACGACATCATCACTCTCCTGTCAGCACAAGTGCAGCGCGTCCAGGCCGAGAGCCGGCTGCTGACCGTGCGCCGGCTTTGTATCGAGAATCGCATCGATCTCTACCTTGCCGTCGGCGGAGGCTTCGAGCGCGCCCTGGCCCTCGCCGAGGAACGAGCCCCGGACACCGTTGACTCGCCATGAATACCGTCCTGAAGATCACGCTCCCCGTACTCGTTCTGGCCGCCGGAGTCGCTACCACCGTCGCCCTGATCCGCGCCAGGTCCGAGATCGCGACGCGCGTCCCCCAACGTGCGATTCCCCTGGTGCGAGTCATCGAGGTCGTGCGCGAGGACGTGCGGCTGCAGGTCGAGTCGCAGGGAACGGTCGCTCCGCGCGTCTCGGGCACGATCCTCCCGCAGGTCCAGGGCGCGATCGTGTGGACGAACGACTCGTGGGCAAACGGCGGCTTCTTCGAGAAGGACGAGCCGCTGCTGCGCATCGACAGCCGCGACTACGAGCTCGCGAAAGCGAACGTCGTCTCG
The DNA here is from genome assembly GCA_964390645.1 of uncultured Planctomycetia bacterium. Classification (GTDB taxonomy): domain Bacteria; phylum Planctomycetota; class UBA8108; order UBA8108; family UBA8108; genus CAYMLL01. The sequence goes on along the minus strand of CAYMLL010000055.1, from coordinate 16,062 downwards.
GAGATCGCTCGCGCCAGGGTACGTCTGGCGCGGGAGCTCGAGGAGGCGGACATCGCACGGCGGGAGTGGGAGGCCCTCGGCAAGACGCTCGGAGGCTCCCCCGAGAGCCCGGAGAAGCCGTCTCCGCTCCTGCTGCGTGAGCCCCAGCTGGCGGAGGCCCGCGCGGCGCTCGCCGCGGCCGAAGCAGCGCTCGATCGTGCGGACCTGGACCTCGAGCGCACCGAGATCAAGGCCCCCTACGCCGGACGCATCCGCGAGGTCCTCGCCGACTTCGGCGACTACGTACGCACCGGCTCGACGCTCGCACGCATCTACGCGATCGACTACGTCGAGGTGCGGCTGCCCATCGCGGATCGCGAGCTCCCGTTCCTCTCGCTGCCGCTCGCGTATCGCGGCGAGACGCAGGCCTCCGACGACATCGGCCCGGAGGTTTCCCTCACCGCACGCTTCGCAGGGCGAACACGCGGTCCGTGGAAAGGACGCATCGTACGTACCGAAGGGGAGATATCGCCCCGTAGCCGCATGGTCCACGCGATCGCGCGCGTCGAGGATCCTTACGGTCGTCGCGAGCCCGACGTTCCGCCGCTGGCGGTCGGGCTCTTCGTCCAGGCCGAGATTCTCGGCAAGGACCTGCACAACGTCGCGGTGCTGCCGCGTCACGCGCTGCGCGGTGAGAACCGGGTGCTGATCGTCGAGAAGATCGACAGCTCCGAGGCCATCGAGAGCAACGACGCCACGAGTGGTGACCAGCGCTGGTGGCTGCGACTGCGCCGGGTCGAAGTCGTGCGACGTCACGGAAGTGACGTGGTCGTCAAGCTCGATGGCTCGGAGATCACCGAGGGCGATCGACTCTGCATCTCGCCGCTGGAGATCTTCACCGACGGCATGAGCGTACGAATCGCCGAGGAGTCGACCGGAAGATGACGCGCCTGGTCGAGTGGTTCGCCCGCAACGGCGTCGCGGCCAACCTCCTGATGTTCCTGATCATCGTCGGTGGACTGATGACCGTGCCGACGCTGAAAGAGGAGGTCTTTCCGGAGTTTTCGTCGGACTCGATCATGGTGTCGGTCGCGTATCTCGGTGCGACGCCGGAGGAGGTCGAGGAGAGTGTCTGCGTGCGCGTCGAGGAGGCGGTGCAGGGTCTTCCCGACATCAAGCGCCTGGAGTCGACGGCGCGCGAGGGCATGGGTACCGTGCTGATCAAGGCCGCCGAGAGCGCCGACGTCCGCCATCTGCTCGATCAGGTGAAGGCTCGTGTCGACACCATCGACACCTTCCCGGAGGAGACCGAGAGACCCGTCGTCCAGGAGGTCATCATGCGACGGCAGGTGATCGACGTCGCGGTGCACGGCCAGGTCGATGAGCGCATGCTGCGCAACGCGGCCGAGCGCGTGCGAGACGATCTCGCCGCGATCGATGGCATCAGCCTCGTCGAGTTCACCAACTCGCGCCCCTTCGAGATCTCGATCGAGGTCTCCGAGGCCTCGCTACGGCGGTACGGGCTCACCTTCGACGAGGTCGCTCGCGCGGTCCGCAAGACCTCTGTCGATCGACCGGGCGGCTCGGTTGACACGACCGGAGGCGAGATTCTCGTTCGCGCCAGGGGGCAACGCTACCGCGGCGAGGAGTTCGAGGCGATCACCGTTCGCGCGTTTCGCGACGGCACGCGAATACGCCTCGACGACGTCGCGACGGTCCGCGACGGCTTCGAGGAGTCGGACCAGTGGACCCGCTTCGACGGCGAACCGGCGCTCGTCATCGGCGTCTTTCGCGTCGGTGATCAGAGCGCCCTCGAGATCTCCCGAAAGGTGCGCGACTACGTCGAGATCGCGCGGCACCGCTTTCCCGAGGGCCTCCACCTGACAACGTGGCAGGACGACGCGAAGGTGCTGCGCGGTCGACTCGACCTGCTGCTGCACAACGGCCGAATGGGTCTCGTGCTGGTGTTCGCGACCCTGGCCCTCTTCCTCAAGCTCCGCCTCGCGTTCTGGGTGGCGCTGGGGATCCCGATCTCGTTCTTCGGCGCGATCTGGCTGCTGCCGGCCTTCGACCTGTCGGTGAACGTCATCTCCCTCTTTGCCTTCATCGTCGTCCTCGGCATCGTGGTCGACGACGCGATCATCGTCGGGGAGAACATCTACACGCACCAGCAGCGAGGCTTCACAGGCCCGAAGGCCGCGGTCAGCGGCACGATGGAGGTCGCAACTCCGGTGGTTTTCGCGGTCCTGACGACAGTCGCGGTGTTCTCCGTCCTGCTGGGCATTCCCGGGACCATGGGAAAGGTCATGGCCGTCGTGCCGGCCGTCGTCGTCTCGGCGCTCTTCTTCTCGCTGCTCGAGTCACTCTTCATCCTGCCGCACCATCTCTCTCACGTCCCTTCGCCGAAGCAGAGGCGCTTCTTCGCGGTTCGCTACTGGGAGATCGTCCAGTCGTGCGTCGATGGTGCGCTCCAGTGGACGATCGACCGCGTGTACCGGCCGTGCCTCGAGCGATGCCTGCGCTGGCGCTGGCTGACTCTCGCCGCAGGTCTGTCCGGCCTGCTGATCACCGCCGGCCTCTTCATCGGCGGGCACATCAAGCGCGAGTTCTTCCCGAAAGTCGACGCGGACGCGGTGGTCGCCACCGTGTCGATGCCCGAGGGAACCTCGATCGAGATCACCGAGGACGCGGTTCGGCGGCTCGAGGGGGCCGCAGAGACCCTGCGTGAGATGATCGACGCCGAGTTCGGCACGCAGCACGACAGCATCTTCCGCCACACACAGAGCTCCGTCGGAGTGCAGCCCTACCGCGAGTCGCAGAACCAGCGACGGGGCAACAGCGAGAGCTTCTCGGGCTCGCACCTCGGCGAGGTGACGATGGAGCTGCGGAGCTCGGAGGATCGTCCCATCACCAGCACCGAGATCGTTCGTCGATGGCGCGAGCTGACCGGACCGATTCCCGACGCGACCGAGGTCTCGTATTCCGCGTCGCTGTTCTCCGCGGGCGAGCCGATCAACGTGCAGCTGACGGCGACCGACCCCCGAAAGCTGCGCACGGCAGCCGCGGCGCTCCAGAAGGAGCTCGCCGGGATCGCCGGCGTGCAGGACATCACCGACTCGTTCCGGGCGGGCAAGCACGAGATGAAGCTCACGCTGCGTGATGATGTCGAACATCTCGGGCTGGCGCATGCCGACCTCGCACATCAGGTGCGTCAGGGTTTCTACGGCGAAGAGGTGCAGCGCGTTCAGCGCGGCCGTGACGAGGTGAAGGTGATGGTGCGCTATCCGCGCGACGAGCGGCGATCGCTCGGCGATGTCGAGAACATGCGCGTGCGCACCGCCGGCGGCGCGGAGCTCCCCTTCCTCAGCGTCGCGGCCGTCGAGCACGGGCGCGCCTACGCGGCGATCCAGCGGGCCGAGCGACGACGCGTGATCAACGTCACCGCTGACGTCGACGCGACGATCGCGAACGCCAACGAGATCAACGCTCGCCTGAACGACACGATCCTGCCGCGATTGCGCACCGAGCACCCGGGACTGGACTACTCGATGGAGGGCGAGCAGCGGGAGCAGCTCGAGACGATGCGCGGCCTCTCGCGAGGGCTACTTCTCGCGCTCGTCCTGGTCTACACACTCCTCGCGATCCCGTTCCGATCGTACCTGCAGCCGCTGATCGTGATGAGCGCGATTCCCTTCGGCATCGCCGGGGCGGTCTGGGGACACATCCTCCTCGGGCTGAGCCTGACGATGCTGTCGACCTTCGGCTTCGTCGCGCTCACCGGAGTGATCGTCAACGACAGCCTCGTGATGGTCGACTTCATCAACCGCGCGCGCCGCACCGGGAAGCCGCTGTTCGAGGCCGTCCGCAACTCCGGTGTCGCGCGATTCCGCCCGATCCTGCTGACCTCTTTGACCACCTTCGCGGGGTTGACACCGCTCCTCCTGGAGAGAAGCATGCAGGCCCGATTCCTGATCCCGATGGCCGTATCTCTGGGGTTCGGCGTGCTCTTCGGGACCGTGATCACCCTCCTTCTCGTGCCAACGATCTACGCCTCGCTCCAGGACGTCAGCGGCAAACCCGTCCACGCCCTGAACGTTGACGACTCGTGAGCCAGTATGGATGAAGAATCCTCGCAACATCGCACTCGCCCTCGCGGCTCTGCTGCCCACCGCATACTGGATCTCCACGCTCTTCGTCTCCGCCGAGACGCGGATCCGGCACGAGATCGCCGAAATGGTCGCGGGTTTCAACACGCCCGACGTCGGCGACGCCACCGCCGTCCTGCGCGATGACTTCGAGGTGCTGGCTTCCGGGGGTCGCAGACTGGCGTCCAAAGTCGAGGTGCAGGGCTATCTTCGCGGCTTCGTGCTGACCTCGCGCGACCCGACGACGCGACGCTTCGCGATGTCGCTCGAGGTGCCCGATGAGCAGATCCAGGTCGAGATCGACGACGACGAGCGAAGCGCCGAGGTGCGCCTGCTCGCGCGACTCTCCAGCACGCGCAAGAAGACGAGGTCGGTCTGGGAGATCTCCGTCGTGGCGCGATTCGAGAACGGGGATGACGGCTGGCAGATCGTCAGCGCCAGCTACCAGACGATCGATGGCAAGCGTCCGTTCTGAACACCGCCACGACTGGATCTCGACGAATAGACGTGGCCTCGAGCCGGGAATCTGAGACACTGGGCGCTCACCGTCTGAAGACCGTGGGAGCCACTGGACACCGACAAGGAAGACCCATCATGAAACGTTCGCTGCTCGTCACGACGCTGGCATTGCTGCTGTTTCTCTCTCAGGAGAGCTCGGTGAGGTCGCACTGCGAGATCCCTTGCGGCATCTACGGCGACGTCGCCCGCATCACCCTTCTCTTCGAGGACATCGCGACGGTCGAGAAGTCGATGAAGCAGGTCGTCGCGCTGCCGCAGGAGGATCCGATCAACGTCAACCAGGTCGTGCGGTGGGTGAGCAACAAGGAAGCCCACTGCGACAAGATCCAGCACATCGTCACGCAGTATTTCATGACTCAGCGCATCAAGCCGAAGACGCCGGCCGATGGCGATGCCTACGGGAAATACGTCACGCAGCTGACGACTCTCCACGGCCTCTTGGTTCACGCGATGAAGGCGAAGCAGACGACCGACCTCGCGCACGTCCAGCAGCTTCGCGCCGGCGTCAAGAAGCTGTCGTCGCTCTACTTCAGCGAGGCGGACCTGAAGCACATCCAGGAACATCATCCCCAGGGAAAGTAGGATCCCGGAACGGAGGATTCCGACGCCCCCCGGGCAACGGCAGAACGGCCCCGGAGACGCTCGACGGCAGAAGCCGCCAGGGCGGAGCCCGCCCTGCAAGGATCGTGGCCCGGCTGACTCGGCGTGGCGAAGATCTCCTCAGGCCGTCTCGTAGCCGAGTTCCACGAGAAGCTCCTGGCAGATGCCCTCGACGTCTCGCTGCTGCCCGGGCGTGAGGTTCTCCCGGAAGCGGCCGATGCGGCGGCTGTGGTTCTCCACGTAGTGACGCACCTGCTTGCGGGCGTGGTACGAGCCTCGCGTCTCGTCCCGGATCTTCGTCCAGAACTCCCGGACCTCGTCCGTGACCGCGAGACCGATGAACCCGAGCGCCCGCGGCACCTCGACGCCAGGGTCGCGCACGAGCCTCTCGTAGCTCACCTCGAGGTAGCGGTCACCGAGGCGGCTACCGTCCTGCCGCGCGATCGTCACGGAATCTCGCCACTGGTGCGCACAGCGAACGTGATTCTCGCGAGGGTGCCTCGCCAGCAGCTCGCGCCAGCCCGGAATCTCGAGATGTCCCCAGCGCTCGCCCCGATTGCGGAACATCAGCGAAGCGGTAACGTCTCGACCGTCGCGTACGATGTGGAGATAACGCGCCCACGGAAAAATCCTGTCGAGAAAGGGCATCCGCAGAACGTGCTTCGGGTTCTTCTCGACGAGCACGGCGACAGGCGCCGGCGACGACGCTTCGGTGAACCCCTCGTAGACACGACGTGCGACATCGTCACCGGCGTGCGTCGCGTCGAGACGATGGTCCTCGCGCTCCCCGACCAGACCGCTCCACATCGGGCTGAGCTCGAAGAGATACGTGATCCCGGGATGCGCCGCGAGAGCCTCTCCGAAAATCGACGTGCCCGATCGCGCACAGCCGACGATGAAGACCGGCGATGGGATCAGTCGACGCCCCAGATCCAGGACGTCGTCTGAAAGGGCAGGTATTTCTTCCATTTGCGCTCGACGTACTCCGCACCCGGCGCGAACTCCCTCATGAACTCGTCGCCCCAACGACGCTGGATCTTCTCCGACCGCTCCCGCCGCTCGACGAGGTAGCCCTGCGAGTCCTTGAACTTGTGCCACGCGAAGCAGTCGATCGCGTGGCTCTTGCGGCCGAGCTCGCGGGCTGAAAGGCTGAGGTCGATTCCATAGCAGTGGAAGCCCGGCAGCTGCGCGTCAAAACGCACGCCACTCCCGCGCCGGATACCGAGAAGCTGCTCGTCGAGCGACTCCACCTCGTGAGGCAAGGGCCCCATGCGGTGATAGCCGCTGGGGTCACACCAGTGACCTCGCAGCTCTTTCGGCTCTCCGGGGCTCACCGGCAGCGCACCAACAGGTCCGACGACGCCCCAGTCCGGGTCCTTCTTCGCGAGTTCCGAGAGCCCGCGGAAGAAGCGCTCCTCCCAGCCGTGCGAGAGGTAGAGATCCTGGTGAACGAAGAGAACGAGGTCGTGCGCGACCTCCTCCATGGCCTCGCTGTAGAGCCGAGAAATGCTGTCGTAGCGACAGTTCCCGATATTGTCCACGACGAGGATCTCATGGTGCGGCGACCTGGCGATCGGCGAGGCAAGAAAGTTGTGCCGCATCTCGTCGTCGTCATTGACGGCGATAACGAAGCTGATCGGCTCGAACGCGGGAAGTGCTCCGCGACCCGGCGTGAGCAGATTGTCATGCTCGAGCGGATCGTACGCGAGGTTGTAAGCGTAGTCCTTCGTCGTGTCGTTGCGACGCGCAGTGATCGTCTTCAGTGGATACGTCGTCTCGCTGCGGATCTCGATGTTGCAGGTGTCGTAGCTCTCCCGCTGACAGTCCTCGTTCCAGTAGACGTAGCCCCGGTCGACACCGGTGAGCCGACGGTGGACAGGTAGATCGAAGAGAAAACGCCCGGGAAAGCCGCCGACCGCATCTCCGAGCAAGGTCAAGATCGTCGGTACGACATCGATCGTCGATGCAGACGCGGTCTCGTTCCGGGGCGGCCTGTGGCGCGCATGAAGCTCCGGCGGCAGCCAGACCGCGAGCGGCACGTGCGTCAGGTCGTCGTGCAGGCGACCGCAATGATGCACGCGACCGAGCTCGGGTTGGAAGCCCTCGCCATGATCGCTCATGACGACGACGATCGTCTTCTCGAAGTCGACGAGAGACAGCAAAGAATCGAGCTGGCGATCAAACGCCTGCACGCCGCTGTCGTACTTCGCGACCATGTGCCGCTTCTGAAGCGACCACGTCACCCCGCTCGGCGGGTCGCCCCAGATCTCGGGGCCGTCCTTGACGGCCCTGAGACCCGGGTGAATTCCCTCGCCGAGCCACTGCCGGACCTCGAGGTACTCCGGTCGGTCCATGTGGTAGTCGTGGACCAGATTCGAGTGGAAGAAAAGAAAGTACGGCCGGGCAGAATTCGAATCGCGGCGCTCCTCGAGAAACGTCTGCGCGAGCTCGAAAGGACGCGCGTGATCCTCTCGGTGAACCCAGTCGTAACGGTCGAAGCCGGAGTTCCAGCCGAAGAAGCGCCACTTCGCCGGCCGCCGCTTGAAGCCCAGAGCTTCGAGATACTCCCGGGAGATGCTGTCGGAGACGACGTTGCCGTTGTTGGTGATCCCGTAGCGCTCGTAGTCCTCGCCGAGATAGTGTCCGATCTTCGGTCGGCGGAACTTGCGGTTGTGGTCGAAGAGCTCGTGATCGTCGGGCAGCTGGCCGGTGACGATCGATGCGCACGCCGGAAGCGTCCAGCCGACCGGAGAGTGGCAGTTGCGAAACAGCGTACCGGTCTGCAGGCGCCGCTCGAGCCCGGGCATCGTGTCCCGCTCGTAGCCGAAGGTGCCGAGGTGGCCGGCGCTGAGGTCGTCGCAGACGACGACCAGTATGTTGTACGAGCGCGGTCGCGGCCCGGGACGATACCCCAGCGCCAGGGCCGGATCGTCAGATTTGGACATGACCCGTGCCATTCTACTCACGAGGAGGACGTCTCTCCATAGACGGGTATTCACGAAGAGCCGACGTCCGCACGGTGCTTCACCCGGCCGGGGGACAGGGTCTGAAATAGCTGGTCGGCCGATGGCGCAGACGCTACCCTTGAGATGATGGACTGGCGGCGGCTTGACGGTTAACCGGCTGCTGGCTGCAGTGAGGCCTTCATCGTGCGGTTCGAGGAAACTTTCGAGGAGACGGTCTCGGGGAGACGGTCTCGAGGAGATCAGGAGAGTTTGGAGATTCTACCGTGAGGCGATTTCCGTCACGCGCTGTTCCCATCGTCACGTTCGCGCTTCTGCTCGCCGTCTGGATCGACAAGGTCCGAGCGCAGGGCAAGACCACTCCCGAGTTTCGCCCGATCGCGGAGCTGACAAAGGGATTCAAGAGCAGCGAGGGCTTCTACAAGCTGTACCTGAATCCCAAGAAGCACCAGCTGTACGCCGAGATCCCGGCCTCGAAGCTCCCCAAGCGGTTCCTCATCGCGTCGAGCATCGTCGGCGGATCGTACACTGGCTGGCAGTGGAACGACGTCATGGTCTACTGGGAGCGCCTCGACCGGAAACTCCTGATGATCTCGCCGGAGATCCGTCACCGCGGCGGCGACAGCGCGCTCTCTCCCGTCGTCAAGAGCACCTACCGCGATCGCGTCGTCACGACCGTGCCGATCATCGCGGCAAACGGTACGAGCTCCTACCTCATCGACCTCAAGGGGCTACTCGTGGGTCGCAGCCGTGTCTTCCTCGGCAGCCTCGGCGGCGGCGTCGACCCATCGATCACCAAGATCGTCAAGTCGAAGAGCTTCCCGAAGAACATCGAGGTCGAATTCGACCTCATGAGCTCCGGCGGTGGCGGCATGATGTCGCTCTTCGGCGGCTCGAGCGGCAGCGGCCTGGCAGTCCACTACAGTCTCTCGGACCTGCCGACAACGACCTACAAGCCGCGCGTGGCCGATGATCGTATCGGCTACTTCCTCAATGCCTTCAAGGACTTCTCCAGAAGCGAGAAGGAGGACACCCGTTTCGTACGCTACATCAATCGCTGGGACCTCGGCAAGGCAGACGCGAAGCTCACCCTCTCGCCGCCGAAGGATCCGATCGTCTTCTACATCGAGAAGACCGTCCCGGTGAAGTATCGCCGCTACGTCCGGGAGGGAATCCTCAAGTGGAACGAGGCCTTCGAGAAGATCGGTATCCTCGGCGCGATCGAGGTGCGCCAGCAGACGGCGACCAACGAGTTCGCCCAGCTCGATCCCGAGGACGTGCGCTACAACTTCTTCCGCTGGATCACGAGCGAATCAGCGTTCGCGATGGGTCCCTCGCGCGTTCATCCCGAGACCGGCCAGATTCTCGACGCCGACATCATCTTCGACGACTCGATGATGCGCAGCTTCCTCGAGGACTACGCTCGCATGATCCGCAAGTCGCCGCCGCGCACCCTCCATCCGGAGCTCAAGAGGTTCGTCGAGCGATATCCGCACCGCCACCCTCTGAGACGCTGGATGTCGCCCGGAAGCCTGTCGCGTGGAAGCGGCGTCACACGACCGCGCCACCCGACCGCGCCGGAGGCCGACTATCCCCTCGGACATCCTCCCCATGCGGACGACGGCTCGCACGGTATGGGCACGCCGCGGGCAGCGACGATCCCGCGCGCGGCCGCTCGCGGCAGCGCTTGCAGCTTCGGCAACGGCATGCGCCACCAGTTCCTCTTCGGGCTCCTCGCGATGCAGACTCTCGGCAGCCCGCACGACACGAAGGCGAAGGACGACGAGTGGCCCGAGGAGTTCGTCGGCCAGGTCCTCACGGAGGTGGTGATGCACGAGGTCGGTCACACTCTCGGCCTGCGTCACAACTTCAAGGCGAGCTCGTGGCTGCCTCTGAGCGAGATCAACAAGGACGATCCGCCGACCACCACGACGGGATCCGTCATGGACTACAACCCGATCAACATCGTCCCGGAGAACCGGAAGCAGGGAGTCTGGGTCACCCGCAACCTCGGCCCCTACGACTTCTGGGCGATCGAGTACGGCTACACGCTCGAAGGCGACGCCGCGAAGATCGCGAAGATCGCCAGTCGTGTCGCCGAAAGCGGCCTCGCTTACGCGACCGACGAGGATGTCGCGTCCTCGGACCCGCTCGTCAACCGCTTCGACATGGGGCGTGACCCGCTCAATCACGTCGAGAGCCGGCTGACGGTCGTCGAGCAGATTCTCTCCAAGCTCCTCGATCGCGCCGTCAAGAAGGGCGACAGCTACAGCAAGGCGCGCGCGGCCTTCGACGTCCTGCTCCATGACTACGAGCGCACTTGTGGCTACGCGACACGTTTTCTCGGCGGCAACCACCTCAACCGCGATCACAAGGGCGATCCGAACGAGCGCCCTCCGATTCGACCGGTCGAGGTGGCCCAGCAGCGACGTGCACTCGAGCTCGTCTGCAACAAGGTCTTCGCCGCCGATGTGCTCGAGCTCTCCCCCGAGCTCCTCACACATCTCGGCGTCGAGCGCTGGGGCCACTGGGGCGCGCGCAGCGGTAGACCCGAGTTCACTGTCCACGACACGATCCTGGCGATGCAGCTCTGGCTCCTCTTCGACTGCCTCAATCCACGAGTGCTGACCCTGATCAGCGACAACGAGCTGCGCATTCCTCAGGACCAGGATGCGCTGACCATCCCCGAGCTCTTCACGAAGCTCACCGACGCGATCTTCAGCGAGCTCTCGAACGTGGAGGCGAAAACCCACACGAACCGCAAGCCCTTCATATCGAGCCTGCGCCGGAACCTCCAGCACGAGCTCGTCGGCGACCTGGTCGACCTCGCGCTCGAGGATGATGGCGGCTCCTCGCCGCAGGCCGCGCGCACGCAGGCGGCGTACCGGCTCGCCAAGCTGCAGACGTCCATCCAGCAGGCCATCGTCAGTATCGACAGCTCGGACGGCGCCCTCGATGACTACACCCGGGCCCACCTCGAGCGTACGTCGGAGCGCATCCAGAAGGCGCTCGAGGCGTCGTACTCCCGGAGCAGCGGAGGGGGCGGCCTCGGCGATGGGTTCTTCCTCTTCGGCCGTCCAGGCGAGAGAGCAGACGCCGAGCGCCCCTGATCCGGAGGGCCCCGAGCCGGAGGCGCCCCCTCGCCGGACGGGTGACCAGAGCGTTCGTCAGAGGCTCTCGAGGAAGTAGAGCAGTCTTTCGAGATCTTCCGGTCCGACGATCCGGCCCCGCGGGTGACGGTGCTTCTCGAAGACATCGCGCAAGCGTCTCGCCCGACCGTCGTGGAGATAGCCGCCGGCAACCCGCTGGCTGATTCCGAGAAGGGACGGCGGGTTGAAGTGATCGACGCCCGCTTCATCCTTCAGACCCACCTTGCGGTTGCCCGCGCTCTCGTAAAGCGGCGGTGAATGGCACTTCGCGCAGCCTTCCTTCTCGAAGATCTGACGGCCGACGTCGACACGCGTAGGGTCGACCTGCCGACGCGCGAGACGAACGGACGGAAGAGGATCCAGCCGATCGATGAAAGCGACCAGCGCCGACACGGCCGCGTCGCTGTCACCTTTCTCGAGGCGCATGGTCGTCTCGACGGAGCGCGCGATCTGGTCATCGAGCGTGATCCTGCGACCGGTCCAGCCCCACGGACCCGTCGGCCCGGCGCCGTGAAGAGTCAGGATCTTCTTCGGCGTGCCGTAGGATCCGTCGCCGAGGTTGTCGTTGAGCTCGCCGGACGTGTGGCCGTCGGTATGACAGCTGTGACAGCTCACCCAACCGTCGAGCGAGAGCCTCGCGTCGCGAAACGCCATCTCGCCGCGCTCATGAACCCTCAGGCGCCGCATCGTGCCGAGCGAGATCGTCGCGGAGACCCTGGCGGCCTCGACGTCCACGACGGACACCGTGTCGCTGAACGTGTTCGCCACCCAGGCCGTCTTTCCATCGCCCCACAGCGCGATATCCGCTGGACGGTCGCCGACCTTCACACCGTGTGTGTCCGACCTCGTGGGAGCCACCACCAGAACCACGTCGACACCCTCGGCCGCGACCAGGATCGTTCCGTCGTCCGTCACCTCCACGCACCCCGGATCCCCGGCGCCCCGTCCGGGCTGACCGAGCGGCAGCAGGCTCCAGCGTACGACCGGCCGCGGCGGACCGGCAAGTGACCGTTCATCGATTTCAAGCAGGTGCGACAGCGAGACCGTCCGCAGGAGGTTGCCGACGACAGCACCCCAGAAGACGCGCGCGCGCTCCGTCGGCACCGAGGGACTCATCTGCTGATGGGCGACGAGCAGGCTATCGCCGTCGGCGTCGAGCGTCATGCCGCCGATATTGTGCGCCTCGAGCGATCGCAGCGACACGAGCTCGCGTTTCGTCACGTCGACGACGCCGAGCGTGCCACCGAAGGACTCCGCGACGATGAGGGCCGCACCATCCGCGGAAGGCTGCAGCACACGCGGCGCGAACGGCAGGTCGATCGTCTCGAGTCTGCAGAGCCCCGCCGCCGTGAGGCGCACGAAGGTCAGCTGCCGCGCCCAGAGCGACCCCACCGCGGCGATTCGCTCCGGCAACACGGACACGGACACCGGCGTGTGGGGGACCGCGAGCCGCGCCGTCACGTCGACCCCCGAGCGCTCGACTCGCAGCAAGAGAAGCTCGTCGGCAGCCTCATCCGTCGCCAGGTGCAGGTTCCCCTGACCGACGCTGGCAAGGGACGAGAGCCGTCGCCCGACGCGATTCTCGACGACGACCTCCCGCAGATCCGCGTCGATCACCGAGATGCTCCCGGCATCGCGATTGGCGACGACCACCAGCGAGTCGAAGCAAACGAGCGCGATCGGTCGACGCAGGCCCCGATCCTCCCGCACATCCTCGACTTCGGTCGACTCCTGCGCCGACAGGGTCGAGGAGAGAGCGACAATCGCGAGGATCGACAGGAAGCGGTTGGACGACACGGATCACTCCCGGGGCACCACGGGCGGCAGCTCCCGTACATACACGTCCCGTTTAGGATACGGGATCTCGATGCCCTCGGCCATGAATCGCTTGTAGACCTCGCAGTTGAGCGCGTCGATCGTGGACCCACGCAGCACCGGCTCATCGATCCAGCCGAGCAGCTCGAACTCGAGTCCGGAGTCACCGAAACGACGAAAACGAACGCGTGGCTCGGGGTGCCCGTGCACGGCGGGATGAGCGATCGCGATGTTCATCAGGACTTCGCGTACCTGGTCGATATCCGTCCCGTAAGCAACACCGACTTGCACGCGAACGCGTTCCTTCTCGTAGGGTCCGCCGCTCTCGTTGACGATCTTCGAGTTGCCCATGACGGCGTTCGGGATCGTGATCTCGACGTCGTCTCTCGTCAGCATACGCGTACTTCGGATGCCGATGTGCGTCACGCGTCCGCGTTCACCGGTATCGAGGATGACGAAGTCGCCGACCTTGTACGGCGCGTCCGCCAGGATGAAGACACCGGCGAAGAGGTTCGCGAGCGTGTCCTTGGCGGCGAAGCTGATCGCAATGCCGACGATCCCTGCCGAGGCCAGCCACCCGGTGACATCGATTTCCCATGCGAGAAGGAGGAAGTAGACCCCGGCACCGAAGAGAACCAGCGCGGCGAGGTTGTTGAACAGCGGCAGCGTGCGGCGCTGCACGATCCGGAAGCGGTCCTGATGGCGACTGAGGACCTCGAGCGACAGACGCGTGAAACGCACCGCGAAGAGCATCCACAAGCCGATCACGATCGTCTCCAGGATCGCCAGCGTCAACCACTCCGAGAACTCCGCCAGCGGGAGCTGGATCGTCGCGAGCATCAGCCCGACGACGATCACCGACACGAAGAGGGGCGCGTGGAGCATCGAGACCAGCCGATCGTCGACGTCGGTCGTCGTCTTGCGTGTCCACCGACCGATCAAGCGCAGGACGATCCAGTCCACCAGCACGGCAACAGCGAGCGAGGCGCCCGCTATGATCAACGCCCGCAGCCACTCGTTCGGACCGTACTCTCTGAGCCACAGGTGGAAGACGTCCATCGCTCCTCCCGACGCAGCGCTGCCGGTATCGACTCTTCCGTGACACGGCCCCCGATTCGTCGGTCCGGATCGTTGGATCTGACGACGGGAGGGGCTATTCTCTGGAGTCGGCTTGGAACCAAGATCCTCGCAGAGAAGTGATCTCGACTCAATGACCGAAGAGTGGGACTTCTACTTCACGCTCGTCGAAGGCCGACCGTGCTCGATCTTCGTCAACCTCGGCCTCGTGGATCTCGTGCCTCGAGCCGGCAAGCCAAGCCTGGTCCGCGTCGGCGTGGATCTCCTCGACCCCAACGAGGACGGCCTCGCCGAGTCGGAGTTCGAGACCCTGGACGCGATGGAACACGTGCTCGCGACCGCGCTCGCGGAGAAGCTCGACGCCGAGGCCGTCGGACGTGTCACCGGCAGTGGCCGGCGCGATTCGTACTTCTATTCCCCGGCGGTCGACAGGAGCGTTCTGGAGAAGGTCGTCGATGACGCGCTGGCGGACTTTCCCGCTTACGATCACGACCACGACGTGCGAAACGACCCGGGATGGTCCTGCTACACCGAGGTGCTGCTCCCGGACGAGGACGAGCTGCAGACGATCGACAACCAGCACGCCGTCGAGGAGCTCGAGGCGAGCGGCGACACGCTGGAGACGCCCCGTCCGGTCGACCACTTCGTCCTCTTCGAGACCCGGGAGACGTGCCAGGTGTTCCAGCGCGAGACCGCGGCGCTGGGCTTCGAGAAGGTCGAGGACGCCGGGGACGCCGCGGCCCCCGCGGCCGCCGCGGACAGCCGAATCGAGGTGCGAATTCGTCGAGTCGATGACGTCGACCCGGTGTCGATCAACGAGGTGACCCTCCTGGTGCTGCGGTGCGCGCGCGAGCTAGGCGGCGAGTACGACGGTTGGACCACCGAGGTCGTCCCGACGCCGGCCGCGGGTCGCGATGAGCTCGATGACGCAGACGACGGTCACGACAGCGACTAGCGTCGAGCTCGGCCATCGCCCTGGTCCGCCTCGATCGACCTGGCGGGGAGTGCTCACGAGTTTCTGCGCACCCGCCTGCCCCGGGAGGGTGTCGATGGACTCCCGGCAGACCCTTCGAGGAGCTGCTCCCAGGCTCGACGCTCGATGGCGAAACGTGAGACAGCTGCCCGTTGAAGAAGCGCTCCGGATGCGAAATCGAGTCATCTCTTCCGGGATCCAGAAGTCAGGACGCAGCCGCTGGGGCGCCTTGTCGAGTTCTGGCAACACCGGTCCCGGCAACGAAGCGCGCAGGCAAGCCAGCCGCTCTGGTGCCGGATGGACCTGCCAGACGGACTGACAGCCGGGCAAGCAGCCGGTTCAGTACCAATCGAGCCGGTAGGCGCAGGGTGCCGGCCACCGCGGGCCGCCGAAGCCCGAGAACCAGAGCCGTGCGAGGGCCTCATGGCGCGCGGCAACGTGGTGGCCGAGATCGGCGACGTCGCGCCAGGAGCGAAATCCCGTGACGAGCTGCAGGAGGACCGTGTTGTCAGCGTAGATCTCACCACTCGCGAGGGCCTCGAGCGTCGCGCCACCGGGCTCGCCCGCGCGCCGCTCGAGCTCCGGAGCGATCCTGCGTACGAAGCTCCGACGTCTCAGGATTCGTCCCATCCAGCCGGCATCGGTATCGTGCCGGAACTTGACCTCGCATCCCAGGCGCCGCAGCACTCGACCGCTCATCGACTCCGGCACCTCGAAGAACGACACCCCCTCGAGTCGACGTTCGATCGCCAGCCGACCGATTTGCGCGACGAGCGCCTCGGTCACCGAAGGATCGGCGCCGATCAGCTCGACCACCGAGAACGGCTGTGCGCCGCCGAAGC
>CAYMLL010000054.1:2686-30589 GCA_964390645.1 uncultured Planctomycetia bacterium | reverse complement strand
CATCCGGAACCGGTATCACGGCTCGCCCTCCGCATCTCCCTCCGCATCTCCCTCCGCATCTCCCTCTTCCGACAGCGAAGCCGGCAAATCGCGGGTGCCCCTTCCGCGCCCGTGTCCGGGACGATCTCCGGGATGATCTCCGCGACCATCGACGCCCGGAGCGGTGGCCTCCGAAAAGCCGCTCAATCGCTCGGTCTGTTCGCCAGCGCCGCGACGCGCAACGCGAGCCGTCACGGCATCGCGAGCCTGCTGCTCGGCGAACTGCTGGCGGTAGCGCTCGAAGGAAGCGTCGATCTCGCCCTGCGTCCGAGCCGGGTGGTACATCAGATCCCGGCGCTGCTGTGGCGAAAGCTGCGCGTGGTTTGTCCTCACCAGTTCGCGGCGGTAGTTGAGCGCCTCGAACTCGCTCATGCGACGGTCCTTGTCCGAGCAGGACAGGCCACAGACAGCCAGCAAGAAACCGGCCAGCACGATCGAGAGGCGGGCACAGGTCACCGGTTCGGAACTCCTTCGCCAAGGAGGGACAGAACAAAAAGGAAAGCCAGGCACGGAACAAAGCCGTACCCACGAATTCACAAACCGGCAGCCCGGGATTGTAGGGACTCCCGAGGAAGTCGCAAGGGAAAAGCACCTACCCGACAATGAGAAGGCTCGCCGCAAGCGTCCATCGCGACGAGCCTTGACCTGGTGGGCCCACTTGGACTCGAACCAAGGACCGACAGATTATGAGTCTGCTGCTCTAACCAACTGAGCTACGGGCCCGAAACTTCGACGGTGACGCGCGATCCGGCGATCCCTCCGCAACGATCTGCGATCAGCCGTTCAATCGCGCCAGGACGGCCGCGTGGAGTTCCTGCTCCTCGCCCGTCATATGCTGCAAGGTCTGCCATCGGGGTGACGTGGACAGCGGACGCGAGATCGTCACGTAGGGACTGCCCGGGTCATGGGCACCGGAATGCGGCTCGTTCACCTGGGTGACCAGACGCACGGAGACGTCGGCGTCCCAGTTGCCGGTGTAGTTGCGACGCACCCAAACGTGGACCTGCTTGCGCGTCCGATCCACCCCCAGCAATTTCGGCGATGTGAGCGCGACGACGCTGTGGCTCTTCGGATACGTCGCCGCCATCGGGTAACGCTCCTTGACGACGGCCTCGACAGCGCCGAGCACGTTGTCGTGGCGCCGCCCCGGCCGGGCGTCCGGATAGACGACCTCGCAGCCGACGGCAGCAAGGAGAACAGGAACTGCGATCCAGGAACAGCAAACGCGCATGAAGATCCTCCTGAAGTCGAGACGTTCACCCCGGGAGACAGCACTGCTTCAAGAGCCCGTTCGGCGCGAGACGGGCCAACTCGCCCATCTCCGCGAGAACCGCCTCACCAGAACTCGACCGCACGTCACGCGAGCTCCGTTCCGGCGTCTCGGTCTCGAGGCAAACGGCTCACTTTCGCGACCGAAGGAAGCGCTCTCCCGACGATTTGCCTGGCCTCGCAGGCCCCGGGCTTCTCTCGAGTTCTCTCACGAAAGGGATTCTAAGGTCGTCCCGACGTCGCGCACAGAACAAACCGAGAAGCCGAACGTACACCGGACAAAACCCACACTCGTCACGGGAGCTCAGTGCCCGGTCGCTTCGCCCCGGCCCCCACCCTGCAGACCACCGCCCTGCAGACCACCGCCCTGCAGACCACCGCCCTGCAGACCACCGCCTTGCAGACCACCGCCCTGCAGACCACCGCCCTGCAGGCCACCGCTCTGCAGGCCACCGTCCTGCAGGCCACCGTCCTGCAGGCCACCGTCCTGGACCTCGATCGCGTCCGAGGACGCCTCGTCGAGATCCTCGTGCTGGATCTTCTTCTTCATCAGACGGCCGACCTTGAACTTCACCGTCGTCTTCTCAGGCACCTCGACTCGCTCACCGGTTCGCGGGTTGCGCGCCACACGCTGCGCCTTGTTCTTCGGCTCGAAGACCCCGAAGTCACGAAACTCCAGACGGTTACCACTGGCAAGCTCATTGATGATCTCGTCCAGGAAGCTCTGGATCACCTCCTTGGCGCTGATCTGCTGCACCCCCGTCTTCTCAGCGATTCGCTGCACCAGCTCGCGTTTCGTAACCGTCTGCATCCGAGCCTCCTGGACCTGGAACCGTGCGCGCCGTCACACCACCCGCTGCGTCTCCTGGCGATCCGTTCCTCGCGAACGGAGCATTCATGAAAGCGGTCGGGCACCGTCGCGCTCGAGAGGCAAGGCGACTCCCTCACGAGGGTCTCACCGCCTTCCCCGACGTCGAGTCCTATACTCTTACAGCAGTGCTGCTTATGCACCCGAGAAGAATAACGTGGTCGGCGGGTCTCGTCCAGCGAGAAATCGGGGAATTCCGGCGTAACGTTTCGCTGCCAAAGGAGTTCCCGAAACGGGCACGAGACTGGGGGCGAAGGCCGGAAAGACCGTCCCCTGGCCCACCTCAAGGTACCGGCCGGCAAGCGACGATACCACTTGTGGGCTCGTCCTCTCGACGAGTGTGGCAAGGGGCCCACCACAACCATGGGCCAAACCGTGGAGCTCACGCCTGCCAAAGGCGCCTCCGGGTCTGCGAGGAAAGAGGAGGAACCGAACGTGCTCGAGTCACTTTCCACCGAGGAACTGCAGTTCATCAAGGCCATCGAGAAGTACAAGTCCGAGAACAGAAAGATCTTCCTGTCCTGGACCGAGGTCCTGAAGATCCTCAAGGAGATCGGCTACCACAAGGTCGCACGCAAGGCGTCGGCGACGAAGAAGGCGCCGCCGAAGCGCCGTTCGCGTACGCCCAAGTCGACGCCCGCCGGCAAGGCACAAGCCGTTGAGACCAAGAAAGATGCAGCGCCGGGTCCGGCCGAGACGGTGACCACCCCGGCCTGACCCGGAGGGTGTCCGCCGGACTCAGCGCCCAGGCCCGGCGGCCGTCTCGATCACGCTCCACCACTGCGCCTCGAGGTCCTCGAGCGACGCTCCGAAGGTGCGTTCGAAGGCCCGGGACGCCGAGTGCTCCTCGGCCAACGCTCGCAGAAAGAGACGCAGGCGAAAGGGCTTGTAACGCTGCGCGAGGAACTCGACGAAGCCGAGCCCCTCGAGGTAGATATGGCGCACGAGGTCGACGTCCTCGACGTCCTCGAGCCGCGCCGGAATCTTCCGCAGCGGGATGCGAGAGTTGATACGTTCGTACAATGCAGCGTAGATCGACTGGCGCTGCTGCCGTCCCTCGAAGTACTGCGCCAGCCCCTCGTTGAGCCATACCGGACACTCCGCGGCGATCGAGCGGACCAGGACGTGCGTGTACTCGTGCCGCAGGACCCGCACGAAAGCCGCGAGCTTGCCGGTATCCTCCAGCAGGTCCGCCTCGACCGGCAGCTTGAGCTGACCATCGTAAAGCCCGCCGACCCAGTGCCCGGTGCCGGTCGCCTCGTGGAAGCGCCCCCGCGAGTACAGAACGACCGGGGTCGGCCGGCGCGGCCAGAACCCGAGACTGTCTCCGATCCCGCGGTAAGCCTTCTCGAGCTCCGTCTCGACGCGCAGGCGCACCGCGTCCGGAACCTCCGGGTCGACCCGAAGCTCGAAGCGCTTCGACTTGACGACGCGAAACATGTCGAGAATCTCGATCTCGACCCCCCAGCGCTCCACGAGATGGCGTGTCTCCGGATCCTTCGGGTCGAGCCGTGCCGCCTGCTTCATCCGCTCCAGAGCGCGCCCCGTCTCGCCCTTGCGGTAGGTCAGCAGCGCCAGCAGCTTGTGGGTCGGCGCGTAGTCGTCCCGCAAGCGCCGCGAAGCGAGCAGGTGCGTGCGCGCCTCGCCATCCTCCCGGCGCATGAAATAGAGATACCCGAGCCCGAACCTCGCGAAGTAGTCCTCCGACTCCTTCAGCGCTCGCCGGAAGGTCTCCTCGGCGAGCCGGTTCTCGGACTCCGCCAGATACTCGAAGCCGAGTCCGCCGAGCGCCCGCGCCAGGTCGGCCCGGACCCGCAGCCGGTGTTCCTCCGCGGCGAGGTCGAGCGCCTTCTGGAAGGACTCGATGGCCTGGAAGTAGCGCCGCGCCTCGTAGTGTGCAGATCCCGCTCGGTGCAGCTCGACGGCCTCGTCCGCGCCCAGCGGAACGACAGCCGCCGCGACCAGCGCCCAGACCCTTGCTCGCGTCAACCGGATCAAGTGGTGACCGCCCGCGCCACGCGCTGCAATACCTCCTGCGCCAGAGCATCGAAGTCCGCCGCGCCGTGCGAGTTCGGAGCGTAGTCGAAGATCGTCCGACCGTGGCTCGGCGCCTCGGCGAGGCGCACGTTGGTGCGGATCACCGTGTCACAAACCCGTGCCCCGAAGAACTCGCGGATCTCCTCGACCACCTCCCGGCTGAGGTTCTTGCGTGAGTCGAAGAGCGTCGCGATGATCGTCGTCACCTCGAGCTTCGGATTCAGACGGTTGCGGATGAGCTCCACGACCTCGACCAGGCGCGTCATACCCTGCAACGCGAAGAACTCGGTCTGCAGCGGGATGAAGACCTCGTTGACGGCCGTCAACGCGTTCAGCGACAGAAGCCCCAGCGACGGCGGGCAGTCGACGAGAACGAAGTCGTAGGGTTCCTCCTGGAGGTAGTCCACCAGGAGATCGCGCAGCAGGGTCTCCCGACCGATGGCGTTGACGAGCTCGATCTCGGCACCGCTGAGGTCGATGGTCGCCGGCAGCACCGCGAGATTCGGTAGCACGTCGCACACGACCGCCTGGTGCACCGAGGAGCGACCGCACAGCACGGAGTAGGTCGAGTGCTCGATCTCGTGGATGTCCAGATCGAGGTGCAGCCCCAGATTGGCCTGGGGATCCATGTCGATGAGGAGGACTCGCTGATCGCTCGCGGCCAGCCCGGCGCCGAGATTGACCGTGCAGGTGGTCTTCCCGACGCCGCCCTTCTGATTCATGAAGGCGATGGATCGCATCGCCGTTTGTGGTAACGGTCCGAGGCCGGAAAGTCAAATATGGTGCCTTCCTGCGTCGTTGTCTCCGGCCTGCCGCACGACGTAGAATCCCCGGGTTGCCGCCCCTGGTCAGGAAGAACCCTCCGTGCTCAGCGACCCGACTCTCTCCCTCGTCCTCGCCGCGATGGCCATCGTCGCCCTGACGACGCTGCTCGGCCAGCGGCGGATCTCGTGGGTCGCGCTCGGTGTCCTGGCGGCGGCGCTGCTGCCGCTCATCATCCCGGGCGCCCCACCCGGACCGCCGGTCGAGCTGTTCAGCCTCGCCGGCAAGCTGCTTCTCGTGCTTCTCGCCTTCCGGCTCGGGCGCCGAGCTCGACGGACCGCGCCGGACATCTCGTCGACGCTCGCGGTCGGGCTGGCTGTGGTCCTCGCGATGATCGGATCGGGGCTGCTGGCGGGCGTCACGGCGCTGCTGACGTCCCCCCAGCGCGACACGGGGTTCCTGCTGCTCGTCGGTGGTCTGCTGATCCTCCCGGACGGTTCCGTGCTGACGACCCCACCGAACGACGACCGCCACCCTGCCCGACCGCGCGGGCTGGCGACACTGCACGGCTACCTGACGCTCTGCCTGATGCCGGCGCTGCTCTTCTGCGCCGCGAGGCTGTCCGCCACGTCGCCCGGCGGCGAGCCGGACGGGGCGCAGCCCGAAGCGTTCTGGCAGCTGCATGTGCTCGGCGTGCTCGGCGCGCTGGCGGCAGGGGGCATCGGCGGCGCAGCAGGCCGCTTCGTCCGGGATCGCGTCGCTGTATCGCGCCGAAAAGGGCTGGTCGATCTCTTCGCCGCGACCGCTCCCGCGGGCGTTGCCGAGTGGCTCCACCCCGGCAGCGGCGCGATCGCCGCGCTGGCGAGCGGCCTCGCCGTCTGCGGTGGAGGCCGGGTCTCGCCGGCCACAGCGAGGAGGGCTCCCGAGAGGACACGAGGTCGACACGACCGGCTCGATACGGCCGCGCTCGCCGCCACTGCCGGCGCCTACGCTCTCGCCGGGATGGCGGTCGGCTCCGCCGGCCCGGGACCCGACTGGGTCGGTGGCCTGCTGCTCTGGATCAGCACGCTGACAGCTCGCCTGCTCCTCTTCGCCGGTGTCGGCGGCCTCTACCACTGCCTGCGCCCCGGGCGTCTGTCGTGGGGGTGGATCGTCACCAGCTGGTGGCTCTCCTTCCCGGGAACCGTGTCGCTCGCGTGGGTGCTGTCACACGTGGTGATCTGGCCAGACGCTTCCCGGGGCATCGACAGCCTGCAAGGCGTGTCGGCTCTGTCGCTGGTCCTTCCGGCGCTCGTCTTTCACCTGCTCGTGGAAGCCGTCACGGCGCCGCTCTTCGGAGGTCGACCGGTCGATGCAGACGGCTCCGGGAGCTGGCAGCTCGTACGGGGACGGCGGATCGCGCTGCGCGCTGCCGAGGAAACGCTCGCCCTGCTCGCCGAGCAGGGCGAACTCGACAACCTCTCGAGCACGGACCGAGAAGACCTGCGAACGGGCCTCGAGCGGCGACGGCGTCTGGCGGACATCGAGATGGACGAGCTGGTCCACAGTCAACCTCGCCTGCGCTCGCTCGGTCGACGCGCGGTGCTGCGAGAGCTCGCAGGGGGCTCGATTCGCTCGCTGGAGGAAGCCGCCCGTGCCGGCGTGATTCCGCACGCCACCGTCGATGCGCTCGGCGGGGAGATCGAATCGTGGCTGACGCTCGCCGGTGGGCCTGTCGTCGAGCCGGGACCGGATTCGACCGCGGAGAGCGAGTCGAGCGATGCCGGGTAAGCGCCGTAGCCAGGGGGACGTGGAGTCGCGACGCATCGACTGGCTGCGAAACCTGGTCGACGCACCGAGCTCGCGCGCGGTGCGGATCGGCATCGGAGACGACGCCGCCCTCTGGAAGGCACGTCCCGGTCACGATGTCGTTCTCAGCGTCGACGCGCTCGCCGAAGCGACGCACTTCCACCGGGCCTGGTTGACGCCACGGGAGATCGGCTGTCGCGCGGTGAGCGCCGCTGCCAGCGACCTCGCTGCCATGGGGGCGAAGCCGGCGGCCATCCTCGTGTCACTTCTGGTTCCCGAGGATCTCCCCGACACCCAGTTCCGGTCGCTGCTGCGCGGCGTCGAGGAGACCGCGCGCGGCCACGGCCTGGCGCTTATCGGCGGCAACACGAGCCGCGGAGCCCTGTCGGTGACCATCACGGTTATCGGCGAGGTGGAGACCGGACGCGCTCTGCGACGCGATGCGCTCAGCCTCGGCGACGAGGTCTGGGTCACGGGCTGCCCCGGCCTGGCCCGGGTGGGATTGCGAACGCTCGAGTCATCGCCGTCGGGCGCGCGACTATCGGCCCTCGAACGACGCGCGGTCGCCGCGTACAAGAGCCCTCGCGCACGGCTCGAGGAGTCGCGCGCACTCGCCCGGTCCTTCGCCGCACGCGCGGCGATCGATCTCAGCGACGGCCTGGCGACGGACCTCGGCCACCTGATCGAGGAATCGGCTCGCGCCGGGCGACAGGTCGCGATCGAGATCGACGAGAAGGCGCTCGCGAATCAAGAGCCGCTGGCGAGCATCTGCGCGGCCCGGAAACTTGACGCGGTCCAGACCGCTCTGGCCGGCGGCGATGACTACGAGCTCTGCTTCACGTCACCGCCGGGCCGAGGCACGACGGCGAGGCGGCGGGCGTTCCAGAAGCGCTTCGGCGTCGAGGTGAAACGCGTCGGAACGGTCGTCGACGGAGAGGGTCTGTGGCTCGTT
Organism: uncultured Planctomycetia bacterium; assembly: GCA_964390645.1. Lineage (GTDB taxonomy): Bacteria > Planctomycetota > UBA8108 > UBA8108 > UBA8108 > CAYMLL01. The sequence goes on along the minus strand of CAYMLL010000054.1, from coordinate 22,874 downwards.
GGCGAGAGAGGCAAGCGACGCATCGAGCGAGCGGGCTTCGGCCACTTTCGGCGCCGGCAGCGAAGCGGCTGACGGGCGAGACGACGCGCAGCATGCCGACTCGGAGCGATCCACCGAGACCGGCTCCTTGACGCTCGCAGCGGCGCCTGCGAGCCAGCGGCCGCCCGGTCTGCACCGCAGAGCGCTCACCACAGCGGCAGAATGCCGACAAGGCCCTCGAGCGGCCGTCAGCTCACTCCTCGTACTTCCGCAGGTTCTCGGCCAGTTCCTCGAGCCGTCGGTCGACCTCGTGAAAGACAGTACCCTCCGCGTAGCTGCCGTTCTTGCGCCGTCTCCCGGCCTCGACACCCGTGAGAATCTCGATTCCCTCCTCGACGGTGTCGATCGCGTAGATGTGGAATCGTCCGGCGCCGACGGCAGCGACCACATCCTTGCGCAGCATGAGATCGGCGAGGTTCTTGCGCGGGATAATCACGCCCTCGTGACCGGTCGGCTTGCCCACCTGGACGCAGTCGAAGAAGCCCTCGATCTTCTCGTTGACCCCGCCGATCGGCTGCACGTCACCCTTCTGGCTCAGCGATCCGGTCACGGCGATGTCCTGGCGGATCGGCAGGCCGGAAAGGCTGGAGAGAATAGCGAATATCTCGGTCGTCGACGCGCTGTCGCCATCGATACCCGAGTAGGACTGCTCGAAGCAGACGCTGGCGGTAAGACTCATCGGCCGGCTCTGCGCGAAACACGAGCGCAGGTAGCCACAGAGGATCTGGACGCCCTTGTCGTGACTGCGGCCGCTGAAGCCGGACTCCCGCTCGATGTTGATGATCCCGCCCTGACCGACCGACGTCTCGGCGGTGATGCGTGACGGCTTGCCGAAGAAGTAGTCCCCCATATCGTAGATCGCGAGGCCGTTGACCTGCCCCACTCTCGCGCCGCTGGTGGCGATGAGAATCGTGCCGTCGGCGATCATCTCGGAGATCTTCTTCTCGACGAGGTTGACGCGCTCGATCGCCTCGTCGATGGCGCGCTCGACGTGGCCGGCCGTCACCTTGCGGCGGCCTTCCTGGCGCGCCCAGTAGTCGGCCTCCCGCAGCACGTCCTCGTAAACGCCGGTCTGCGTCGAGATCTTGTTCTGACGACCGGCGCGACGGACGCCGTACTCCGCAACACGTGCCACGGCGCTCGGCGCGAGCGGCAACAGCCTCTCGGACTCGCAGACGCTCGAGACGAGCGCGGGAACATCACGACGCAGCACCTTCGACGTCAGACGCGTCTCCGAGGAGAAGTCGATGCGAATCTTGAAAACGTCCTGAAAGTCGGGATCGTTCTCGAAAAGGTAGTCGTAGAGCGGATAGTCACCGACGAGGACGACCTTCACCGACAGCGGAATCGGCTGCGGCTTGATCGTTCCGGTGCGAGCGGGCGAGGACGGGTCGCCGTCCATGATTTCGAGCGTGCCGTACTTCAGGCAGTTCGAGAGCGTCGTCCAGCTGCCGGGCGATTGCAGCAGATCGGCCGCATCGAGAATCAGCACCCCGCCGTCCGCCTCGAGGAAAGCGCCACGTCGGATCTCGGTGAAATGTGGACGGGGTGGCCCCTCCGCAACGCTGCGACGGCCGATCCAGCCGAAGAGATTCGCGTGAGTCGGATTCGTCTCGCTGACGATGTGTGGCCCCTTACCGAACGCCGGCTGTCCGAGACAGTTGAGCTCAAAGTCCTCGATGAGGACGCCGGGAAGGAGACGCAAGAACCGCTTGCGCCACTGCTCCAGCCAAGCTCGGACAGCCGGGAAGGGATGACGCTTGATGAGCGCCGGCATGCGCACGTCGAGAAGATTCCGAGCGCACGAGCGCCAGTTCCTTTCCGGGACCTTCTCGAGCTCGACCTGCAATCGACCGACCAGGGCAGATACGTCGAGTTCGATCCGCGAACCCTTGCCCCCGGGCACCTCCAGAAGACATGGGCGGCGGACATCGCTGAAGTTCTGCACGTAGCAGCGGTCGGGAGCATCTGCCCGATGGTGAGCGTAGCGCCGCGCGAACTGCTCGACGAGCTGCATCTTGCCGTTACCGGTCAACCCGCACAGAAAGAGATTGTAGCCCGGGCTCGTCATCTCGAAGCCCATGCGAAGCGCCTCGAGCGCCTTGCGCTGGCCGAGAAACGCGCGACCCGGGTTCACGTCGCGGGTGCTGGTAAAGTCGAACGAGGCGGGGTCGCAGATCCAGCGCAGCGCCCTGCCCTCGACACGACAACGGGTCAACCGGGTCAGGACCTTCGATTGGATCTCCACCGGCGGCGAGGCCTTGCGTCGAGCCCTCCCGAGCGAGGGACGCGCCTTCGAGCCGCTTCGAAACTTGCGAGGTGACTTGCGAGGTGACTTGCGAGGTGACATCACTCACCATCTTCGGATCCAGAGGAAGGAAAACGCAGTATCCTGCCGTGAGGATTGTCGCCACGCAACCGCCACAGCTCCAAATGGCCGTACCCCGGACGCCACGCCACAAGATCTGGTGACCGCGCACCCTTACAGGACCCGACCTGGTGGAACGGACAATCGGTCCACGACCTTGACTTTGAACAAAGGCACGCCCAGAATGGGGTTGTCCGTCGATCGTCGGGTAATCTGAAGCCCGAGGAGTCTCCTGCGACGGCCAGCCGTTCTTGTTCCCATCCGAGGGCCCGGCATTCCGGGACGCAGCGTTCCTGGGATCGCCCGTCCGGAAGTCCGTGCCCCGGAGCCAGGACGGCAAAAAGAGAGTCTCCGAGAAGAAAGAAGCAAGGACGGCGTCGTCGAAACGCGCAAGGCGGGTGTCCCTGTGCGCTCCTGCGAGCCGCCAGAACCGGGTCCTGTCAGGCCGAACGCCTGCAGGGGTATAGAGGCATGCTCAAGAAACTGATTCTCTGCGTCGGCCTGATCGCCCTGATGTTCCCCGTTGGCTGCATGACCACCGAGCCGACGGTGTTCAGCTGGCCGCACCACAAGCGTCGCATCCGCAAGATGCTCGACGACTTCCACAAGGTGCACCTCGACCTCGACCGCATCGTCTTCGACATGGAAGAGTACCCGGTCGAGCTCGACTACTAGCCGGAACCTCGGGATCCGATAACCGGAGGCTCGGGATCCGACGGCCGGAGGCTCGGGATCCGACGGCCGAAGGCTCGGGATCCGACGGCCGAAGGCTCGGGGGGGGGACTGCGAGAAAGGCGTCGGAAGCCTCTCTGGCGGCGAAGAACAGGCGCTCGCGCTGCCATCGACGAACGACGCGTGCGCCCGGCAAGAGTTCCGGAAGTCCACGAGGGCTCCGGCACGCGGAGCTTGCGCGCCTCGGGGTAGATGCTATTCTTCTGCGTCCTTCGCGGGGTCCAGAACTGAATACCCGGAGCTTGCCATGTTGCGCCGAGTCTTGACGATTCTCTGCGTTTGCGTCCTCTTCACCTGCATCGGCTGTCAGACGAGGTTCGACAGGATCTGGCCGCTCAGTGACGTCATCGACCACGTCAAGAGGCTCAACTGCGAAGTCGGTCAATTCCACAGAGACGTCAAGGATAACGTCTTCGGTATCGACAACCCGAAGGGGCCTCCGACCTTCTCCACCTACGGATCGTAGGATCGGAGACGGGTGGCAGGGTCGAGCGCCGGGGCCGACAGCCGCAGCGCACCCGGCAGAGACGCGTCGAGACGCCGTCTGATGGCCGTCACCCGGAGCGTGGAAGCAGACGTTCGGCGACGGCCACCGGGTCGAGATCACCCGAGCACGGGATCCACTCGATCGCCATCTTGCGGAACCACGTCATCTGTCGCTTGACGAAGTTCCGCGTGCTCTGCTGGATCGCGACGACGATCTCGTGCCGCGAACGCCCGTCCTCGATACCCTGGCGGATCTCCTTGAAGCCGATGCACTGACGTGCGCTGCGCCCCGGCGGCGGGTCGCGAGCGAGCAGGCGCTCCACCTCCTCGAAGAGCCCCATCTGGACCATCCGCAACACGCGGAGATCCGTTCGCGCGTAGAGTTCCGATCGCTCCCAGTCCAGGCCGATCAGCCTCACCTGCTCACGACGCGGCGACACCGCCCCGCTCCCCCAGGCCCACGACTCGCTGATGCGCTTGCCGGTCGTCTCCCAGACCTCCAGCGCCCGGATGATACGTCGCTCGTCCTCGGGACGAAGCCTCCGGGCCGCCCGGGGGTCGACCTGGAGCAATCGCTCACGAAGCACGGCAAGCCCCTTCTCGCTCACCTCGCGCCGCAGACGGTTGCGCAGGTCCCAATCGGCGGCGGGCATATCGCCGAGCCCCTCGACGAAGGCCTTCGCGTAGAGCGCCGTGCCGCCACAGACGATGACCGGCCGGCCCTCGTCACGCCGACGCTCGAGCAGGGCATCGAGACGTGGAAGGTACTCGCCGACGCTGAAGTCAACGTCGGGATCGACGATGTCGATCAGGTGGTACTCGCAGTTACGACGCTGCTCCGCGTCGGGCTTCGCGGTGACGATGTCCATCTCGCGATAGACCTTCATCGAGTCCATCGAGGCGATCGAGGCGCCGCTGCGTCGCGCCAGCTCGAACGCGACGGAGCCCTTGCCGCTGGCGCTCGGCCCGGTAAGAACGATCTGGCGGGTCATGAGCCCGAATCTCCCACGTACGACGGCCGCCGTCGGAGGCCTTCTCTCAGATCCTCGCGAGGTCCGTCTGGAGGTCCGTGGTCTCGATCGTCGTCTGGACGACGAAATCGAGCGCGTCGCGCTGCTCGTCGGTGAACTGAGGCTGCACGACAAACAGCTGCTGGATATCGGAGCTGAGAACGGGCATCGCGCGGATAGCCTGCAGGACGCGGGGCGCGTCCATCATCTTGAACGGCTCGTCGAGGAAGACGAACTGCGGTCGACGCGTGCGCGCGGCGATGAACGCCTGCGCGAGCGCGAGGCGCAGACCGAGCACGAGTGCCTCGTTCGTGCCACCGCTGAGCTCCGACGCAGCAACGAAGTCGCGACGGTCCGTGGAGAAGACCTGCATGTCGAGATCCGCGTCGAGCTTGACGTCGCGGTAGCGGTCGCCCGTGAGGCGCGGCAAGACGCCGTGCATGTAACCACTCAACGCGGGGCCCACCTTCGAGTGCATCGTCGTGACACAGCTCTCGAGAAGCTCGCAGGCCGCCTGACGGTCGTCGATCCTGGCGCGAATCTCCGCCGCCGCCGACTCGAGCTCGCCGTTCTTCTCCTCCAGCGCCTCCTTGCGGACCAGCTGCACCTCGGACTCGCGGATCTCGTTCTCGGCACGATCACGGTCGCTCGTCGCCTTCCTCAGCTGACCCTCGACGTTCTTGAGCTTCTTGGCCTGGCTCTGAATCATCGAGTCGACCTTCTTGCGACAGCGCTTCTCGCGTTCGGCAAGAGCGCGAAGACGATCGCGGTAGTCGTCCGACCCGCCACCCTTCGCCCCCCCGGCGGACTTCGGCTCGGCCGACTCGGCGTGCTTCGACTCGAACTCCTCGAGCCGCCGGTTCACTGCGGGGCCTCCGACCAGGCGCGCCGCGGCGACGTAGTCCGTCACGGTGCCGGATTCCCCGACCACGCGTAGCGCATCGAGCTGCTCGAGGCGCTGGTTTGCCGCGGTAACCTGCTTCTCGTCCTCGCCGACGAGCCGGTCGGCGACGGACTCCCGTGATCGCGCACCACTGACGCGCACCAGCTTGACGATCAGCAGCAGAAGCATCAGCAGAGCGACCGCCCCGCCTCCCGCCGCCACGAGAACACGGCTCGACTCCTGCACCAGACCGTCGTACCTCTGCAGAAGCTCCGGCCTCACCAGCGACACGACAGCGACACCACCGACACCGACGCCGAGAAGAACGAGGAGAGAGAGCCACACCATCCCCCGTCCCGCACGACGGACACTCTCACGCGCCGCATCACGTTCACGGATGTGGGCCTGGCGACGCGACTCCAGGGTATCACCGTCGCTCTGCGAAAGATCCGACTGGAGCGAGTCGCGCACCTCGGATACGCCACGCCGGAGGCCCTCGTAGTCACGCAGCATCACGAGGATCTCCGAGACTCCCCGACTCAGGCGGCCGAACTCCTTCGCAAGCTCGCCGCTGACCACACCGTCAGGGCCCGAGCGACGATCGAGCGCCTCGTAACGTGACGCGAGGTCGGCGATGCCCTTTTCCAGTCGCTCACCCCGGAGCTTGGCGAGCTCGCGCAGCCCCTTCTCGGAAACTGTACTGCCGCTGACAAGCTTGCGGTACTCGTCCTGCGCACGGGCCAAGGCATCGGCCTCTTCCGAGCGACGATCGACGTCAGCGCCCGCCTTCTCCGCCGACTCCCGAAGCTGCGGAAGCTCCCGGGCGCTTCCCGCGTGACGATCGATCTGCTTGATGTTGCGCTTGATTTCGCGCTGGTAGTGCGAGAACTCTCGCTCGAGCTGCTCGACCTTCGCGCCGATGGACTCGACGGCACTGCGCATCTGATGGACGCCCGTCAGACGCTCGACGAACTCGCGCAGCCTCGCGTCCACGAAGCGGCTGCCATACTGGTCGTGATAGAACGCGTGCTGGAACTCGAAGAGATCCAGCTCGATACGCTCCGCCACGAAGGCTGCGACCTCGATGTTACCAGCAGCGACCTCTTCCTTTCCGGGCATCCTCAGCAGCTTGACGATGTTGGTCCCGAAGCGGTCGACCTCGCGAAAGATGGTGTAGCGCTCGTCGTCGGAGCCTGAATCCGCGCTCACGACGGGCAGCGAGAACTCCACCGACACGCGCAGGAAATCGGCGCCCCATCGAATGAGGCTCTCGAGAGAACAGCCCTTCGTCATCCGCGAACGACCGAAAAACGCGAAGATGATCGCCTCGCCGATGGTGCTCTTGCCCGACTCGTTCGGTCCCTCGAGGCCGAGCACCCCGCGCGCGGGCAGGCCTCTGAGACAGAGCCGGGAGAACTTCATGAAATTCTCCGCCTCGATCGAACGAATCAGCATCGGTCAATCGTCCTCGCCAGCACCGGGGCTGCTGAGGCGATCGGGATCGCCACCCTCCGAAACACCGCCTCCTGAAGCACCGCCTTCTGAAGCACCGCCTTCCGAAACACCGCCTTCCGAAGCACCGCCTTCCGAAGCACCGGTCCCGCTGCTCTGACGAGCGCGCGCGGCGCCGATCACTCCATCACCGCTCTGCATCGCTTCCTCGAGAAATCGCCGCGCTATCTCGTGGGCCCGCTTCAGCCGCTGAACCTGATCGGGACCGTCGCAGACCTCCAGTCCCCGCAGGCGATTGTCGACGACCGCGTCGAGTTCCTCGAGCGGCGGGCGCATCAGAACACCGGAGAAGAGCGGGTCCTCGATCGGCCGACGGTCGGAAGACGCGTCCCGGTCCCCGCAGACGGGCAGAGCAGGCGGCACAAAGGGCGGCGTCGCACCGGGTCGAGACACGGGCTGGAAGGAGGAGTCTTCAGACGGGTTCATCGCTGGGCCGGAGGATGGTGTCGACTGTTGTAGTAGGCGTGCCGGGGTCTCGTCAACCCGGATTCTTCACGCGACACCGTCGCGAGAACGCGATCTCACGGTGAATTCGGCTGCTTCTCCGTACCCTTTCGGCTTGACAGCGACCCGAGAAGCTCCTCGAGATCCCCGAGAACCGTGACGACATCCTGGTAGCGATCCTGGGGTCGCCTCGCCATCATCCGGTCGACGATTCGCTCGACGTCCTCGGGCACGTCGTCGCACACCGACCGCAGCCCCGGACGCTTACCATCGAAGGACTTGACCAGGACCTCGATCGGACTGCGCCCTCCGAACGGCACCTTGCCACTGATCATCTTGTAGAGCGTCACACCGAGGCTGTAGATATCCGAACGCTGGTCAACGTCGCTGAAACTCTTCGCCTGCTCCGGCGCCATGTAGTACGGCGTCCCGAAAATCGATCCGGCCTTGGTGAATCCGTCGTTCGTCGCCTCGATGCGCTTCGCGAGTCCGAGATCCGCCAGCTTCACCACGCCCTCGGTGGTGATCATGATGTTCTCGGGCTTGATATCACGGTGGACGATGCCTCGCTCGTGCGCGTGCCGCAGCGCGCTGCAAACCTGCAGAGTGATCGTCAGCGCACGGTCCACGGCCAGGCGGCGCTCGCGCTGGAGAATCGACCGGAGGTCCTCTCCGTCGACGTACTCCATCGTGAAGTAGAAGACGCCACCGGACTCGCCGACGTCGTTGATGTGGACGACGTTGTGGTGGTTCAGCTGTGCCGCGGAGCGTGCCTCGAGGAGAAAGCGATCGACGAATCCCCGGTCGCGAGAGAGATCCTCCGCGAGGAGCTTGACGGCGACCGTGCGGTTGAGATTCAGCTGGCACGCCTTGTACACCAGACCCATACCCCCGCGCGCGATCTTCTCGGTCAGGCGACATCCACCGAAGACCCGGCCGACCAGCGGATCCGCCCCCCCACTCGACGACTGCGCGGAGCCGGACTCTCCCGACTCGGCGATGTTCGAGGATGCGACCAGCCCCTCGGGAGAGGATGCGACCAGCCCCTCGGGATACGTGAAGACCGCCGAGAGGTCGCCGGAGCCGCCTTCGCGGGGCGTACCGAGGTTCGCGGTGTGCGATCCGGTAACGTCCTGCCCGGTCGATCGGGACCCTGCCTTGGCGGCCGCAGACCGCTTCGGGCCGTCACTGAGGACGAGCGGATCGCCACAGCCGGGACAGGGGCCGGGCCCGTCGTCCCCGAGCTCGACGATCCTCCCGGCCCACGCGCACGTCTCGCAGTGCATGTGGAGCGCCCCGAGCTCCTGCAGGGCGGAGATCACGCGGTCCTCATCGAGGTGGCCGCCCTCGACCAGAACGCGCCAGAGCGGCTTGCTTCGACGCCGGGAGCCGATGGTCTCGCGAGTCTGCAGAGCGGCCGCGACCTGAGTCAACGAGCACCACTGACGTCGAATCAGAAGCTGGCCGAGGCGGATGTCACTCTTGCGCGGCATCGAACTCCGTCACGAGGCCGAGAACCCTCCCCTCTCGTTGGACCCGACGGTCTCACCGAGGAGCGCCGAGCCCCTCATCCGAGAGTACAACGCGATCGGCAATCCGGCGAGTCCGGTGCGGGGCGCAACGGCCCGAGCCGACCTCCGGAGAACGGCGCGACTCGAGGTCAAGCCCCCAGTCGTTCGAGGACCTTCGCCCAGACGTCGACGTGTCCGGTAAACAGGAGCGAGCGTTCCTCCTCCCCCGCGTGAGCGAGCTCCAGACCCAGATGATCGGAGGGCAGCGCCGACGCCACACGATCCGCCCACTCGATCAGGATGAAGGCACCGGCCTGCAGCCGCTCCGCGAATCCGAGCGCCTCGAGCTCCTGCGCTCCCGCGAGCCGGTAGGCGTCGTAGTGATGAATCGGCCGCACGCCGTCGTAAACGTGCTCGAGCACGTAGGTCGGGCTCGAGACGAGACGGGGGTCGGCGCACCCGGCCCCGCAAGCGAATCCCCGCGTGAACGTGGTCTTTCCGGCGCCGAGATCCCCGACGAGCGCGATCGTGGCGCCGGCAGCCGACGACCCGGGGCCCGTCCCGCTGACGCGCTCGGCGAGCAGCTCACCCAGCCGGCAGCCGATACCGAAGGTCGCGGCTGCCGAATCGGTGCGCAACGAGAGCCGGGTCGACTCCGTCATCGAGGCCCCTCAGCCCGGGCTCCCTGGCGCCGTGGAACGACCGCTGGAGCTCCACTCGACCCGCGGACAGTCTCCCCAGAGGAGCTCGAGGTCGTAGAACCGGCGATTGTCGACGAGGAAGAGGTGGACAACCACTTCATCGTAGTCGAGGAGGATCCACTTGCCCTCGTGGTAACCCTCCAGACCGGTCCGCAGGACGCCCTCTTCACGCAGGGTCTTCGACAGGTAGCCACTGACGTTCCGGATATGACGCGAGCTCAACCCACTCGCGATCACGAAGTACTCGGTGATCTGAATGACGTCGCCGACCTGAAAGATCGTGACGTCCTGCAGCTTCTTCTCGTCGAGCAGCTCAGCGCAGCGCTGCGCGAGCGCTCGCGAGCCATCGATCCGCTCGCTCAACCGCACCTCCGTTCGAGAATCCCACGGTTGCCGGTATAATAACGGAGCCATGGCGATTCTCCGCGAAAGAAAAGGCAAGAAACCTGACACGGTCTATCCGGTGCTCGCGTCGCGATCGCCGACGGTGATCGGACGGGACGAGTCCGCCGACGTCACGCTCGACGACGACCGATCGTCGCGCCGGCACGCGGGCATCGTGCGAAGATACGGCAGCTGGATCATCCAGGATCTGAAGTCGTCCAACGGCACGCTCGTCGGCGGCGAGAAGATCAACAAGAAGCGTCTGGAAGACGGCGCGACGATCCAGATCGGCAACACGCTCCTCGAGTTCCAGCCACACGAGCTGGCCCCGCCGCCGGAAGGCGAGCTGGAAGGCGCTCGCCTCCTGGAGACACTGCGCGAGGAGGGCGGTTGCTTCGTCTTCCGCGCCTATCAGCGCGCCCTCGACCGCGAAGTGAGGATCGACCAGATCTCGTCGACGCGTCCGCCTCTCGAGGAGATCCTCGCGAAGCTGGCGACGGCGGTGCAGGCGGCTGCCCGCGTCCGTCACGACCGGGTCGAGCCGGTGGTCGCCTCCGACCTCGAGGAGAAGCGACGGGCCTTCGTCGTCCTGCGCACGAAGGAGGGCGCGACGCTCGAGAAGGTCCTCGACGACGTCCTCGCCGCCGGAATCGGCGTCCGCCTCGCGATCCTGCGCTCGATCGCCGAGGTCGTGCTCGCGCGTGGAGACAACGCGATCCTCTGCGTGCCGCTCGCGCTCGACCAGCTCAAGCTGCGCACCGACGACGTCCCCCGGGTCTTCGTCGCCGGGATCGAGCTCCCGGCCTTCCTGTCGCTGCGAGCCGGAACGCTCGTGCACTCCGCACCGTACGCACCCTACCTGGCACCCGAGCTGGGAAGGGGAGAGATCCCCGACGACGACGGCCTGCGCGCCGCCGAGATCTACTCTCTCGGCGCCGTCGGCTATCACCTCCTGACAGGACGCAGGCCGATGGGGGAAGGCAGGATCCGCGAGGTTCTGGCCAACCACCAGACCCTCAAGGCGACGCCAGCGAGCCTCCTGGAGCCCGAGATCCCCGAGCCCGTATCGACGCTGCTGGAGCACCTGCTCGCGAAGAGCCCGCAGGAGCGGCCGACGTCCCCGCAGGAGATCCTCGGGACGCTGGCGAGCTGCGACCTGCCCCTGGACGAGTTCGTGCTCGACTCGTTCGAGGACGACACAGCCAAGCACGGCCGAGCCATGCAGAAAGGGGACCTCCTCGAGGAAGGCGCGACGAACGACGACCGCGATCGACCGTCGCTCGCGACGTCCGACCTCTCCCGCGGCTCGACGAGAACGCCCGGCGCCGGTCGTCCCTGGCCCCGGGGACCGGCCACCGAACCTCGCGAGAAGATCCCCGAAAATCCCCGGGAGAAGCCACGCAGCAGCGTCGCACTGAACATCGTCAGCCTGCCACTCTGGGCAGGGGTCTGGGCGGGGCTGTTCTTCGGCGCGTGGAAGCTCTCGAAAATGCTGTTCGTGACGTTCCTCGAGTAGGACGAGAGCCCGACGCCGCGTCACCTACTCGAGCAGAACGCACTCCCCGTCGTTCTGCTTTGCGAGGTCGAGAACGAACTTCTTCATCCTTCCTCCCGCCTGCGCGAAACCGATCGTGTTGATGCGCGTCTTGCGGAAGCGGTTGTTCACCCTGGCGACGTCGAGGACGGACTCTGGCGGGATCAAGCGATTCTGCTCGTCCTTGGGCGCTCCGTCGGTGAGCAGCATGATCGTGTCGATCTCGGAGGACAGGAAGGAGTGCTCGATCACCTTGTCGGTACGCGTCACGCCATTCGCCTTCAGATTGCGGATCCAGGCGATCGCCCTCTCACGCGTCGCGGCCGTCGCGTTGACGAGACTGTTCGGCGCCTCGAAGTGGCCGAGCTGATGACTGAAGCTGACGATATTGAAACGCACATGAGCCGGCAGCGTATTGACGGTGTCGATCAGCTGTAGCTTGACACGCTCCAGACGTGTCACTTGACGCCGGATGGTCCGGGGCGCCGTCGTCTTGCCCGAGTTCCCGGGGACGACCTTCGTGCGTCCGCGCGGGCCGTTCTGGCTCTTCTTCCTGACCGGCTCCTCGACGACCGTATCCCGCATGTTCATGCTCGTGGAGACGTCGATGACGAAGAGCACGCGATCGGAGTTCACCGCCACCGAGAAGAACGTCGGCGGCTTGTAGAGCACGGTCTTGCCCTTCGTGCGTCGCTTCTTCGGCTTCTTCCCGGTCTTGCGCATCTTCAGGTAGTTCTTCCAGTCCGCCGACATCGGCAAGTCGTGCCCGGTGAGCGCCTCCAGCGTCCTCTTGAGGTCGAAGTAGACGCGCCCCTGCGACTTGCGCTCCCACTTCGCGAGCGCGTCGACGAGAGCCGGCAGCGAATCGTCCGGCCGCCGGAGCTCCCGCACCCAGCGAAGCGCCGCGAAGACGACCTCCTTGCGTCGGCTACCCAGCGCACCGTGGAGCGCGGCGAGCGCCTCCGGATCGTCGGGCCAACGTTTGACAACAGCGAGGAGGATGATCTTGGCCTTGTAGCCCGCGCCACCCGCGATCTTCTTGAAGACCACCTCCCGGATCCTCGGATCCCTTGCAGTCGCCACCATCTTTCCCGCGTGGCGATCCAGCTCGTAGTCGTGTCCGCCGAGAGCATTCTCGATAATGATCTCGAATCCTCGCGGGTCGCCAGTCTGCGCGAGCTCGCTCACCAGCGCGATTGCCGTGGAGAACTGCCGGGACACGATCGCCTTCTTCAAAGCGCTCTCGGTGGCGCTCCAGCCCTTCTTCGGCGCCTTTGCTGCGGGGAACGCGAGGACAGGACACGCCGCCGACCCGACGATCGTCAGACCGACCACCACCGCGGCAACGACCGACGGGCAGGAGCCGGTGAAGGGCCGGGAATCTCGAGGCATGTCGCTTCTCCTTGACGGGACCTGCTTCGCGGTGAGCACCGCTTCCGTCCTCATTCTAACGCCCGAGGCCGGCGGAGAAAGGGCCAAGAAGCGAGCCCCGTCCATGACCCGGACGGTTTGCCACCGTGGACTTCGGATCGTACTCTTCGATAGACATTCGGGGAATGCGTCCAGTGTGCCGGCATCCAGTCCACCGTACCCCGGATATTCCGAGAACTTCGCCGCGAAGGAACAGATGAGAATCCTCGGCTTCCTCGAGCTCCAGGAGAAGAAGCATACGGTAGGAACGCTCGTCCTGGGGAAGAAGAGCTCTTTTCGCGAGCTGTTCTTCGAGAAAGACCGGGTGTTTCTCTGCGCACACAGCTACTCCGGTCGCATCGACATCGTCGGGGTCCACGACGCGGGACTCCTGCCGAACGTGCTCTCGCCTTCGCAGCTGGAGTCCCTGCTGCTCGGAGACGACCTGACGAAGACACTGCTGCCTCAGATCCTCGAGGATCAGGGTCTGCTCGACGACGCTGGACGCCTCGAGAGCTTCGCGAGCAGTCACATTCTCGAGGAGATCACCGAGATGCTCCTGGGGGCGACGGAGTCCTTCGCGTTCCAGGAGGGACGAGTTCCGGAGTCACTCCTCGACCGAGGTGGAATCGTCGCTCACGTGTCGATTCCCTTGAGCCAGCTCATCACCGATGTGCGAGCTCGACTTTCGCGGATGGAGAAGATCGGCAAGATTCTCGCTTCCGGCGAGGAGGTCTTCGTCATCACCGCGGAAGGCATGCAACACAAGCAGACGCACACCGAGGACTTCGCGCTGCAGCGTCTTCTGGGGCTCGTCGACGGGCTGCGGAATATCGCACAGATCGTCAACGACTCACGATTCTACGAGCTGTTCACGCTCGAGCTCATCGCGCGGTGCCTCGACCGCGAGTTCATCAAGAAGACGCTCACCCCCGAGCTGCGCGATGTCTCGACGGACACGCTGTCAGCAAACGAAGCGGCCCGGCTGCTCCCGTACTTCAAGAACTCGGTCAAGCACTCGGTCAACCAGATCGCCGCTCGAGAGCGCCTCGCTGTCGTTCACGCAAAGCTCGGGCAGGAAGAGGACTGCGTCGTCCAGTACAACTTCATCGGTGACGCCTACTACGGCATGAAGAAGCCGAAGCAAGCGATCGATGCTTACCGCAAGGCTCTGAAGCTGAAGCCGCAAGAGCCCCTGATTCTCGACAAGATCACGCGCATCTACCACGAGACCGCCGACGAGCAAGCGCTCGCCGGGGAGCACTCGCAGGCGGCGGAGCTCCTGCGCAGCGCGCTACGCCTGCACCCGAAGGACTGGCAAGCCTTCGAGAAGCTCGCGGATATTCTCGCCACCTCGGGGAGCCAGAAGGACGTAGCGGACGTCTGCGACGAGGTGACCCGACACGCGAAGGCCCTTGGTGATCCGACGATCGCCACCAGGGCGTACCGCATCGTGCTCCAGAAGGTGGACTGCCAGATCGGCCTGCAGAAGAAGCTCGTCAACGGATACATCGACCTCGGTGACAAGAAAGCCGCGGTCGCGATCATGAAGGAGATGATCGCAGGCCATCTCGACGCGGACGAGCCCGAGAAGGCCCTGGAGCTCGTCGAGAAGATCCTCCGCGTCGGAGAGAGGTCGAACGAGCTCGTGCACCTGCGCAAGCGCCTGACGAGGAACCTCGGCGTGGTGGTTCGCAAGCGTCGCCGATCCAGTCGACGCGTCGCGACGGCGTGCGCCATGATCGCTGCCCTTCTCTCGTACCAGGCATGGAGCTACTTCGCGTGGACGGCGCTGAGGACCGAGACAGTAGCCTCGGCCCAGACGACGGCTCAGACAGGCACGCCGCCGGAATCCGCCACCCCCCCGAGCAAGCCGCTCGTCTCCTTGCGACCGAGCAACGTGGAGGTTGGCTGCAAGGAGGTCGCGAGTCGCTACGGGACCTTCCTCGCGCGCTTCCCGTTCAGCATCTTCAGCCCCAGCGCCGCGAAGCTCCAGCGCGAGCACGAGCAGCAAGCGCGAATGCTCGCGTCGGTGCGCGCGAGCCGCAAGACCGAGCTGCTGGAGCAGGCGAAACTCCGCCTCGACCGTCGTGATCGACGCGGCCTCTCGAAGGTCCTCACGCCGCTGTTGAAACTCGGAGCCGGACACCCCTGGCGCCGGCAAGCCGAGACGATGCTGCGCCATGCCGCCACCGCCGCCCGGTCCTCCCAGGAGCTGGTCGACGAGGCCCGCCGACTCGAGGATCAGCACCACCCACGTGAGGCGTACAAGATCTACCGTCGACTCCTGAACGAGTATCCGGACTCGCAGCCGGCCGCGGTGGTGAAGCTGCCGGTTCTCGTCGAGTCGAAGCCAGACGGCTGCCGGGTCCTTCGCCTCTCCGAAGAACCGGAGAGGCCCGAGTTCCTCGGCACGACGCCGTTCGTCCGCAAGATGTCCCCGGGTGAGATCTTCCGGATCGAGCTGAACGCTCCGGGACACTCGCCGCTCCAGGCGACGCTTGACGCCTCGAACGAGCGCCCCGCAGTCTTCGTACTGGGGCGCAAGCCGGTGTGGAGCGTGCCGCTCGCGACCGAGCTCTCGATCGACGCGGTGGTCACCGACGAGGACGTCGTCCTCGCGTACACGCACGGACAGCTCCGTGTGCTCGATGTCCGGACGGGACGGCTGCGCGACTCGGTGAGCCGAGAGCATGTCTACAGCGTCACGAGCCCGCCGACCGTCACGAAACACGGTATCTACAGCGTCTGGAATGACGGCGCGATCGTCGTGCTGAACCTCGACCGCGGGGCGAAAGGAGCGCTCCGGCGCACCAGCGTCCGCCTTCCGAGTACCGGTCACGGGATGCCGACGACGACGCTCGTGTCGATCGACGAGAGGCGCGTGGCGATCGGCACGAGCCGCAAGAAGATTCTCCTGCTCCACGCTTCGGGACTGACCCCCATCGCCGAAGTGGCTCTGCGGCAGGAGCCTCGTTACCTCGAGCGTCTGAACGACACGACGCTGCTGGCGACGAGCGTCGACGGCAAGCTCGACGCCGTGAGCACGGAGTCGGGCCAGATCCTCTGGAGCCGCGATCTCCGCAAGGAGCTCGAGTTGCCGCCAACCCGTGTCGGCGCCTCGCTCACGGCGATCTCCGTGGACCGGACGCTCCATCTCCTCGACCCGGCGAACGGCGAGGACCGTGTGCCGACGACGCGGCTGCGAACGAGGGACCGCGTCGCCGTCGATCGTACCGGGGAGCGGCTCTATCTCCTCAACGCAGACACCGATCTCGCCTCGATCTCGCCGCAGACCGGCGAGGTGCTCGCACACCACAAGCCCCCGATCCGGCCGACGGGCATCGTCGCGCTCGACGGCAACGTCGGGCTCCTGCACCGCGGAGGCTCCGCGCTCCTCGTCCTCGACGGGGCCTCGCTGAGCTCCACCTGGGCCGTGAGCTGCAAGGGCGACGCCTACGTCGAGCTCCACAGCGCCGGCGGGCGGCTGGTGGCTCGCACGCGGTCGGGCCGACTGCTGACCTATCCCTCCACGAACACCCCGACGCCCTGACGCCCTCGCCCCGGGAAGCCAGGAAAGGAGCGGCCCCGTCTCTGCGCGATCAGCTCCCGAGGATCTCCACGATGAGCTGCGAGACACGCCCGGGGTTGGCCTTGCCCTTCGTCTCTCGCATCACCTGGCCGACGAGGAAGTTGACGGAGTTCTTCTTGCCCTGCTTGACGTCGGAGACGGGACCGGGGTGGGCCGCGAGGACGGTCTCGATCTGCTCGCGCAGGACGGAGTCGTCGCTGATCTGCTCCAGACCGAGATCCTTGATGATGTCGGCAACGGATCTGTCGCCATCCAGAAGCGCCTTGAAGACCTCGCGGCCCTTCTGCTTGCTGAGCGTCCCTTCGTCGACGGCCTGGACGAGATCGACGAGGCGCCGCGGCGCGTGCCCGAGCTCCCCCACGGAGACCTTGCGCGCATTGGTCTCCTCCCTGACATCGTTGATGATCCAGTTCGCGAGCGACCTGGCACCATCATGGATCTCCAGACAGCTCTCGAAGAGATCGCACGCCTGAGGATCATTGACGAGCACACCGATGTGATACTCGCCGAGCCCCAGCGTCCTCTCGTACCGCTCGATACGCTCGAGCGGCATCTCGGGAAGGCTCTCGCGCAGATCCGCGATCAGCTCCCCGGTGAACGTCAGCGGCGCCAGATCGGGCTCCGGGAAGTAGCGATAGTCGTGCGCTTCCTCCTTGCCACGCATCGGCAGCGTCTCACCGCGGTCCGGATCGTAGAGCCGCGTCTCCTGCACGACCTCACCACCAGCCTCGCGCACGGCGACCTGCCGGGCGATCTCCTGGTCGAGCGCGTTCTCGATGAAGGTGAAGGAGTTGAGGTTCTTGATCTCGGTGCGCGTCTCGAGATGCTCGGCGCCGCGCGGACGGATCGAGACGTTGACGTCACAGCGCAGCGATCCCTCCTCCATGTTGCAGTCGGAGATGCCGAGATAGAGCATCATCAACCGCAGCATGCGCAGGTACGCACCCGCCTGCGCGGCGGAGCGCAGGTCGGGCTCCGAGACGATTTCCAGCAGCGGGGTACCGGCGCGGTTCAGGTCGACGTGACTGACAGGGCGATCCCCGACGTGCGTGTTCTTGCCGGCATCTTCCTCGATGTGGATGCGCGTCAGCCTCACCGTCCGACGCTCGCCGTCGAGCAGGAACTCGACACGGCCGCCGTCACCGATCGGCTGATCGAATTGCGAGATCTGATAGCCCTTCGGCAGATCGGGATAGTAGTAGTTCTTGCGGTCGAACTTCGTGAACAGGCCGACATCGCAGCCGCACGCGAGCACCGCGCGAAGGGCGCTGCGGATCGCGTCGCGGTTGATGTAGGGCAACGCGCCGGGAAGACCGAGGCAGACCGGACAGACGTTCGTGTTCGGCTCGGCGCCGAATCGGTTCTCACAGCGGCAGAAAATCTTCGTACGCGTGTTCAGCTGGACGTGAACCTCCAGACCGATCACGGCCTCGTACGCCGAATGCTCGAGGGAACTCGACCTCTGGGCGGCCATCTCGACTCTCCGTCAACCCTTCTCCAGCTCAGCCGGACTCTCTGCCGGACCGGCCCTCCGCCGGCCCCGCACTGCCAGCACCATCGCCGCCGTTCGCGAACACGGGCGGAACCTCCAGGTGATGCCCGGTTCTCGACTGGAACGCGTTCGCCAGCCGCAGGACGACGCCGTCAGCGAGCGCGCGACCGTAAATCTGCATGCCGACGGGGAGGCCTTCGGACGTCAGTCCACACGGCATGCTCAGCGCCGGCACCGAAGCGAGGTTCGCGGGCACGGTCAGCACGTCGACCGCGTAGAGCTTCAGAGGATCGTCCATACGCTCGCCGATCGGGAACGCCGGCACGGGCGACGTCGGCGAGACCACCGCGTCGACCTCGGCGAACACGTTCTCGAAGTCCTCACGGATCAGGCTGCGCACCTTGAGAGCCTTGAGGTAAAACGCGTCGTAGTATCCCGAGCTGAGAACGAAGGTGCCGACCATGATGCGCCGCTTGACCTCCGGACCGAATCCCTCGGCGCGCGATCGCCGGTAGAGATCGACCAGATCGCTCGGACTCTCCGTACGGTGGCCGTAGTGAACGCCGTCGTAGCGGGCGAGGTTCGAGCTCGCCTCCGCGGCCGACACGAGCACGTAAGCCTGGTTCGCGAAGCGCGCGTGCGGCAGCGACACCTCGCGCACCTCGGCCCCGGCCTCACGCAGCACGTCGATGCCCGCCTCGACGCGCTCTCGCACCTGCGACTCGACACCGTCGGGAAAGAGCTCGGGCGCGACACCGATGCGCAGCCCTTCGATGCCCTGCCGAGCCTCATGTACGTAGTCATCGACCGCGACGTCACGGCTCGTCGCATCCATCGAGTCCTTGCCGGCGATGACCTTCAACGCCAGCGCGCAGTCGACCGCAGAGCGCTGCAGCGGCCCGATCTGGTCGAGGGAGCTCGCGAACGCCAGGAGCCCGAAACGAGACACGCGTCCGTAGGTGGGCTTGAGCCCGGTGACGCCGCAGTACGACGCCGGCTGACGGATCGAGCCTCCGGTGTCCGAACCGAGGTGGAGGATTCCGGACGTCGCGGCGCTGATCGAAGCCGCCCCGCCGCTCGAGCCGCCGGGAACGTGAGTCGTACGCCACGGGTTCCTGGTAACACGGTAGGCGGAGTTCTCGGTCGACGATCCCATGCCGAACTCGTCGAGGTTCGTCTTGCCGACACAGATCGCGCCAGCCGCGCGCAGCCTGCGAACCACGGTCGCGTCGTACGGCGACGCGTGGCCGTCGAGGATGCGGCTGGCGGCGTTCGTCGAGCCCTCGAGGGTGCAGATGTTCTCCTTGACGGTGAACGGCACGCCGGCCAGCTCGCCGGGATCCTCGCCGGCCGCGATGCGGCGATCGATCTGCGTCGCCGCCGCCAGCGCCTGATCGTGAAAGACCTGGCTGACGGCCTCGAGCTCGGGATTCACGGTGTCGATCCGGCTGAGCGCCCGGGTGGTCACTTCGAGTGCCGAGAGCTCGCCGCGACGGATCCGATCCCGTGTCTCCAGAACGCTCGAAGGAGGGAGGCTCGACATGTCTGCGTGAGCTCCGTGGACCGTTGACCTGTGGTCGGTTAGCCTTCCGCGTCGCCAACGCGGCCGACAATCCGCGGCACGACGAAGAACGGCGGCTCGCTGGCGGGAGCCGCGCTCAGCGCCTGGACGTTCGTCAGGCTGGCCGCGACCTCGTCCTCGCGGTCGACGTTCGACGCCTCGAGCGCGAACAGCGACGGGTCCACGCTGTCGAGGTCGAGCTCCTCGATCGCCTCGACGTACTGCAGGACCTTCCGGAAGTGACCCTGCATCTCGTGCGCCTCCTGCGCCGTCAGCTCCAGACGGGAGAGTATCGCCACTCGTGCCACCAGCGCGTCGGTCACTTCGATGCTCATGTCTCGCCCCTCTGCGCCGAAAGCCGCCGGACCGCTGCAAGCGCAAGCGTGCGCCGGCGGCTCATTGTAGGCCGCGACCGTCGACTTGCAAGATCGGCGACGCCGTCCGTGCCCGGACGATTCACCGGTACACCGTCGCGACGACGAGACGACGAGACGACGCGGGCCCGGCGAGACGCGACGGCGCTCTGTGC
>CAYMLL010000054.1:0-2586 GCA_964390645.1 uncultured Planctomycetia bacterium | reverse complement strand
GACGACGAGACGACGAGACGACGCGGGCCCGGCGAGACGCGACGGCGCTCTGTGCCGCAGACGAGCAGTTCTCCTCCGCGGGACCCGAGCCCTTGCGGCAGCGCCGCCGACGCGAGGTGGACCCTCCTGCGAGGCCGGTGGACCGGGAACCGATCAGGCTCAGGAGTCGCTCAGACACTCGTCGCGGAAGCGCGCGAAGAAGGCGTGGTAGGCAGGCCGCACGAAGTCCGGGTAGGTCCACGGAAAGGGGCGATACGCGCCGTCGCGCCAGCTCAAGGTGACCTCCTCCCAGATCCCGTCACCGCGGTACAGACGGTGGGAGAAGTCCTTCGTGGTCGCCAGGATGACGCGACAGTCGTTGATGAGCCCGGGATCGATGTTGACAGGACGCTCGACGCGGCTGTCCACCGCGTCGCGGATTTCGTCCTCGATGTCGATCGTCGCGTTCTTCACCGCGGCCAGCCCGTCCTGTGGCCAGCGCTCGGCCAGAACGAAGAAGCGGCGGACCAGACCGGTCCCCATCGACGCGCGGTAGGCGACGGTGTCGGGAAAGTCGAAGACCTCGCTGACACCGTCGGCGTGGAGCTCGCCGAAGCGGGTCTCGAGACGTCGACGGATCTCGTCGAGCAGATCGCGGCTCGCCGCGAAGCCGCCGAAGAAGAGAAAGGCGGGCCGGGCGCGGCGGCGCGGCCGACGGCTCATCCGCCCCGGGACTCGAGGCTCGCGGACTCGAGGCTCGCGGACTCGAGCCGCACGCCAAGTCGACCGTCACACGACACGGCGCGCGCACTGCCGACGCGGCGCTCGTCGACCACCAGCTCGAGGGGCTCGTCGACGCGCTGAGGAAATCGCAGCGTCGAGCCGGGACGCAGGCTGACGAGCTCGGCCAGGCGCAGCTCGGCCGAGGCGAGGGAGACGATGATCTCGAGCTCCTGGCGGGAGTCGGAGGACGAGGATGGGATCATGGGTCCGTTATCGGAGATTGGCGACGAGATCTTGAGCCCAATCGTCAGCACCCGGCGTCGGTAGCGGATCAGCCCCGCGTCCTGGCGACCGCGAGCACGTCGACTCGCCGGGCGCCGGCGTCCTTCAGCGCCCGAGCGCATTCCGAAGCGGTGCTCCCCGTGGTGACCACGTCGTCGACCAGGACGACCCGGGCTGGCGCGGCGCGGCGCGGGCGGAACACGTCGCGCGCGTTGCGTCGTCGCTCGGGGCGGCTCAGGCGCATCTGAGCGCGCGTCCAGCGGGCTCGACGAAGAAGCCGCCGGCACGGCAGGCCCACGGCGCGCGCCAGCCCGTCGGCGAGCTCGCCGCAGGGGTCACGCCCCCGAAGAAGCGACTTCAGCGGGTGTTGCGGCACCGGACAGAGGACCGCGGAGACGTCGGCGTCGCAGCCATCGCCGCCGTCGAGGCGAGCACCGGAATCGGCGCGCTCGAGACGTTCGAAGCGCTCGAGGCGCTCGAGGCGCTCGACGAGGGCGTCGACGAGAAACGCGCGGGCGCCGGGATCGGCGTGAAACTTGTGCAGCAGCACGAGTCGCCGCAGGGTACCGGTGTAGAGACCGGCGGCGACGACGCGGTCGTGGAGCCAGCGCACGCCGGCGCAGCCGGAGCAGTCTCGAACACCGTCGGCCCCGGTGCGTGGCAGGCCGAATGCTGTGCCGGCGGCGGCCACGGGCAGGCCACAGCGCTCGCAAGCACCG
The DNA here is from genome assembly GCA_964390645.1 of uncultured Planctomycetia bacterium. GTDB lineage: Bacteria > Planctomycetota > UBA8108 > UBA8108 > UBA8108 > CAYMLL01. The sequence goes on along the minus strand of CAYMLL010000054.1, from coordinate 883 downwards.
TCGATCCAGTCGACGGACGCGGTGCAGTCCTCGCAGAGAGCGGCGAGCGCGTCACACGGGGATCCGCAGACGCGGCACCACCCCGGAGCGACGAGGTCGAGGAGCCCTCGCCCGGCGCGCAGCGACAGCTCGGCGAGCCGCAGCCGCGCGACCTGTACGAGTGAAAGAGCCCGCAGCGCGCGGCCGGTGAAGCAGCCGGGAAACGCGGCCGGCCGACGCCGGCGCGAGCACGGGCGCGAGCGAGAATGAGAGCGCATGGAGACGGCAGCGAGCGAGCCCGACGCGAGGGCGCGAAAGCGGATCGAAAGGGGCGGGCGGACGTCCGAGAGCATGACCCGTGCTCACCCCGGTGCAAGCCCTTTCCGCAAGTGCTTGCGAGGTATTGCCTGCAAGGGGAACGCTGGTACAATCCGGACGCTGCGAGCCGGAAATCCATGGCGGGGTAGCTCAGGTGGCTAGAGCGGCGGATTCATAACCCGCAGGTCGGCAGTTCAAGTCTGCCCTCCGCTACCAAAACACAGGCCCGGTTGAGAAGCCTCAGCCGGGCTTGTTTCGTGGGTTTCGGGCGCGAATTCGGCTCCTGCGGCCTGGCCCATCCGGGAGTGAGAATCGCGGACGAGATGGTCAGGAAAGGACTCGTTCGGACCCGAATCGCCGGGAGCTGGTGCGAGCGCGCCGGACGCCCCCACCGCTTGCCGGTTCTCTTCGGCGGGCTTGTCCGCGGACGCGGGCATAGGGAGACGCTCGATCGCTCCCTCGACGTCGAGCAGCGCCGGATGATCATGGCGGATTTCGTGCACGTGGCGCCCGGGCAGGACGGAGTCTTCACTTCGGCTCATCACGGTGTAGATCCGGTGATCACGAAACGAGCCGTAGATCGTAT
>CAYMLL010000053.1:0-31234 GCA_964390645.1 uncultured Planctomycetia bacterium | reverse complement strand
CGACGCGGGCGGCGATCTCGCCGATGCTGTCCACCTCCTCGGCTACCTTTTCCAGGGCGGCCCGCCACCGACGCTCGGACGGAGCTGCCGGCCGATGCCGGGATGCCCGGATGCCTGCGCACCATGAACGTGATCGCCGGCGGCCTGTCGATGACTCTCGCGCTGCCCCGGACCTCGATCGTCATCATGCATGCGCTGATCGACTCTTCCAAGTCCTCGTCCGAGAAACCGACCCCAGGAGAACCTCACGTGTCACCGATCACTCGCACGCTCACCCTCATCCTCGCGGCGGCCCTTCTCTCGTCCTGCGGGCTTGTCGACAGACCGATGACGCTTGACAACGCCGGCTTCAACGTCCCCGAGAGCGCGATCCACGACACCGAGTCCGATGTCTACCTCGTCTCGAACATCAACGGCGACCCCTTCGGGTCCGACGGCCGCGGCTTCATCTCCCGGGTCTCCACCGACGGCAGAGTGCTCGAGCTCCGGTGGATCGACGGGACCGCCGAAGGGGTAACACTGAACGCGCCGAAGGGCATGGCCATCGTCGGCAACTCGCTCTACGTCGCGGACGTGACGTCCGTGCGCGTTTTCGACCGCAGCACCGCGAAGCCGACGGGCGAGATCCCGATCGCCGGCACGACCTTTCTCAACGACCTCGCCCATGGCCCCGGAGGCAACCTCTACGTCACCGACACGGGTCTCGCTCCGGGATTCGAGGCCTCCGGAACCGACGCGATTTACCGGATCTCCGCTGACGGCGAGGCAACGGTCCTCGTCAAGAGCACGGATCTCGCGAAGCCGAACGGTCTGCTCTTCGACACGGGCCGCCTGCTGATGATCAGCTGGGACGAGGGCACGCTGAACGAAGTCGGTGACGACGGCAAGGTCACGGTCATCACGAAGCTGCCTGCCGGACAGCTCGACGGTGTCGTGCCCGACGGCGCGGGCGGGCTCCTGATATCGAGCTGGGAAGGCAAGTGCGTCTACCGGATGGACTCGGGCGGCAACTCGAGCGTCGCGGTCGGGGAGCTGGACGCGCCGGCGGATCTCGGCTGGGATGCGACGCGCGATCGCGTCATCATCCCCTGGTTCAACGAAGGCAGGCTCGACATCCTGCCGATGCCCTGAGCCGTCCGCGGCCTTTCCCCCGACCTCTACCCGCTCTGCAGCTCGGCGAGCCTCTTCGCGACCGAGTCGGCGTGGCCCTTCGACTTGACGCGACGCCAGTGGTGCGCGATCTTTCCGGTCGGGTCGATGAGCACGGTCGACCGGATGACTCCCGTTGTCACCCTGCCGTACATGTTCTTCTCGCCCCAGGCTTCGTATTTCTCCATGGCCCTGTGATCCGGATCGCTCAGAAGACGGATGGTGAGCCCGTGCTTGTCGATGAACTTCCGGTGTCTCTCCTGGGAGTCGGGGCTGCAGCCGTAGACCACGGCTTCGAGCTTCTCGAAGGACCCGAGGCCCGCCGAGCACTCACAGGCCTCGACCGTTCACCCGGGGGTGTCGTCCTTCGGGTAGAAGTAAACGACGACCCACTGACCGGCGAGATCGGTGAGGCGAACGCTGTCTCCGTCGGCATCGGGGAGTGTGAACGCCGGCGCTTTTTGTCCGACCTTGATGGCCATGAGCTGATTCCTCGAGTCGAATGTAGAGATCTCTCCTGTCGAGAATCGAGGTGACATATACCACATGCGACACCCCGTCTCCAGCCACCACCTTCTCGCGTCTCTTCTGCTCGTTCTCACTCCTGTCGCTCGAGCCTCGGACCCGGGCGAGAAGCCGAACTTCGTCGTCATCCTCGCGGACGACATGGGCTACGGCGACGCCAGCTGCTACGGCGGCAGCGACTACCGGACTCCTCACCTGGACGCGCTGGCGGCTTCCGGAATGCGGTTCACCGACTTCCACTCCAACGGCGCGGTCTGCAGCCCGACCCGTACAGCGCTCCTGACCGGGCGCTACCAGCAGCGCGCTGGCATCGAGGGGGTCGTGTTCGCGGATCCGAAGCAGAACCGCCATCACGGCCTCCACCCGAGCGAGCCGACCTTTGCGAGGATCCTGCGTACGGCGGGTTATGCGACCGGCTGCTTCGGAAAGTGGCACGTGGGCTACGAGAAGAGGTACAACCCGACACACCACGGCTTCGACCGTTTCCGGGGCTACGTCAGCGGCAACATCGACTACCACTCGCATCATGACCGCATGGGCGTCCACGACTGGTGGCACGATCGCGATCTCGTCCGGGAGAAGGGCTACTCGACCCACCTGATCACCCGGCACGCGATCGACTTCATCGAAGGGAGCAAGGACAGGCCCTTCTGTGCCTACATCGCGCACGAGGCGCCGCACACGCCTTTTCAGGGCCCTCGGGATCCGGCCTTCCGCGTCGAGGGAAAGGTCGTCTCGGAGAAACGCGACGCGACGTGGAAGAAGCGGGCCTACCGGGAGATGATGGTCGAGATGGACCGAGGCATCGGAGACGTCGTCGCCACCCTCGAGCGACTTGACCTCGACAGGAGGACACTCGTCTTCTTCTTCTCCGACAACGGCGCGACCCGCTTCGGCTCCAACGGGAAGCTGCGCGGCAACAAGGGCTCGCTCTGGGAGGGCGGCCACCGCGTGCCAGCGATCGCCAGCTGGCCCGGACGCATCGCCGCGGGCAGCACCTGCGACGAGCTCGCGATCGGCATGGATCTTCTGCCGACAATGGCCGAGCTCGCCGGGACAAAGCTGCCCGCGGAGCACGTCTTCGATGGACGGAGCATCGTCCCCCTGCTCGACGGCGCGAAGCTCAGGTCCCCGAGAAAGGTCTTCTGGCGCGCCGGCAAGCAGCAGGCGATGCGAGACGGGCGCTGGAAGATCGTCGTCAACGGGAAGGGGCAGAAAGGACAGCAGGCCGCGCTCTTCGACCTGCGCAGGGACATCCGTGAGAACAGAGACGTCTCCTCGGCGCAGGCCGAGCGCGTCCGCTCGATGCTGCGTGCGCTGGATGAGTGGCGAGACGACGTGCTCCGCGGCGCGACGGTCCAACCCGGTCGGCGAGACGCACGTATCAGGCGAGCAGCTCCCCGATCCCCCTCGTCAACGTCCCGTCGACACCCGGATCGCAAAACGCGACGCTGACCTCGTAGCCGCCCTGCGGATAGGCCTCGGTCGTCGGGATGTACCACGGTCCGCCGTCCCCGTAAGCGGCCGTCGCGACGAAACGCTCGCGGCCCAGCTTCTGTGCTCTCAACTGGTACTCGAGAAAGCACTCCGCCGGCAGATGGAGAAGCGACGCGTCACCGATATGGAGCGCGCTGAGCACAATCGGCTGCTTGCCCTCGAGACGCTCGAGGAAGGCCAGCATGTACGCGGAGCGGCCCCGTATCGCGGCTCGCTCCCCGGCGTTGGCGATCGCGGCACGCAGCTTGTCCTTGCGGAGGATCGACCGGCCAGGCGGCAGGATCTCGCGGGTGCGCCACTCGACCGCCTCGATCGGCTCGGGACGCAGCTGCTTCTCGGAACGGACGATTCCCTCGTGCAAACGACGCGTCAGGATCGGACGCCGCTCCTTCGAGCCGTCGTTGTACTTTCCGGCGGCGATGTTCCCGGCGCAACCGGTGAAGTAGATGTGCGTCGTCTCCGGCTCCGCCTTCTGACGAGCCTTGCGAGCCAGACCAGCGAAGTCGCTCGAGACCCGCCCGTCACCGTAGTAGCTCATCGGATGGGTCGCATAGTAGTGACACGCGGCGAGCTTCTTCGGGCCGTCGTAGAACGCTACCGTCCTCAACCACGGGTCGATCTCACCCTCCGGCAGGGCGCGTAGCGCCACACTCCTGGTGCTCGAACCACGCCAGTGCTCGACCTTACCGTTCGCGCCGAGGACACGTCGATTCGAGGCGACCTTCGCGACACGGCCTCGGCCGTGAGCGACATGGGTCAGAGGGCGAGCACGCGCGATGGCCTCCGCGACCGCCTTGCGAGCACGATCGACGCAGACGCGGAAGAAGTCGGCGCTGACGATGTGCGCGAGGTTTTCCTTCCCGTCCACGAGGCGCTCCGCGTCGAGGCAAGCAAAGGGGGCATTGTGCTGGTGCACGCACTGCACCGCGACCCTGTCAGCCTCGGTGCCGACCGCCTCCGCGATCGCCTCGCGCCAGATGAGATGACCGGAATTGAGGATACCGGTCCAGTCGACCGCGCAGATAACGATCGGCTTGCCGGCACCGAGGAGGACCAGCCCGATCGCTTCGAGACGATCGTCGACATCCACGACCGGCCGGATCCAGCCGCCGCAAAGCGAATGACCCTTCGGCGGTGTGACGTCGAGGCGAAACGTGGCGAGATGCAAGCTCGGCCGGACACCAGCGCGGAGCGCCCTGGCCTCGCGCACGCCCAGACCTCCCATCACGGTCGCCGTGCCAGCGGCCAGGAACTGACGACGGGTCCTCGATCCGCTCATCCCATCCTCCTTCTCGTTCACGTCGAGCGGGGCCGGAAGATTCCCCGAGCGGGTGTGCAAGACCGTCCCACGAACTCTCGCTGTCCGGAATGGGTGAGCGACAGGAGATCGGCACCGACATCGAGGACCGAGGCCCACGATAACCGGCGCCGTCGACACGCAGCGCGGAAACGCGGCACGATCGGTGCGTGACGCAGAAACACGGAAACCCACCGAAAAACCGGCCGCGGTCTCGAGGACCACGGCCGGTCGCGTGTCTTGGAGCGGGTGAAGGGAGTTGAACCCTCGACAACTGCGTTGGCAACGCAGTGCTCTACCACTGAGCTACACCCGCTCAGGCTGTCTGCTGACCACAGAATACGATTATTGACCCTGCCGGCCGAGGAGTCAAGAAGCAGAGCCCGGATCCCCGCAGAGCGCGTCCTGACGAGAACCCACTTCAAAGAAAATCGCTTCGACGGTAGAGGGCGACGACCTCGATCCCCTCGGACGCCAGCCTCTGCACACCGCCCTCCTCGCGGTCGACGATGACACAGGCGAGAGTCGGCGCGACTCCCACCTCCGCCACCAGAGCGTCGCGCGCTTCGAGCAGCGAGCCACCGGTCGTCAGCACATCGTCGACGAGCGCGACCGGAACGCTACCATCGCCGGGAATCTCGGGGCCCTCGATGCGCTTGCGAGTGCCGTGACCCTTCGTCTCCTTGCGGACGAAGAAGAGCCTCATCGGCACGCCGCGCTGCCACGCCAGGACGCCGACTGCAGACGTGATCGGGTCCGCCCCGGAAGTCAGCCCGCCGGCCGCGCCGATGCCGTGAGTCACGAGCTCCTCCAGCACGAGCTTGCCGACCAGGACGGACCCCTCGGGGTCGAGCGTCACGAGCCGGCCGTCGAAGTAGAAGTCGGTGACCTTGCCCGAGCTCAGGATGACCTCGCCGGTCCGGATACAATCGGCCAGCATCTCTTGCAGACGCTCTCGGTCCGCCGTTTCCGTTCGCTCAGTTTGCATGGTGTCCACGTTCCCCGGCTCGTTCCTGGTCAATCAGCTAACGAAGGTTCTTCTCCAGCCGCAGGACGTTGCCCGGCCCCGAGTACTGGATGCGATCACTGCACCGTGACATGAGAAGTATGCCGAGCCCGCCCCGCATGTTCTCCTCCACAATACGCTTCTTCGCCTCCTCGAAGGCGTCGCCCTGGTGCAGCCGCGAGAGGTAATACTCGTAATCGAAGCCACTGCCCTGATCCTCGATCAGTACCGTGACCTTGGTATGGTCGACGAGGAAGTTGACGTCGACGAGCTTGTCGCTATCCGAGAGGTTGCCGTGGACGACAGCATTGTCCAGACCTTCCTTGACGGCTGCGTAGAGCGTCGTGATCTCCTCCTCCTGCGTCATAGAGTGACGGATGACGAGGTCGCTGAGCTTGTAGGCCTTCTGGAAGTTCTTCGGCGTGGAGCGAAACTCGAAGTGCACTTGCTGGGTGAAGACCTTGCGGTCTCGCGGTACTCGACGCAGCTCGGCCTCGGTGAGCGTGAAGAGCTCGAGTATCTCGAAAGGATCGACCAGGAAGTCATTCTCCCAGATCTTGAAGTCGACCGATTCCGTCGCGGACCCGTCCCTGGAGTAGATCTTGATGATCGACGTCAGGCTGCGCTCCTTCTGTACCTTGATCCGATTGACGAACTCTCCCTGCGGATCACAGCGCTCGTCGATGACGACGATGTCCGGGTCGATCTCCTCGTAACGAGCCATCGCGGACTTCACGTCGTGCACGAGCTGATAGTCGCCGTTGAGACCGGCAAAGCGCAGTCGCAAGACACGCGTGAATCGCGTCGCAGAAGGACTGATGACGAGAACGCGCCCGTCCGTTTCTACGCCCTCGGGCGCGGTCCGCAGCACGACCTTCGAGAGGCCGCCGGGCTTCTCGCCGCCGCGTTGCGCGGACTCCCCGGAGATCTTCTCCAGCGCTTCGGTTCGGCCGGCGTGGAAGTCCGCAATATGCGCGCGGCCGGCGGCGAGATCCCGGGTAAACGGAATGAGGCTCGTGACGCCGAGGAGATGCATCGACAGTCCGACGGGTTTCGCGACACTTGACAGGCAGAGGATGCCGCCACGTTTCTTGCACTGCTCACGGTAGCGGATGAGCCCGGAGATGCCGGTCGAGTTGATGTAGTCGACTCGCGAGAAGTCGATCAGCAGTGAACGCCCTCCGAGAGCGAACGCGTCCTCGAGAGACTTCTCGAAGATGCTGTAGTTCGCAGCATCGATGAACCCCGACAGGTGGAGTTCGACGGCCGTCTCATCACTGTCCGGCAGTGTGCGGGAGCGAGTCTTGAAAGCGAGCTTGGGCATCTTCCTGCGAGGTCCTTGTCCGATTCGAGGGCTCTGGAGCAAACCCGAAGCCGACGCTCGGCACCGTCTCTTCTCGACGATGGATCCTGGCCTCGAGATTCGCCTGCGCGGGTCTCACGAGTTTCGATGCCCCCCTGAGACCCGATCGGGTGTCGCGAAAGCCCGTCGAAGAAGACGCTGGGGTGGGCAAGGGATATGAGCGATTGTAAGGCCACCCCGGGGACTGTCAAGGTGACCGGATCTCCCGGAGCGACGGAGAATCGGCTGCCGCCGCTTGCACCATGACGCCGAGGCGTGAGAGAATCCGCCTTCCGATGGACCGGTGACCGAACGCATCCTGACATGCCCAAGAAGCTGCTCTACGACCTCGACTCGCTCGATCTCGGCCGCACCCAGTTCTCCCTCGAGGACGTCGAGGCCACGAACCCGCAACGGCACGAGTTTGCCCAGCTCGGATCTGTTACCCACCTCGACGACGAGGAAGAGATCATCGTCTCGGTACGCGAGTTGCGGGAAGACGAGTTCTGGACGCGCGGCCACATGCCCGGCCGGCCGATCTTTCCCGGCGTGCTGATGCTCGAGGCGGCAGCTCAGCTCTGCACCTTCTACACGCTCCGCCACTTCGGGGCCGACGCCCTCTACGGCTTCGGCGGCGCCGACAGGGTACGGTTCCGACGGATGGCCGTTCCGGGTGATCGCCTCGTGCTGATCGCCCGTCCGCAGACGATCACGCCGCGACGCTCCCTCTTCCGGACGCAGGGCGTCCTCGAGGGCAAGATCGCGTTCGAGGCCGAGATCCTCGGCGTCGCCCTGCCCGGGAAGAACGCCTGAACGGCACTCCGATCCCCACCCAGCACGCCAACGGCAATCCCCAGCACAGCACCACGATCCCGGGAAGATCAGTCCCGTGAGCGACCTCCGACAAGAAGGTCAAGCTGGCGGAGAGGCGGGGATTCGAACCCCGGGTACCAGTAATTTAGGCACAACAGATTAGCAATCTGCCGCTTTCGGCCACTCAGCCACCTCTCCGCGAAGGAACGGCCACCTCTGCGCTGGTGTACGCACCTGGTACCGACGGAAAACGCGGCTCGTGATTGTAGTCGAATGCCTGCCCTTTGCAAGCAGGGGCGAGACTCCCGGTCGTGAACAACGTTCGACGTCAGAACGATTCGGGTTGACCGTACATCTCGAGGTCTGATACGATCCACGGCGGTACTTCCCGACTCTTCTGGAGCTGGTGGTTGGAAAGATCCTCGAGGACTCGGTCTTCGGTGGATACTGCAGATCGCACGGCGCCACAGCTGGTCGATTTCGAGCAGCTGCGGCGTGTGGTTCCGTGTTGCGCTTTGCGCCCTGACGAGCCAGAGATTCTTCGCTCCGTCACCGACCGTCCCGGTCGCACGGGATCTCCACTCGAGTTCCCGGTCCCGGGTGGGCGGTGGAGTGGTGGACACGCGCGCTCGTAGATCGATTTCGAGGTGAAGGGAAAGAGAATGTCGAACCATACTGTTCGGGGCGGGGAATCGGCCCGGATCCACGAACGCACGGCGGTCGTAGATCCAGCGAGTCTCTCGAAGGTCGCTCGCGATACGAAAGGGACGAACACCCCGACAACGGGCAGAATCGGGCGATTGTCGGACAGTCCGGAGAGCCTCTCGGGATCGAAGACCCTGGCGAATTTCGTCGTTGGAACCGGCTCTCGAGTGGCCCACGCGGCCATCCTTGCAGCCGCCGACCACCCGGGAAGAACGTACAACCCGATCTGCGTTCAGGGTCCTCCCGGAATCGGCAAGACTCACCTGCTACAGGGGCTCGCGCACCACTTCGCGAGCCCATCGCACCTGAGAGTCAATTACACGACCGGCGAGTCGTTCACGAATCGCTACATCGCAGCGACGCAGAGCCACGAGCTCCAGGACTTCCTCGATCAGCTCTGTGATGTCGACGTGCTGATCTTGGACAATCTGCAGTTCATCGCCGGAAAAAGGCGTACGCAGGACGCTTTCCTGGAAATTGCCAGCACGCTGGTAGCGAACGATCGTCAGGTCGTTCTGTCCTGTGACCGCAAGCCGACCGAGCTGGAGAAGCTCTCCAGCCGCCTGCTCGCGCTGCTGCGCGGCGGGCTCGAGGCGCCGATTCACCCACCGAGCCTGGACACCCGGATCGCGGTGGTGACTGCCATGGCCCGGGAGAAGGGCTTCGAGCTTCCCGAGGCGACAGCCACATTCCTCGCACGCCACGTGACAGGAAGCCTGCGCGAACTCGACGGGGCGCTCACCAGCCTCATCAACGTCGCCCACGTCCACGGACCGCTCGCCATCGACACCAGAGGTGGCGTCCCGGTGGATGATGACCGTCCGGGGTCGGCGCTGACGCTCGATCTCGCCCGCATGGCCCTGAACGACTTCCTGCCTTCCACCAGCGGCGGGGTGCCGAAGGCGATCACGCCCGAGGTGATCATCGACGCGGTGGTCGACTTCTACAAGGTACCGCTGAAGGATGTCCTGTCGCCGATCAAGGTACGCACGATCGTGCGAGCGCGACAGGTGGGGATGTTCCTGACCCGAGAGCTCACGCCGCTGTCGCTGGCACAGATCGGTGCCCGTTTCGGCGGCCGGGACCATACCACGGTTCTCTACGCGCTCCGCTGTGTGGAACGCGTCCACTCGCGGGATCCGGAGTTCCTCGCTGAGCTCGACCTGCTGCGTTCGTATCTCGGCAGTCGTTCGCAGGATTGAATCGGCACCTCCCCGATCCTGACTCCCGACGCCTCGTGGCAAGCGGGCGCGACGGCCCCTCACCTCGAAGTCGTCACGGGTGGAATTCAGCTGCGCAGATAGTGGGATTTCTCAGGAGAGCCGGAGGAGAAACTGGGGTATTTGTCGCCCGGATCCGGTCCTGTTCAACAATCTCTCCCCCGAGAGTCTGAATTCCACCGTCTTCTCCCACCGCTGCATCGATCTCTTTCACAGGCTCGAAACCCATGACCAGGTTGCCTTTACGAGCACCGCCAGCGAGCTCCCCGAGCTTTTCCCCGCGGAGATGGACTTGGATGGGAGATGTATATCTTGATTGAAAGAGAAGACATCTCCGACGGCAGAGCCGTTGATGGTCGTCGTCTCCCACCCCAGGACTATCGATCACTCACCAGAACTCTCGGACAAACACCCTAACTATATGTATCAATAGTAACTTACGTCATTCAGAAGACGACCCGGAAAGACCCCCGCGAGAAGACCGTCGTAAGTATATAAATAAAAACAACTTACAGCGATTGAAGGATTCCTTTCTCGAACCCGGGGAATTGTCCTAAGTCATTTCTGAACAATATCTTGCAATGGGGATTTTTGGTTGCCTTTCGTGTCGAGTTTCCTATAATACTGGTTTCGGGCTCCGGAGAACTCTCCCCGAGATTTCAGTAAAACGATTCCCTGATACGTTTTAGGTCACCAAGGGAGGGCTTTGTGAGGCGCTCTCGTCGAGTTTTCCAGAACGCAGCCAACTCACTCTCCGCGGAGCGCTCGTCGTATTCGCGGGATGGGTCCTCCCGAAGGGTTATCGTGGTTCGTGCGCTGGCGATCGTGTTGCTTTGCGGTGGAGTCGTGGTTGCAGGCGCTACCAGCCGTCTCGACCTCTCCTGGTTGCAGTCGCCGGTCGCTCCGGCACACATCCTCGCCGTCTCCTGGGCAGCGGTCGTCGGTTGGGCGGCCCTGGACCGCGGACACTGGGATGTGGCGGCGATGGCATGGGCAGGATCGTGGGTCGTCTCTGCGATCGTCGCCACGGTGACACCGGAAAGTGCCGATGGGTCCCGGCCGTTGGCCTCGGTGCTGACGCCGGCAGGACTCTGGGTCGTACTGCTCGGGTCGCTGTCATGGATAACGTGGTCAAGAGCCCGGACACGCGGTACCGGAAAGCCGGCCGACGAATGAGATCGGCAGATGATGGAGGTCGGTGGGTCACTGGGGCCGGTGGGTCACTGGGGCCGGCGGGTCACTGGGGCCGGCGGGTCAGGTAGAGGCCATCACGAACGGGGTTCGACATGAAGATTCGGTGTGATCTGAACGAGCTACGCGATCGTCTACAGAGCGTCTCGGGGGTGGTATCCGCCGTCGCGACGACAAAGCCGATTCTGCAGTGCTGTCTGCTGACCGCGTCGCCGACGGAGCTGAGCCTGGACGTCACGGATCTCGATATCTCGGCGCACCTCAGGATCGATCGGCATGAGGTCGAAGCGCCGGGCAAGGTCGTGCTGCCGGCTTCCCGTTTGATCTCGCTGCTGCGAGAGCTTCCCGGGCAGTCGGTGACGCTGGAGACGGGCGGGGATGGTTCGGGCGGCTCCGGGTGCAGTGTCGACGTCAAGGCCGGGAGTTACGAGTTCCGGCTTCTCGGTGACGATCCGGAGCAGTTTCCCGAGATTCAGGACTTCGCTTTCGAGGCGTCGTTCTCTCTGGAGCGCGAAAAGGTCGCGGAGATGTTCCGACGCGTCGGCATCGCCGCCGCGCGTGACGAGAGTCGTTATCAACTTACAGGGGTCTTCCTCGAGATCGAGAACGACAGGCTCCAGATGACAGCGACCGACGGCAAGCGGCTGACCCATGACTCGACGGCCGTCGATAACCCGAAGGGCGTCTGCATCTCCGCAATCGTCCCTAACCGGGCGGTGGACGCTCTCTGTCGCGTTCTGGCTCAGGGATCGGATACGGTACGGTTTTCACTCCAGGAGTCCGAGGTGCAGATCGCTTTCGAGCACGGAGTGCTGCTGGCGAAACTGGTGGAAGGAACCTTCCCGGAGTATCAGAGCGTCATTCCGAGCGACGTGAAGACCTGGGTGAAGGCCCCTCGTACCGAGGTGCTGCAGGCGGTGAAGAGCGCCTCGCTCGTTACGGACAAGGAAACGGCGACGATCGACTTTCGCTTTGCCGAGGATTCGATCGAGCTCAACTCGGGTGCCAGCGATATCGGCAACTCACACATCCGGATCCCGGCGGACGTTCGAGGTGATGCCTTCCAGATCCGTTTCAATCCGGTTTTCTTCATGGATGCCTTGCGCATGGTCACCGACGAGGAAGTGCGCATGGAGTTCTACGGTCCCGACAAGCCCGGCGCCATTCGCGGCGGCCACGACTACCGTCACTTCCTGATGCCTCTGGTTGTAGGTTGAGGCGATCGAGAAGAGACAAGAGCAAGGGGCTCGAACCGATCGAGAAGATCCTCGAACGCTGGATGAGGGCGAACCGTGTCCGCCAGCGGGTGGATCGGGACAGCGTGTTCGGAAAGTGGAAAGAAGTGGTAGGGGAGGCGATGTCCGAACGGACGCGGGTGGTGGATTGCGCAGGCGGCTTGCTGACCGTCGAAGTCGACTCGGCGCCCCTGCTCCACGAGCTTTCCACGTACTACCGTCGGGAGCTACTCGACAAGCTGCGGCGACTGGAGGGCTTCCCCAACCTGAGCGATATCCGCTTTCGTGCGGGGACTTTCGATACTGATGGATAAATCTGTCTGAAGAAGGAATCGACGTGGTCAACAGCTCCGAGAACGAGGCTGCTTCGATGGTCGACGATTTGTCGAACGATGCTGCGCAGAACCCAGTCCCGGTAACTGATACCGCCGGGGCCGATCTCCCGCACAATGTAGGCGACGCGAGTCTCGAGGAGTACGGTGCCGACAACATTCGCGTTCTCGAGGGTCTCGACGCGGTGCGCAAGCGCCCCGACATGTACATCGGGGGCACGGATGTCAGCGGTCTTCACCACCTGGTCTACGAGGTTCTCGACAACAGCATCGACGAGGCGCTTGCGGGCTTCTGCACGAAGATTGACGTTCACATCCATGCTGATGGGAGCATCTCGATCACGGACAACGGCCGAGGCATCCCGACGGGCGAGCACGAGTCCGGAAGATCAGCTCTCGAAGTCGTCCTGACGGTGCTTCACGCCGGAGGCAAATTCGACCACAGCAGCTACAAGGTTTCTGGGGGCCTTCACGGTGTCGGCGTCTCTGTCGTCTGCGCGCTCAGCAAGTGGCTGAACGTCGACGTCTGGCGAGATGGTTCCCATCACACACAGCGCTACGAAATGGCCGCATCCATCGGACCGGTCGAGGTGGTCGGGGACACGGACCGCCGCGGCACGCGGCTTCGCTTCCTGCCGGATCCCTCGATCTTCGAGACGGTCGATTTCCAGTACGATGCTCTCGCCAAGCGCGTGCGCGAGCTGGCCTTCCTCAACAAGGGACTCCGGATCTCGATCAGCGACGACCGCAGCTCCAAGTCGGACAAGTTCTACTACGAGGAAGGAATCAAGGCGTTCGTTCGCCACCACAACAGCGTCAAGGTCACGGTTCACCCCGACATCGTCCACTTCGAGAAGCTCGACGAGGCGTCGAATACGAGCGTCGAGGTGGCGCTGCAGTACAACCGCGAGTACTCCTCCGACAGCATCTTCACGTTTGCGAACAACATCAATACCGTTCACGGTGGAACGCACCTCACCGGATTCAAGTCTGCGCTCACACGAACGCTGAACAGATACGCGCGCAACAACAAGGTCGTCAAGGAGAAGGACACCCTTCCGGACGGCAGCGACTACCTCGAGGGGCTGGCCGCAGTCGTAAGCGTCAAGATCCCGGATCCCAAGTTCGAGAGTCAGACAAAAGTCAAGCTGTCGAACACCGAGGTCGACGGAATTGTCCAGCAGATCGTCAACGATCAGCTCGGAGAGTACCTGGAGCAACATCCATCGACTGCCAAGGCGATCGTTCGCAAAGCGACCGATGCCCGCACCGCGCGAGAAGCCGCACGCAAGGCCCGCGACATGGCGCGTCGGAAGACCGTGCTGTCAAGCGGCAGCCTTCCTGGCAAGCTGGCGGACTGCTCGAGTCGCGATCCCTACTCGACGGAACTCTTTATCGTCGAGGGTGATTCGGCCGGCGGCTCTGCCAAGCAGGGCCGTGTCAGGGAGTTTCAGGCGATTCTGCCGATCCGCGGGAAGATCATCAATGTCGAGAAGACGCGCATCGACAAGATGCTCGCACATCAGGAGATCCAGACGATCATCTCGGCACTTGGTACCGGCATCGGCGAAGACGATTTCGACGCCAAGAAGTTGCGCTACGGCAAGATCATCATCATGACCGACGCGGACGTCGACGGGTCACACATTCGTACGTTGCTCCTGACGTTCTTCTTTCGCCAGATGCGAGAGCTCATCGACGACGGGGCGGTTTTTATCGCTCAGCCGCCCCTCTACGAGCTGGCGCCGCGAAAGGGCAAGAAGGTCTCGAAGTATGTCCAGGACGAGAAGGAATTCCAGGACGAGATGGTCAAGGCCGGCGCCAAGAACGCCACGATTACCGTCGGATCCGGCCCCTCAACCCTCGGGGAAGACGAGATCAGGCACCTTTGCACGGCGATCACACGCTTCCAGAAAGTCGAGACGAGTCTGCTGAGAAAGGGCATCGTGCTGACGGAATATCTGGAGACGATGCGAGAGAACGGCGATTTGCCGAGCTATCTCGCCGTGGTCGAGAACGGCAGTGGTCCTGCTATCGACGCCTCTGTCGAGGGTGACCCACGGGAGACGCGGTACCTCTTCGGCGATGTGGAACGCGATCGTTTCCTGCGGAAGATCGGTGAGAGGCTCGGTCGCGAGGTCATTATCTCGGACGAAGATGACTCGTTCGAGAAACGCGAGCGATCAGACGTGACTATCCTGACGATCTTCGAGTGCGAGGCGGTGACGGAGGTGTGCCGCGACATCGCGGGGTGTCACTTCTCCCCTCGCGTTTACCGTTCATCGAAGTTCGCGGAGGCCTCGGCCAGAGACAGCGAGATGGGTCGAAGCGGTCCGGCTCTCGAGCCGATCGCCATGATGGATTTCTCGGAGGACAAGGAGTATCCGGTCTATGACCTGGTCGGCATTCTCGATGCCGTCAAGAAGCGAGCGGAACGGCTTTTCGAATCCAAGCGCTTCAAGGGTCTCGGAGAGATGAACCCCGAGCAGCTCTATCAGACCACGATGGACCCTGAACGGCGCACACTGCTGAAGGTGACGATCAACGACGCCTACAAGGCCGACGAGTACTTCACGATTCTGATGGGGACGGATGTCGAGCCACGGCGGAACTTCATCCAGAAAAACGCTCTCGACGTGAGGAATCTGGACGTATGAGGAACTGATGGCGGACGGGAACGAAAGTCAATTCGGGGCCGGCGAGCGCATTCTCGATCACGATATCGAAGACGAGCTCAAGGAGTCATACCTCACGTACTCGATGAGTGTCATCATCCAGCGCGCCCTGCCGGATGTGCGTGACGGACTGAAGCCCTCACAGCGACGGATCCTGGTCGCGATGCGTGACCTCAACCTCGGGCCGAGGAGCGCCCATCGAAAGTGCGCTGCGATCGTCGGTCAGACGATGATGAGCTATCACCCGCACGGCGACGGCGCGATCTACCCGACGCTCGTACGCATGGCGCAGGATTTCAACACGCGCTACCAGCTGGTTGATGGACAGGGGAACTTCGGCTCCATCGACAGCGACCCGCCGGCGGCCATGCGTTACACCGAGGCTCGCATGACCGACGGGACGGTCGCGCTGATGGAGGATATCGACAAGGAGACCGTCGATCAGCAGCCGACCTTCGACAACCGTCTCAACGAGCCGACCGTACTGCCGGCAGCCTTCCCGAACCTGCTGTGTAACGGGTCGACCGGCATCGCGGTGGGCATGGCGACGAGTATCCCACCGCATAACTTGCGCGAGGTCTGTGCCGCCATCCGGGCCCTGATTCAGGATCCGAGTCTCGATGTCGACGGTCTCATGCCCTACATACGGGGCCCGGACTTCCCCACGGGAGCCGAGATCTGCGGCCGAGCCGGAATCCGCGAGGCGTACAAGACCGGCCGGGGGCGGATCAGGGTTCGCTCGAAGTACCACGTCGAGGAGGGCAAGCGCAAGTCGTCGATCATCATCACGGAGATTCCGTACCAAGAATCGAAGCCCGGAATCATCGAGAAGATCTCGAGCTGCGTCAAAGACGGACGCATCCCCGGTATTTCGGACGTGCGCGATGAGAGCGACCGGCGCATCCGCCTCGTCATCGAGCTCAAGGTGGACGCTTCACCGGAAGTCGTCGCCAACCAGCTATTCCAGTTCACGCCGTTGCAGACGACCTTCAGCATCATCAACATCGCGCTCGTGCGCGGGCGACCGGAGACGTTGAGCCTCAAGGAGATGCTCAACGAGTACAAGCTCCACCGCATGGAGATCATCCGTCGGCGCACGCGCTATCTCCTTCGCAAGGCAGAGGAGCGCGCCCACATCGTCGAGGGTCTCCTTCGGGCACTTGATGTCATCGACGAGATCATCGCGTTGATTCGCTCCTCGCACGACGATGCGGTGGCTCGTGCTCGTCTGATGGAGGAGCACGACTTCTCGGAGGTGCAGGCGAACCACATCCTCAGCATGCAGCTGCGGCGTTTGACCGGGCTCGAGCGCCAGAAGCTCGAGGAGGAGCTCGCTCAACTGAAGGCGGACATAGAACGCTACCGTGCGATCCTTGCCAGCGAGCGACTCGTTCTCGACATCCTGCTGGAGGAGCTCGCCGAGGTGGAAGCGAAGTTCGGCGACGACCGCCGCACCGAGATCGTCGAGGCAGCCGAGGACTTCGCGGTCGAGGACCTGATCACCGAGCAGCAGGTCGCGGTGACGATCAGTCATCGGGGATACGTCAAGCGCACGACCCTCGACACGTACCGTAGCCAGGGGCGCGGCGGCCGCGGTATCACGGGCGGGGGCTCGAAGGACGGCGATTTCATCAAGGAGCTCTTCGTCGCGTCGACGCACGACTACATCCTCTTTTTCACGAATCGCGGACGGGTCTACTGGCTCAAGGTCTTCGAGATCCCGGATCTCGGTCGCACCTCCCAGGGCCGTTCGATCGTCAACCTGATCCAGCTCGAGACCGGCGAGACCGTTAGCCAGCAGGTCTGTGTTTCCGGCTTTGAAGGGGAGCAGTTCGTCGTCATGGCGACGCGCTCCGGGACCATCAAGAAGGTGCAGCTGGCCGCGTTCTCGCGGCCGAAGCGCACGGGTATCATCGCGATCGGCCTGAAGGAGGACGACGTGCTGATCGGCGCCGGAATCTGCGAGAAGGGCGACGAGATCGTCCTCGGGACCGCAGGAGGCATGGCGATCCGTTTCGTCGAGAGCGACATTCGTCCCATGGGTCGCGGGGCGGTCGGCGTCGGCGGCATCAGCCTGAAGAATGAGGACCGGGTCGTTGACATGGCGGTGGTCGACGCAAAGTCGGACGGTCACAGCATCCTGACGGCGTGCGCATTCGGATTCGGCAAGAGGACGCCACTCCGGGAGTACCGGTCGCAGAAGCGCAACGGCTCGGGGTTGATCAACATCAGGAAGTCCGCGCGCAACGGTAGTGTCGTGGCCCTGAAGTCGGTCCGGGATGATGACGACATCGTTCTGATGACGAAAAACGGGCTGGTCATGCGCACCAAGGTCAGGGACATCAGCGCCATCGGTCGCGCTACCCAGGGAGTGCGCCTGATCAACATCAAGAAAGGCGACGAGCTGATCAGCGTCGAGCGTGTCGTTCCGGAGAACGAGGAAGAGGACATCCCGATGAGCGCGGAGGCCCCTCAGGGGTCAGAAGCCGACCCGAGCGAGCTGCCGGCGGATAACGGGACAAGCGAGCCGTCAGCGGATAACGGGACGGGCGGGGAGAATTCGGAGACCTAGGTTCGATCCGCGGCCGATCGCTGATCTGCGGCCCTTCGGGGTCGCTGAGGCGACCGGTTGCGCGGGCGCCAGGAGTATCACGGCGATGAAGTCCACAGGACCCTTGATCGTGCAAAGTGATCGCACGATCTTTCTCGAGGTCGACCATCCCGACTTCGCGAAGGTGAGGGATCGTCTGATGATCTTCGCGGAGCTCGAGAAGAGCCCCGAGCACGTCCACATGTACCGTATTACTCCGATCTCCTTGTGGAACGCTGCGGCCTCGGGTATGTCGCCGGCGTCCGTCTGCGAGTTCCTCGAAGTGTACGGGAAGTTTCCGGTCCCTCCGAGTATCCGTAAGGAGGTCGAGGAGACGATAAATGGCTACGGACGTCTGCGACTGGTCCGGCGTTCCGAAGGCGGCCCCACGGATGTCTTCGAGGGCGGGGAGTTCCATCTCGAGACGGACGACCCGATCCTGCTCGACGAGCTCTGGGGGCACAAGCACCTGCGCGAGTTCCTGGAATCCGACCGTCACGACGACGCCCTCGTCGTGCTGCCGCATTGTCGCGGGCAGCTCAAGCTCGCGCTGATCAAGCTTGGTCACCCCGTGGAGGATCTTGCCGGCTATCGGGACGGCAAGGCGCTTCGGGTCGCTCTTCGAGACTCGCTCGCGGACGGCTCACCGTTTGCGCTGCGAAGCTATCAGAGCGAGGCGGTCGATGCGTTCCACGCCGCCGGCAGTGCTCGCGGCGGCTGCGGCATCGTCGTACTTCCCTGTGGAGCCGGCAAGACAATCGTCGGTATCGGCGTGATCGAGAAGGTCGCGCGGCAGACCTTGATCCTGACGACGAATATCACCGCGCTCAGGCAGTGGCGTCGAGAGCTTCTCGAGAAAACGGACATCCCGGCGGAGATGATCGGCGAGTACAGCGGAGAGAGGAAGGAGATCCGCCCGATCACACTGTCGACGTACCAGATCCTGACGTACCGCAAGTCGCGTGTCGACGAGTTCTGCCACTTCAAGATTTTCTCGCAGAACGCGTGGGGACTGATCATCTACGATGAGGTGCACCTGTTGCCGGCGCCGATCTTTCGCTTTACTGCCGAGATCCAGTCCACCCGCCGCCTCGGGCTCACCGCGACCCTGATCCGGGAGGACGGCAAGGAAGCGGAGGTCTTCAGCCTCATCGGAGCGCGGAAGTATGACGTGCCATGGCGATCGCTGGAGTCGGGCGGGTTCATTGCCAACGCCGAGTGCGTCGAGATGCGCGTCGATCTCGACCCGACACTCCGGGAGAAGTATCTCGTCGCCGATCAGCGTGGCAAGTTTCGCATCTCGTCGGAGAATCCGCGCAAACTCGATGTCGTCAAGTCCCTCGTTCGACGCCACTCAGGTGATCATGTGCTGATTCTCGGACAGTATCTCGATCAACTGCGTGACATCGGTCGTGAGCTGGACGCCCCGCTGATCACGGGCAAGACCCGGCAGCAGACACGAGACGAGCTCTACAGGGCGTTTCGCAACGGCGAGATGCCGGTGCTCATCGTCAGCAAGGTTGGAAACTTCGCGGTCGATCTGCCCGACGCCAACGTGGCGATCCAGATTTCGGGCACCTTCGGATCGCGTCAGGAAGAGGCGCAGCGGCTCGGCCGGATTCTGCGCCCCAAGCGAGACGCCTCCTCCGCGATCTTCTATTCCATTGTCACTCGTCGCAGCCGGGAGCAGGAGTTCGCGGAAAAACGGCAGCTCTTTCTTACCGAGCAAGGATACAGCTACTCGATTCGTGACGAGTCCGAAGCTCGCCCGAAGCTCGAGGTCGGAGGCGGCAACGACACCTATCGGCGATCCCGATGCTCCTGAAGACGCTCCTCAAGAAGACGACCAAGGCGGACCTGCAGAGCTACTACCTCTACTGGTTTCCCGGTCGCGAGATGACCAGTGTCAAGGACAAGCTCTCCGACGACCTCTTCGCGACGATGAGGGATCAGGGCGTGGTACGGAAGACGTTTGACGCCCTCGGGCGCTCACACCGTGCGTTCCTCCTGTCGCTTCTCGTGCGTGACGGATATCGGGGCACGGTGGACGACGTTCGGTCCTGCCGTCACGGTAACCGGATCGAGGATTTCGAAGTCGAATCGATCGTGCGCTCACTTCTCGGCGGCGGCTTCGTTTCCAAGGAGGCGCACACAAACGGCACCGAGCGTCGAGAGGTGTTCGTCGTACCGTTCGAGCTCGGAGATGCGATCCGGCGTACCGTCTCCATCGACAACCGGGACGCGTTGGACATGCTCAGCGTGGAACGTGCGCTGGGTGCGGGCCTGAACGGCACGGGGAACTCCGTCGTCGAGCGCATGGAAATCCTCGAGGAGCCGGAGCTGCGAGACGCCGCGATGAGGGCGCTGCGCGAGGAGCACGGCATACTGAGGCACGAGCGCTACGCCGAGCTGTCGAATGGTGGGAATGGCGTCTTTCCGTCGAGTTGGCGCCGAGCGCTCGAAGAGGCGAAGATTGGCACCACCGGCGTTCTCAATCTACGGAACTACGGCATCGAGTTCGAGGAGGACGCGCTGCTCGTTTTCCAGGAAATCGTACGAGAGGACGCGCTCCTGGAGGCGTCCCGCTTCTCGGGTGACAACGACGTCGACCTCTGTCTCGGCACCGACTTTGTCATCGATCTCGAGCGGTTCCTGGAGCTGTTGCGTACGGAGAATTTCGAGGTCACGCGTGAGGGCCGGCTCTACAAGAAGACCGAGGAGCGGATCGCCGCGAACCTGATTACGTCACGACATGGGGAGATCTTCCAGACCTCGACGGTGCAACACCTTCTCGACGTCTCGAAGCGTCTGCGCTTCTTCGACGTCGAGGAAAGCCGGCTCGTGCCGGTCGCGCTGCGTCGTCGAGGCTGGCAGAAGAAGAGCCTCTTCGACAAGGTGAAGCTACTCCACCAGCGATTCGTGGAGGATCATAACGGAACGCACTGGAGCTTCCACCAGTCGCGCCTGCGCGAGATCTTTCTGGAGCAGCTGCAGACCTTCCGGCCGGGAAAATGGCTTGGAGCGCCAGCGTTCCTGGTCGCGGTGATCTCACGCTACCTTCTGGAGCTGGAAGAGTCCGGTGTGCGGGAGGAGTTCCAGCAGCGCTGCGAGGAGCACCGCCACAACTCGCGCGAGGGTATCGGCGAATCGATCATCGTGTCGCTGCCCGGTCTGCAGCACGACCTCTCGCACTGGATCATTCACCGCATGGTGCTGCTCGGCATTCTCGAGGTCGGATTCAAGGACAGTGTTCTGTGTGCGTTCCGGCTCTCCGATCTCGGCCAGCGCCTGTACGGACTCACCGAGACGAGCGAGAGCGAGCCGAACGGCAGGCCGGCGTTGATCAACCCCGACTTCGAGGTGCTGGTCTTCCCGGGTGGACCGCTGGAGGACGAAGCGAATCTCGCATTGAGCCGTTTCGCGGACCGTCGGAACTCCGAGCGCGTTCGCCGGTATCACCTGACACGTGACAGCGTCAATCGCGGGGTCGTCTGCGGAATGACCGGTGACGAGATCCTCCGTCTCCTGCGCCGCTACAGTCGCACCCGGCTTCCGGAGAACGTCGAGTTCTCGGTGCGCGAATGGAGCGACGGTGTCGAGCTGGTGCGTCGTCAGAAGGTGCTGCTGCTGCGGTCGATGAGTGTCGAGGGCATGGGCAGGCTTGTCGAGATGCTCGAGAAGCGTGAGATTCCGCACGAGCGCCTCACCGACACCGCGATCACGGTGCGTGGAAGCCGCTATGAGAAGGCGATTCGCGATCTCCGGGAGGAGTTCCGCGGCGTCGGCCTGTTCATCGAGTGACGAGGGTGCCGCAGACGTGACTGCGGCGGGGGAGACGGGTATGGAATTCCACAGACTCTGGACGAGGCGGCTGGCGCCGAGCCAAGAAAAAACCGCGGAGAGGCGCTCTGGAGAAGCACCGCTCCACGGCGGACGGGTATACCCTTTGTTTTCCGGATGTCGTATCGGTCCTTGTTGTTTTCGGATATTCCGCGAAACAGCTTGAGGAAAAACCGAATTGCTCAGCGAACCCCGCACGATCAGCCTGCTGTCCGAGTGTGTTCATCTGCCGGCGAAGCACTCACTCGACCAGCTGCGCGAGGTCTACACCAATGTCTGTGGCACCTGTGGCTACGAGAACTTCATCAAGACGCCCGCCGGCGTGAGGCTCGAGCGTCATGAGAGTCAGGGCGACGGGTTCTCCCACCTGAACTTCGCGGGCGACCGGATCCAGTTCACCGAGGACCACGTCGGCAGCTCGACCGACCAGTTCTCGAAGAAGGTCCGCACGGTGCTCGCGGAGGCGATGCCTCGTCTACGGATTCCGGTAATCCTCGTGCAGCAGGTGACGGTCCGCGTGATCTGCACGCCGAACAGCTTCAAGAACGCTGCCGAGTTCCTGGCCCGCAGCATCTTTCGCATTCGAGGAGAGGACTTCGATCTTCTCGGCAGGCCGACAAGCGTTCATGGCTTCCGCCTCGTCTTTCCGGCGACGAAGGACCAGCCGCACGGCTTCAATGTACGCGTGGAGTCTTACCTTCGTGATCATCGGTCGATTTATGTCGAGAACGTCGGCACCTTCAAGACTCCGATACAGATCAAGGCGCTCGATGTCATCGAGCGCAACATCGAGCTGACCTCGGAGTTTGTCGTCAACAATGTCGTTCCCTTCCTCTCACGTTACGACCGGAGAGATTCAGAATGATCCCGCCACGCGCTCTCGATCGTATCGCCTTCGCCGTCGGGGCTGCTGTCGTGGTCCTGGGCTTTGCGGGTTGCCGCCTTGGCACTGGGAGTCCGAAGGCTGGCCCGCTCGGACCGGCAAGCACGACCGGGGAACGAGACGGAACCCGCACGCCTGTTTCCGAGGCGACTCCCGGAGCTGCGCGTTCCGAGGTGACTCCCGGAGGTGCCCGGAGCTCTTTCGCAGTAGCGGGTGAGAGGCGTCTTCGTAACATTCGACAGCTGACCTTCGGCGGGCAGAACGCCGAGGCGTACTTCTCGGCCGACGGCAAGAAGCTGATCTTCCAGTCAACTCGAGGAGATCTCCGCTGTGACCAGATCTTCACGATGAACATCGACGGGACCGACACGCGTATGGTGTCGACGGGAAAGGGACGAACGACGTGCTCGTACTGGTTTCCGGACGCTTCCCGCATCGTCTACGCGTCGACCCACCTCGCGGACGAGAGCTGCCCGCCCCCGGCGCCGCCACCACCTCCGTACGTGTGGCGGGTCTACGAGTCGTTCGACATCTTCACTGCCAGGCCGGATGGAAGTGACCTGACCCGGATAACGGATACCCCGGGCTACGACGCAGAGCCGACCTTCGCGCCGGATGGCTCGCGCATCGTCTTCACGTCCGCCCGGTCGGGCGACATGGAGATCTGGGACATGAGGCCGGACGGTAGCGACCCGCGTCAGCTGACGAAGGTGCCCGGGTATGATGGCGGAGCGTTCTACTCACCGGACGGTAAGACCATCTGTTTCCGCGCCAGCCGCCCGAAGGGAGCGGCGCTGGAGAAGTTCCGTGATCTGCTGTCGAAGGGAATGGTCGAGCCAAGCAAGCTCGAAATCTACATCATGAGCGCGGACGGGACCAACGTGAGGCAGATAACGCGCAACGGCTACGCGAACTTTTGCCCCTTCTTCCATCCGTCGGGCAAGCAGCTCCTTTACGTTTCGAACAAGGACTCGACAAGTCGTCGCCAGCCCAACTTCGACATCTACTTCATGGATCTCGAGACCGGCAAGGAGGAGCGCATTACCTTCGACGAGGAGTTCGACGGCTTCCCGATGTTCTCACCGGATGGCAAGAAGCTGGCCTGGGCGTCCAATCGCAACGGCAAGGTACGCGGGGAGACCAACGTCTTCATCGCTGACTGGGCGGAGTAAGCGGCGTATCCGAGGGGTGCTCGTCAGGCGTCGCGTGTCTTCGACGCATGCGCGTCAGCTCGCGTTCGCCTCGACCGGCGACTCTCGCAGCGCCTTCTTCTCGGCGCGCTCGCGCAAGGCACCGCGTGTTTCGAGCAGAATCAGCAGCAGCACGCCACCGCAGATGCCGGAGTCCGCTATGTTGAAGTTCGGCCAGACGTGCTCCACGCCCTGCGAGTCGACGTAGAACCACTTGATGAAGTCGCGTACGGCTGCGAGGAAGAACCGGTCGTAGAAGTTGCCCGCCGTGCCGCCCGCGATGAGCCCGAGCGCCGCGATAAACCACAGGCTTGGAGGCGGGGCCTTTCCGTTCGCTGCTTTGGCTTCCGGGGTCGGGTCCGAAGTGTCGCGCAGCGAGAACCAGACCAGGCCGGTGATGACGACGAGCGCGGTGACGGAGAGCATCGCGAGGATCCCGGTGTGGTCCGAGAACCAGCCGTTGAAGGCGCCGTAGTTGTAGTTCGCCTCGAGATGGAAGTAGCCTTCGATAATCGGATGCTCACGGGGAGGAGGATTGCGAGGGATCTGAGGAGGGTGGCCAATCGGCTCGACACCGAGGAACTCGAACGCCACGTGCTTGCTCCACAGGTCGCCGGCGGTGATCACGGCGGCAAGGGAGAAGAAGAGCGTCCATGCGGTCACTCTCAATCGTCGGGTAATGCGGCCGGCGGCCGAGCGGGGGCGCTCGTCTTGCATTGGGGAATTGTAAGCGGTTCGTCTTCCGGTTGCAGCGACGGTACGAGAGTTTCACGGGCTCCGGGGTCGAAATCGATCCAGGAGACGTTCGAGCACGTGTTCGACGTCGCCGGGGGGGACAGGGCCGTGACTCTCGACGGGGCGTTCGAGAAAGCGCTGTCCGAGGCGGAGGACCATGCGGCTCCAGGGCTCGATCGTATGCTTGCTGACGTGTCGAGCGAGGTTCTCGAGGTCGTTGCGCGCCACCAGAGCCCGCAACGCGGCCCTGCGGGTCGTGCTCTGGCGATCGCTGAGACACAGGACGAGTGTGAGGAATCGTCCGATGTCGCGATCCGAGGACAGCGCCGATACCGCCGACTCCCTGACGCTCTGGCGCGGGTCGTGGAGCAGGTCCATGGCGAGGGACGGCTTCCACTCGGCATGGATGCGGGCGAACCACGCCAGCGCATCATCCTGGAGCTCCGGCTCGAAGAGCCCCGCGAGCAACGCCGGACGTGGATCCCAGCCGTCGGCGCCATCGAGCTGCCCCAGGTGGTGGAACGCCAGAGTGCGGAGATCTTCGACGGGGCTTTGGCGCAGCACGCGGAGTAGCTGATCGCGCACGGCCGACTCCCCGAGGAAGGAGATTCCGAGCGACTCGAGCGCCGCGGCGCGAGGAATCACCGGAAGGTCACTCGCGAGAAGGTCGCGAAGCGCCGTCGAAGCATCCAGACGAGCCAGCGCATCGATCGCCGAGCATCCGGCTATCTCGTGACGTTCGCGTGCCAGGGCCTCGAGGGCGCTGATCGCCGAGGACGTGCCGATGCTCCACAGCGACTCGATGAGCTCGGTGACGAGCGTGTCCTCCGTCGCGATCTCGAGTGCGTTCTCGGTGACGGAGTCCGGATCGAGACGCGTGGCGGTCGCCAACCACCGGCGCAGGAAGAAAATCCGGCTCCTGGGCGCCCTACCGTCGAAGGCGTTGCCTTCGACGATCAGGTTCGGTCGGAGCACGATCGAGCTTCCCGTGTCGAGCGAGTCCAACCGACGCATGGCCGCCAACGACCAGCGCGACCGTACATCGTCGGCGGCCTTGTCGTCGATCCGGTCGAGTGACTCGATCAGTCGTGCGAATCGACCCAGGTCGAGGCGACGGGGCGGATGCTCGTTGCCGATCGCCAGCGCGTCGAGCAGCGACGTGCTGTTCCTCTTGGCTTCGAAGATCGAATAGGCGAGCTCACGCTCGCTGGCGTGTTCGCCGCTCAGCGAGGCTCCCGCGAGCGCTGTGTCAGCGGCAGGCCGACGGCTCGTCGCCAGCTGCTCGCGAAGTCTCTCTAGCGCCCCGAGACGCACTGACCAGCGAGGGTCGGAGAGGTCGCGGACCACTGGATCGATGTGCGCCAGGTTCTCGACCTCACGGCGCAACGAGACGAGTGTTTCGGCGTCGGGCTCGAAGCGGCTTGCAGAGAGAATCTCCCTCCTCGCAGCGCGCACCTTCCGGGAGACCATCGCCTTGGTAGCCAGCACGAGATGTGATCTCGCTGCCTCGGTGGACAGCTGGCGGCGCAGCCGCTTCGGTCGCGGGTCGTCGATGCTCCGGTCTTCCAGCTCGGATATCTTCGCGAGCGCGTCGGTCCGATCGCCACGGTTGAACGTTGTCAGCACGTCCTCGCGGATGTCGTTCCAGCTGCCCAGCTCGTGCGCCGCACGGCCGTAGTGGAAGGCGAGGCCCGCGAGCACGAGCAAGATCGCGGCTACGGCGGCCCGTACCACGACTCGCCAGCGCGAGTCTTGCGAGGCGTCGCTCCCGATGCGCTGCGGCTTTGCCGACCGCGACGCGAACGTCGGCTTCCCGTTCAGGAAGCGCTCGAGGTCTTCGGCGAGACGCCCTGCGCTCGAGTAGCGGCTCTCGGGATCCGGCGCCATGGCCAGAAGGATACACTCCTCGAGAGAGGTCGATATGTCTTCACGCAAGCTGCGGGGTCGCGGCAGCTTCGCGGCCAGGATGCGCCTTCGGAGAACGTCGTCATCCGCGGCGGCCTTACCGTCATCGTCGTGCCAGGGTACGCAAAGCGTCGCGAACTCGTAGAGGATTGCCCCGAGCGCGTGGACGTCGCAGCGTGCGACGTCGAGCTCGGCGTCGTCGAGCAGCTGCTCCGGAGCGCAGTACGGAAGGGATCCGAGGCTCTCTCCCCGGGCGTCGCCACCGAAGTCGGTGAGCACGAGATGACCGCCCGGAGAGAAGATGAGGTTGCCGGGCGAGATCCTGCCGTGGCAGACGCCTTGCTCGTACGCGTGCTCGAGACCTCGCGCGACCGGGATCAGGAGCTCGATGGCGTGCGTGAGATACGAGGGATGGAGCTCCCCGCTTGCCGTGACCGACAGCGGCGACAGGAACGGTCGGTCGCTCGATCGTTGGCGCAGATCGCGAAGCACGGCGACGAGGGGGTCGCCGGCGAGGACGCGTGTTGCATAGAAGCGCATCCCGTCGGCAACTCCGAGACCCTCGAGCACGGCGATGTTCGGATGGCGGATCTGATCGTCAGTACCGCGCAAGAATCGGCCGAGCGTGTCGAGGTCGAGGCGAACGCCGTCGTCGACGATCTTCACGGCGAGCCTGCGGCCATCCTTGCGGGCTCGATAGACCGTGCCACGTGGTCCCCTGCCGACCACCTCGAGGAGCGTGTACGAACCGACCGTACGCGGCAGCGTACCGGGCTCCGTCATCCACCTCTCTCCGACTTCTTTTCCGTAAGTCCTTCACCACGGGCGACACTCCGCTGACGCCTGGGCGTCGGCGGGCTCCTTCGCCACCGCGCGGAGCAACTCGAGCCGGGCGTATCGTAAAGAACCGCCACGGCTTGCGCAAGACGAGAGGGGCTCGGAATCGGGGATACCGGGTCGAGCCTCGCCGTCTTTCTCGGGGCGGTGCGGGGCCATCGAGGGGGGCTCGCAGATTTCGATGCCCCCCCGCAATCGGTCGGGGCGTCGAGACAGCCCTGCCCGTCCCCTCGACGACTGTGAGGATCGTCGAGCTCCTGCTCCCCGACCCCGACACGCCGAGGGCATCGCGCCGACGTCGCTTCTCGAGCCCGGCCGACCCTCGCGGTCCCGGTTTCCTCGGAAAACGGCGAGGCTCGGAGTCAGCGGGCAGGCATGCGGACCTGCTCGACGATGGCGCGGATCTCGGGGCTGACGACGAGGCCGCCGGGAGGAAGCGGGACCTTCAGGGCGAACGTCCCGAGCTCCTTCCATTCGCGTCGCTCGTTGAGATCGATCACGTCGCCTTTCCACGGTCCCTCGTAGGTCTTCCAGCCGTGAAGCTCGAGCCCGACGGCCGTGCGGCCGCGCTTCTCGAGGTGCTTGCGGGTGAGCAGCAGCTCGACCTCGGCGGGCTTGTCCTCGAGGACCAGAGCCTTGACCGGCCTGGAAAGCACGGCTTTGCGTCCGATCGAGGAAGGGTCGCGCACGAGACGGCCACGCTCACGCCGCGGAGTGAAGCGCCGTGTGAAGCCATCCGCGGTCGTCCAGAACTTCTTGACGCGCAAGCTCGCAACGCGGAGATTCGCGGGCGACCCGCCGAGCTTCGTCCCGAGCCGGGTCTTCTTGCCGGTGCGGACGACGATCGCATCCCTGGCCAGATTCCTCGTCTGCGTGTAGACGCGCCGGTCCTTCTTGCCGATCTCGAACTTGCTGTTGTGGAGCGAGACCCTGAGGAGGCTCCGGCCGTCGTAGCGTTTCCAGCGTGGCAGCGAAGCGCGCAGCCGCGTGACGGCGGGGCCGTGCATCATCCCGCCACGGCGAAGCCGCACGTACGTCGATGCGATTCTGTACGCGAGCGCGTCGGGGGCGATGAACGCCCGCGCGGTGAGACCGTCGACGGTCATCCTCCCCTCGGCTTTTTCCCAGTCGGCGAGCCTCAGCGCCAGGCGCCGGACTGCTGGATCCTCGTTCTTCGCCGGGGCTTGCGGAACCACCGCCGGGGCGCCTGGCCGCTTCTCGACGTCGGCCGTCGCGACGCCCGCAGCGGCCCCGAGCAGAAGTGCCACGAGAGCGCGGACACGAGGCGGAACTTCGTGGGTCTTCATGGCGCCATCCTATCCTCTTCCTGGGAACAGGGTTAAGGTCTTTTTTGCCGGGCGTCGTGGTAGGAAAGGCCCGGACCTCGTGCTATGTTCGACCCCCGGCAGCCGGTCGAGAAAGTGCTCCGGTCGCGAAAACGGGCTCTCTGGACCGCGATCGCCTCACACCGCCCCGCCAGGCCCCCGGAAAACGGCGAAGTTCGGGGCCAACCTCCCCGAGAGCTGGACTTCCATGCCCCGCAGCCCTTCCCTCGCGATCGCGACCGCACTCTTCTTCTTTTCCGGGGCTCTCGGCCTCGGCTACGAGTTGGTCTGGATTCGCAAGGCGGCGCTCGTCGTGGGCGCCAGCCAGATCGCGATGTCGACGGTGCTGACGTCGTTCTTCCTGGGGATCGCGTTCGGCAGCTACTTCGTCGGTCGCTACCTGCGCTCGACCCGCTTCTCGCCGCTCTTCGTCTACGGCGTTTTCGAGGCGGCCATCGGGGTCTTCGCGCTCGCGTTCCCGTGGCTCTTCGAGCTCCTCGAGCTGATCTACGGCGCGGCCTACCCGCTGGTCGCGGGGAGCGACACGCTTCTCTTCGCGCTGCGCTTCGTGCTCCTCTTCCTGCTCGTCCTGGTGCCGACCTTTTTCATGGGAGGGACCCTGCCGCTTCTTCTCGATGCGCTCGTCGCCGAAGATCGCTCGATCGGCTCGCGCACGAGCTTTCTCTACGGTGTCAACATCCTCGGTGCGGTTGTCGGCGTTCTCGTCACGGCGTACTTCGCGATCCCGCATCTCGGAATGAACGGCACGAGCGTTGCGGGTGGCTTTGGCAACCTGCTCATCGGCGCGGTGGCGCTCATCGCGTTCAGGAGCCACAAGCCCATCCACGTCGAGGCGAAGAGCACGGCGCCGCTCGGACGCTTCTTTCCGATCGTCGCGTTCGCGTCAGGGCTTCTGGCGATCGCGTACCAGATCTGCTGGGCGCGTTACTTCACGCTCTTCCACACGTCGACGATCTACTTCACCGCGATGCTGCTCGCGGTCTACCTGCTGGCGCTGGCGGTCGGCAGCTTCGTCCTCGCGCCGATGCTCGCGGTGCGGTGGAATCCGTTGCGGGTTCTCGGCTACGCGCAGGCGCTCGTGCCGCTCTTCACGCTGTACACGCTGTACTGGTGGATCGGGGCGGACTACTTCGTGTCGATTCTCGGCAAGCCGGGGCCGGACGGAGGGCTCGTTTTCGTCGAGACCCTCGAGATCAACCACGCTCACGAGGACTACTTCACGTTCTGGAGCGAGCGAGCGGACGCGACCTTCTTCGCGCCGCTCTTTCAGATCTCGCTGGTGATTTTCCTGCCGGTCGTGCTGATGGGGATGGGTCTGCCGTCACTGATCGGAGCCGCCGCGCGCACCAGCGCTGCGCTGCGTTCGGTGTCGGGACGTGTCGTCTTCTGGAACACGGTGGGCTCGAGCCTCGGCGGTTTCCTTGCCGGCTACGTGTTCCTGCCGCTGATGGGGCTTCACTGGACGCTCTTCGCACTCGGGCTCGGATCTCTCGCTGTTTCGGCGGCTCTGATCTGGAGGTCGTGCTCGGATCCGGCCACGAGTCCCGCCGGGGCGCTCAGCCGTCAGGAGCGAAAGCGTGCGGAGAAGGCCGCGTCGCCGGTGAAGGCGCGCCCCGGCGCCGCGTACATGGGCCTTGCGGCAATCAGCCTCGTCGGCCTTGTCGGTTTCGCCGTCGCCAGGAGGAACGTGACGTGGAGGACGATCGAGAGCTATGGCTACGGACGTCAGGTCAACGACGCCAAGCTCGAGCTCATCGACGTCAACGAGGGACCGCTGACGACCACGTGGGTCTTCGAGAGCGAGGACAGCATCCAGGTCGGTGCGGGCCATGTGTCCCTCGCCGTTACCTACAAGACGACGTGGTCGACGCAGGCTATCCAGGGCCACGTGCCGGTGCTGTTCTATCCGGGACGGGGGACGCCGAAGGACTGCCTCGGCATCTGCCTGGGATCCGGCCAGTCCTTCGGGGCGCTCCTGATGTACGACGTCGAGCATCTCGATGTCGTCGACATCTCGGACGAGATGATCGAGCTTTCGCTCGACTACTACGCTCCATACAACCATGCCCTCGGTAGCGACCCGCGGGTGGAGATCCACCAGGACGACGGGCGTCACTTCGTCGATCGTGCGGCGGAACACTCCTACGACGTGGTCTCCATGGAGCCGCCACCGCCGACAGCGGACGGCGTCTCGAGCCTCTACTCGATCGAGTTCTACGAGAGCGTGAAGAGGATCCTGCGCCCGGGCGGCCTCTTCATGCAGTGGCTGCCGCTTTACCGTATCACGCCGCTCGACACCAAGGGCATCATCAAGACTCAGGCCGAGGTCTTTCCGGAGACCTTCGTCGTCAAGGTCGGCCAGGACGACTTCATGGTGCTCAGCTTCGCGATGCGACCGACCTTCGACATCGCGGCGATCACCGAACGCTGCGAGACCTTTCGCGAGGAGATCAGGGTCGCCGGAGGCACCTGGACGGACGGCTACAGTAACCTGAATGATGACCGGAAGTGCCGCGATCAGGTCGCCTCGCTGAACGGTGTGCTGTCGACGCTCCTCGTCGCTCCGGCGGACATCTCGAAGATGGAGGCGCCGGTCGTCTACCATGACGACAATCAGCTCCTCAGCTACTCGAGCGGCGACCGGCATCTGCTGCGGCTCTACCGGGGGCCGGTGCTTTCACGCATCTCCTACCCGGCCGTCGGATCGACACGATTCCGGGACATGGCGGAGTACTTCGACCCGCCGCTCGATGGGAAGCTGACACGGCACCTCGACAGCGAGCGGGCTCGTTCTCTGGCGTTCTTTCAGGCACCGGATCCGAATCGCATCGACGAGAAGATCGCGGAGATCTCGGCGTCGCCGGTAGCGCTGGTGAGGGCGACGAAGTCCTTCTCGGGAGCCAGCTGCTTGCCGTCCACGG